>VBDV01000040.1 GCA_005882765.1 Chloroflexota bacterium | reverse complement strand
TCATCGGATCCACGGCCGAAGGCGTCACGACGACGCTCGGTCGCGGCGGATCCGATTACTCAGCCGCCGTCCTCGCGGCGGCGACGAAGTCCAACGAGCTCCGGATCTACACCGACGTCAGCGGAGTCATGAGCGCCGATCCGCGCGTCGTGAAGGGCGCAAAGCCGCTCGACTCGATGTCCTACGCGGAGGCTGCCGAGCTGAGCTACTTCGGGGCAAAGGTAATCCACCCGCGCACGGTGCTCCCGGCGGTCGAGGCCGGAATACCGGTGCGCATCCTCAACACATTCGCGCCGTCGGACCGCGGCACGACGATCACGAGCAACACCGACAAGGACGGCAGCGTCGTCAAGGCGACGACGTCGCTCGGCGGGCTCGGCATGATCACGGTGCAGGGCGCCGGCATGAGCGGTGTCCCCGGGTTCGCGGCGCGCGTGTTTGACACGGCCGCAGCGGAGCGGGTATCGGTCATGATGATCAGCCAGTCGTCGAGCGAAAACTCGATATGCCTCGTCGTCCCCGACGATGCGACCGATCGCCTGAAGGGCGCACTCGAGAAAATGTTCAACGCCGAGCTCCAGCGCCACGATGTCGAGAAGATCGACGTCGAGCGCCCCGTGGCCATCGTCGCCGCGGTGGGGGAGGGGATGCGCGGGACGCCGGGAGTGGCGGCGCGCGTCTTCACCGCGCTCGGGAAGGCCAGCGTGAACGTCGTTGCGATCGCCCAGGGATCGAGCGAGCTCAACATCTCACTCGTGGTGTTGGAGAAGGACCGCGAGAAGGCTGTCCGCCTCATCCACGAAGAGTTCCACCGCTGAGGACGCTCAACCACTTCAGCTTCCTGCTTCTGGTCCTCGCGGTCACCATTCCGACGGTCGTGGGAGTTGCGCTCGTCCTCGCCCCTGTCGGCTCGCTCGCCCTTCCGGCGCTCGGAACAACCGTGGCCATCGACCTCGTCGTCTTCGGCACGATCTGGCTCTCGATGCGCCCGGGCTCTGCCGACATCACGTCTCCGGTGCAGCTTGCGCGCTTGGTCCAGGGCGGCAAGCCCGTCGTTGTCGAGATGTACTCGAATTTCTGCCTCATCTGCATGGCGAACCGGCAGACAATCAAGATCGCGGCGACGACCTTGAGCGGCCAGTGCCGATTCGTGCGCGTGGAGCTCCCGACGGCCGCGGGTGCGGTGATCGGCGACGTCTACAAGTGCCGCTACACGCCGAGCTACCTGGTCTTCGACGAGCACGGCGATCTCGTTCGCACGATCATCCCCGACAACGTCACGCCGATCGCGAACGGCTACCGAGTCCTCGATGAGACCGGCGCGGTCGTGAGCCGCGTCCCGCGGGTGACCCCGGAGCTCCTCGTCGACCTCGTTCGCTTTACGGGTTGAGTTGGACATTGAGTCCGACTCCTAGCCTCTTGGTTGCGGATCTGCGGAGACTGGGCCTTCGAAGACACGACTGGGCTCGGGTCCGACTTACCGTGCCCGCAGCCAGCGATCACGACCGGCTGTTAGACGCCCAATACACGGGAGGCCTGCCCATCCGGGGCTTCGTGGACCAGAAGGGCAAAGTGGGTGACCTGCTCGGAACTTTCTGGGCGAGCCTCTACCTGATCGGAGATCGCTTTAAGAAACTGCTCGAGGAAAATGCGATCGGCGGCTGGCGCGCGTACCCGACGATCTGTGAGGGCCTGCAGTCACCAGGGGAATGGTGGGTCCTAGGCATCGCAGGTCGCGGCGGACCGGTGCGAACCGGTCAGGAAGCGGCCCGGGCTGGTCTCGATCCGTTGGATCAGGGTCTGGACCCGCGCGAGTGGGATGGATCCGACCTGTTCCATCCGGCGAACGAAGGAACGATCTTGGTGACCACCCGAGCAGCGCAGGTCCTTGAGCGGGCACACCTCAAGAACGTTGTCTTGGAACGCACAGGGTTTACGCCGATTTCGCGGTAGCTCTCGGCCTGCGTCACACTCAGACCGTGCGGGATCCGGGCGCGCCCGTCGACCTGTACCGCTTACTCGAGGCCGCCGGCGAGCCGGAGCTCATCGACCGGGAGATCCCCGAAAACGCTGAGATCCTCGAGCTCGGCTGCGGCTCCGGCCGGATCACGCATCCATTGATCGCGCTCGGGCGGCGCATCGTCGCGGTCGACTTCAACCCCGAGATGCTCGAGCTCATCGAGGGCGCCGAAACGGTTCTGTCGCGCATCGAAGATCTGGATCTGGGGCGCACGTTCGGCGGCGTGCTGCTCATGAGCACGCTCATCAACGTGCCCGAGGATGCCCGGCTGGCCCTGCTCCGCTCCGTTCGACGCCACCTCGCGCCGAACGGCGTCGCCCTGATCGAGCGGTATGACCCGGAGATCGGGAACGATCCGACACCGACCGAACGGCACCTCGGCGCGGTCACGATCCGCGTGTCGGAGATCTCCCGGGATGCTGATCGCATCTACCAAACGATCGACTACGACGGCGGGACCCACGGTCACTGGCAAATTCGAATCCAGGGCCGGCACGTGGTGAACGACGACGAGATGCTTGCGTCGCTCGCAGAGGCGGGCCTCCGGCTCCTGCATTGGATTGACCCGCAGCGGCGCTGGCTCGCCGCGGCGCTCCTCTGATACGTCAGACTTGACCGCGATGCGTAAACGGAAGGTCGCGGTCCTCGGCGCGACCGGGACCGTGGGGCAACGGTTCATCGGCCTTCTGCAGGGTCATCCCTGGTTCGAGATCAGCGCCCTCACCACGAGCGATGCGAAGGCGGGCAAGCGCTACGGCGACGTCACGCCATGGCACTGGTCGGGCGAGATGCCCGCCAACGCCGCGGGCATGACGCTGCAGCCGACGAGCGCGGACCTCGACGCCGAGATCTGCTTCTCGGCGCTGCCTGCCGACGCGGCTGAGCAGTGGGAGGCCGCCCTCGCGAAGACCGGTCACCACGTGTTCTCGAACGTCAAGACCCATCGCATGGACGATGACGTTCCGCTCCTCATCGCCGAGGTGAACGCCGAGCACATGCACGCCCTCGAGGTGCAGCGGCGCAAACGTGGCTGGTCCGGGTCGATCGTGACGAACGGGAACTGCTCCGCGATCGGATTCGCTCTCGCCGCGGCGCCACTGCACAAGACGTTCGGGATCGAGCGCGCGGTCGTCACGACGATGCAGGCGCTCTCCGGCGCCGGCTATCCGGGCGTGGCCTCGCTCGATGCGCTCGACAACGTCGTGCCGTTTATCGCCGAGGAAGAGGAGAAGATGCAGCAGGAAACGAAGAAGTTCCTCGGCACCTGGGACGGGAAGCGCTTCGTCGAAGCGACCTTCGCGTTCTCCGCGCACTGCAATCGTGTCTCCGTCCGCGACGGGCACACCGAGACGGTGAGCCTCACGCTGCGTGGCTCACCGTCGCCGGACGCGGTGAAGAGCGCGATGCGCGATTTTCGCGGTCGGCCGCAGGAGCTCAAGCTGCCGACCGCTCCGGAGCACCCGATCCACGTGCGGGATGGACGCGACCGGCCGCAGCCGATCCTCGACCGCGATACGGAGCGCGGCATGGCCGCGGTCGTGGGCCGCGTCCGCGAGGATCCGGCGATGGGCATCAAGTACGTCGTGCTGACGCACAACACCATCCGCGGCGCGGCCGGTGCCTCGATCCTGAACGCGGAGCTTCTCGCCGCAGAGGGGTGTCTCGGGAATTGAGCGTGGCGGCGGAGACGTTCGTGGCGCGCCTGGACCGCGTCCCGCTCAACCGGTTCCACTGGCGGCTGCTGATCCTGTCTGGCCTCGGGTGGATGTTCGACGCGATGGATGTCCTCATGCTGAGCTTCCTGCTCACCCCGGTCCGCGCCGAATTCAAGCTGGACGCGACGGGCGTCGGACTCGTGGCGAGCGCGACGTTCGTCGGCATGTTCATCGGCGCCGCCGCGGCGGGTCGCCTCGCCGATCGCTACGGCCGTCGAGCGGTCTTCACGACGACGCTCGTCATCTTTTCGATCGGGAGCCTGCTTTCGGCGCTCGCGCCGACATTCGAGACACTCCTCGCGGCGCGGATCATCGCGGGGCTCGGCCTCGGCGGGGAGCTGCCCGTGGCCGCGACCCTCGTGAGCGAGCTCTCACCCCGCGCGCAGCGCGGCCGGATGATCGTGCTGCTCGAGTCGTTCTGGGCATACGGGACGATCCTTGCGGGGATCGTCGCGATCACGGTCGTCGCGAGCTATGGCTGGCGGTGGGGCTTCGCGGTGGGTGCGCTGCCCGCCCTCTACGTCGCCTACCTGCGCCGCGCGCTGCCCGAATCCCCGCGTTTCCTGGCGGAGAAGGGCCGCGCGCCCGAGGCCGACGCGGTCGTCCGACGGGTCGAGCGCGCGGGTGGGGGAGCGCTCCTCACGCTCGCCCCCGCGGTCGCGCCGGCACGCGCGGGCCGCACGAGCATCTCGGAGCTTTTCAGCGGGAGGTATGCGCGTCGAACGGTCATGCTCTGGATCCTCTGGTTCGGCGTCGTCCTGACGTACTACGGCATCTTCCTTTGGATCCCGTCGATCCTCGCCGGGCGCGGGCTCTCGCAGGTGCGCAGCAACGAGTTCTTCTTCCTCTCGACCCTCGCCCAGGTGCCGGGCTACTTCAGCGCTGCGTGGCTTGTCGAACGGTGGGGCCGCAAGTGGACGCTCGTCGCGTATCTGCTCGGCACAGCGGTCTCCGCCTTCATGTTCGGGAACTACGGAACGGGCAGTGACAACATCAACCTCAACGGCCTGTTCGTCTGGGCCGCGCTGCTCTCGTTCTTCAATCTTGGCGCTTGGGGCGTGGTCTATTCGTACACGCCCGAGCTCTATCCGACGTCCGTGCGTGCGACCGGCTCGGGCGTCGCCGCGGCGGTGGGACGTATCGGCGGCATCATCGGGCCATACCTCACGCCGGTCCTCGTTCCCGCGATCGCGGTCAACGGAACGTTCGCCCTTTTCATGGCGCTGCTTCTGATCACCGCCGCGGCGGTCGCGCTGCTCGGCGAGGAGACCCGCGGGCGATCGCTCGAAGAGATCGCCCCGGAGGCCGAGGCAGCCTGACCGAAAACTAACCGGTCGCGGTCTCGGCTGATGCGCGCTCCGAGCTCACGTGCGCGTTAGCGCAGTTCGGGCAGCAGAAGATCTTGTTGTCGCGCTTGGCGACCGTGGACCATTCGGTGATGAGCACGCCGCAGTGGGCACATTCTTCATTCGCCATTGGTCGCACCTCCTTATGGAAATGGCTGCAGCACGGATGCCAAACGGCCGCGAGCCGGTCCGAACAGGCCCCTGGGTTGGCCCGGACCCGCCCAAAGCGAGACAGGTTCTAGACCGCCCCCCTTCCTAGGCAGGCGACAATTCCGCCCGGTGTATCGCCGCCTTCCGATGCTCGCCGCAGCAGGCCTTCTCGCGACTGCATGCTTCGGCAAGTTCGCGCTCGGCGTGACACAGACGATCGAGCCGAATCCGATCCTGCCCGGCGCCTCCGTCAAGCAGGAGGTCAACGTCGACGCCGACGGCCTCCTCGGCAGCGCGGTGAAGCAGGCGATGACTGACGCCGCGACGAAAAGCCAAGCGCAGGGGCAGACAGGAACGCAGTGGCAGATCCGCGATAACTCCGAAGGCGCGGCGGTCCACCTCCGCATGAGCCGATCGGTGAGCCTCGCCGAAGCGCAGACCGCCGTGGCGAAGACATCGACCGGCGGATTCGACGTCGGCACGATCAGCGTTCACGCCGACGATTGGCTCATCGCGCGCCACTACACGGTCCGGGTGGTCGTGTCGCCAAGCGCGCCCACGAGTCCGACGGGAACGCCGACGGCCACCGATGCGACCTCGCAGCAGCTCGCGCAAGCGATCCTCGCGGGCATCACGTACGACTACTTCGTCAGCGTTCCAGGCGTGGTGACAGCGACGAACGGGGTGCCCGGCGATAACTCACGTCTGGTGTGGCATCTCGATCTGACCGGCACCTCCGAGCGGGTGCTCACCGCCGAGAGCATCTACCCCGACGTTCCGCGCCTGGTCGTGCTTCTCGTGCTCTTCATTTTGCTCGGCAGCGGGATCGTCTTCCGCTCGCGATCATCGCGCCGCGTGGTCGCCGAGCCGACGCCGCCCACGATCCCGCCCCAGGTCTAGCGGGGGAGCTGCGCCAGGAAGCGGTCCGCGTTCTTGTAGGCGATCGCCGCGCGCGCTTCATCCGGCAGCTGCATGAGCCATCCGCGGATCCGATTCACGATGTCGGCGTAGGCGTCCCAGCGCTCGTTGCCGGTGTACGAGCCGCCGACGGTCCACGTATCGGTGCCGACCATGAAGCGATCGCTGTACTTAAGGAGAAGATCGCGCCACTTCGGATCGAGCTGACCCTGCGGCGCAACATCATCGCGGAGCGAGAGCTCGACCGATAGCTTCGGCCACTTGGCCATAAGCGCGTCGATCTGTTCGGGAGTCGCCGTCACGCCGGCGTGCGCCCACAGAACGATCTGGTCGGCGCCGACGTAGTTCAAGAGCTCGGCGACGGCGCGGGCGTCGGCGTGTGCCTGAAGGAAAAGATTCTTCGACTGCGCGAACGCGATCACGCTCCGGACGACCGGCAGCGTGATCTGCCCGACGTTCAGGTGGAACTCGCCGAACCCGCGATGCTGCCCGGCGCGGTACGCGGACTCGACGTACGGCACGATCGTCCCGTCGCGCGCCCACGAGAAGACATCCGAGCCGTTGCGGTACGGGCCAAGCATCGGAATGACCCGGTCGCCCAGGACCCCCTTGAGCCGGAAAGTACCCTCGTCCGGCGCGCTGGACACGAGGGCGGCGGTGACGCTGAGCGAATCGAGGAGCGCCTGGATCTTCTCGGGCGGATATGCGACCCACGACTCGCGGCTGTAATGCATATGCGCGTCGAAGATCGGCAGGACGCTCGGAGTGGGGGAGGGCGTCGGCGAGGGCGACGGTGTCGGACTCGGGGTCGACGAAGCGACGGCGACCGTCGCGGTCACGCTCGGGGACGGCGAAACGGCCGCGGGCTGTCCGCACGCGGCGAGTAACACAAACGCAACGAGCAAGAGCCGGACCATCACGCTCTAGGGTCTCACGGCGTTTGCTTTACGAGATGGCGATCCAGTGGCGAGGACCGGTGCCGGCAAGCAACTACACGGTCGGGCGCGCCGGTAATACCGTCGAGCTCATCGTCGACCACTGGACCGTGGTGATGTTCGAGGGCGCGATCCGCAGGTTTCTGAACCCGTCCAGCATCCTGTCCGCGCATTACGTCATCGGGTCGGACGGACGCATCGCGCAGCTCGTGAGCGAGGACGACACCGCCTATCACGCCGGCGTGTTCCCCGTGAACCAGCGCTCCATCGGCATCGAGCACGAGGCCGGTCCGGCGATGCCGCCGACCGATGCGCTCTACGCCGCGTCCGCACGGCTTCATGCGGACATCGCAAGCCGCTACGGGCTGGCGCTAGACGTCGGGACGACGGTACTGCCGCATCACGCGATCGTGCCGACGGAATGTCCCGGGACCCTCGACCTCGACCGGATCGTTCGCGATGCTTTGCAGGAGGACGACATGTTCACCGACGCAGACCGCGCGATGCTCAAACGCGTGTACGACCACCTAGAGGCGTACGAGCCATTGACCTGGACCAAGCGGTTGCAGCTTTGGCTCGCGAAGGCTTTGTCGACCGGCGTACCGAGCGCGGACCTTTCGGGGCCGGACGTCGAGACGGGGCAGGCGTTCGACGCGAAGACGGCTTCGCGGCGCTAACGGTCCCGCGGGTGCGCGGCGTGCTCAGGTAGTGATGCCAGAGCACGCGCGCCGCGACCGCGCGCCAGGGACTCCACGCGCGCGTGATTCGTTCGACGCGGTCGGAACTCGGTAGCGAGCGCATTCGCTTCACCTCGCGCATCGCGGCCACAAGCGCGAGGTCGCCCGCGGGCCAGATGTCGGCGCGGCCGAGAGCCATCAAGAGATAGATGTCCGCGGTCCACGCCCCGACACCTCTGAGCTTGATCAAAGCGGTCCGGGCTGCGTCGTCATCCAGATAGGCGAGACCGCTAGGGTCGAACTCGCCCGCGACGATCGCCTGCGCCAGCCCTCGGATGTACGACACCTTTTGTCGCGTCAACCCAGCGCCCCGCAGCATGGCGTCGTCGAGCGCCGCGACGCTTCCTGGGGTGACTTCACCGGCGACCGTCTCCAGCCGCGCGTAGGCGGCGCGTCCGGAGGCCAGCGAGACCTGTTGCTCGAGGATGATTTGGACGAGAGTCTGAAAACCAGGAGCCCGGTCCCACAACGGAGGCGCGCCATGGCGCTGGATAACGCGCGCGAGATGTGGATCCCGCCGCGAGAGCTCAGCGACCCCCTCGGCGAGCGTTTTGTCAGACAGCTGCAGCACTTCACATTTTCAAACGGACCAACCGAGGGGTTTGTGAGATGCGGGCTCCACGATTGTGGCGTTTCATTCACCGACCATTGACCGAATCGCGCCGGGCGGTAAAGCGAGCGCGCACTTGTTCTGGCACCACTCGTGCTGCGAGGCCGACGGACGTTCCACTGAAAATCCGATCGTTAGCGGGAGGTACTCGCATGCCACGCAGCGCTCATCGAGCGCGCGCCCTTTCTTCGCTCATGGTGGTCCTCTTCGTCGCGTCGCTCAGCTCATCTCTTGGCGCGAGTCCTGTTGCGGCGGCGACGTCTCTTCTTGGAGGCGGACACCTCGTGACGGCCCTGCCCCCGTCTGCGACGTTCAACACGAACCTTCTGCTGTCCGGCAGCAGCGGTGCCGGAGAACCAAGCATCAGGACCGACAGGTTCGGCCGATCGTTCGTGATCGCCCCCATCGGAGTCCCGGCGGGTTGCAAAGCGTTCCGAGTCACACATGACGGATCGGCGTCGGCCTTCCTCGGCTTCCCCGATCACACCGCTGGTGGCGGCGACTGCGACTGGGCGATCGGGCCTCAGGAGACCGCGGCCCTCCCCGGTTTTGGGGCGCCGTCGGATGACGCTCTCGCGTACTCGAGCCTGACCCTTGCGAACATCACGACGGGTAAGTCAAACGACGGCGGCACGACCTTCGGTCCACCGAATCCCTATTCGCAGCAGGTCGCGGGTGACGATCGCATGTGGATGAGTGCCGACCCGAAGCTCAACAGCCTTGGGTTCGCCGACGTCTACATGACCTACCACGACGTGAGCGTGATCGACATTCAGCTCGGTGTGTCGCGAGACGGTGGGCAGACCTACGTTCAGAACGGTCCGATTATCAACAACACCGACGTGCCCCCGCCTCAGTGGCAGGGCGGGATTAACTCGCCGCCGGATCCGGCCGGGAACGGGCTCGGGAACATCGTGGCCCGCAGGTCCGTCACGGGTCAGCTCACCCTGTATTCCATCTTCGTCACGCCCGATAGCGCTCAGGACAACATCAACCAAGGCCTCGCGGGAACGGGAAACTTCAACCGCGTGTATGAGGCGGTCGGCACGGTGACGGACCTTCCCGCGCCCACCGCACCGGTCATCAGCTGGCGAAACTACGAGGTCTTTCACGGTCCGCTCGGCGCGCGCTACGACCGCATCTTCCCGATAACCGCGGTCGACGCCGGCGGCAGGGTCTACGCGATCTGGACCGACGGCAACAACATCTTGGTCAAGGCCGACGCCACGGGCACCGGATGGAATCCGGCGGCCGCGCCGAGCCTGATTCCAAACCCGGCAGGGGTCAACACGACGATCATGCCGTGGGCCGACGCGGGCAAGTCCGGCGTCGTCGACTTGGTCTTCTACGGTGCACAGGGTGGCGCCGGGGCCCAGCCCAGCCCGCAGGACGACGTCAACAACCAGTGGAACGTCTACATGGCGCAGACAATCGACGGTGGCGCCACCTGGGGCGTGTTCAAGGCGAGTGATCACATCATCCACACGGGCCCGATCTGCATCGACGGCCTTGGCTGCAACCTCAGCACCCCGGCACGAGATCGCACGCTCCTCGACTTCTTCCAGGTGTCGGTCGATCCAACCAACGGTGCGGCCGACATCGCCTACACGGATGACCACGCCGCTCCCGGAAGCGGGGTCCTGTACTTCACGCGCCAGTGCACCGGCGCAAGTGCGACGACCGGCGCGGCGCTCATCAATGACTGCAAGGTTCCGCCACCACCTCCGACGCCACCGCAGGGGACTACGTGCCCTGGCCCGCAGATCCTCGACTTCCTGAACGACGCGCCGAACAACTACCCCGGCGGTTCTGGGCAGAACATGGACAACCTCGACATCGTGAACGCCTCCTTCGGCTCAAGCGCCGGCAGCGCGAACATCGATGTCACGCTCACGATCAAGAATCTCCAGGCGCCCCCGACGCCTGAGAATCCGAACGTCCTCTCGGGCCTTTGGAGCGTGTACTGGCAGCAGGCCGGCACGGCCAACGCGCCTGGCGGAAGTACGTGGTGGTTCGCGCAGGCGACGACCACGGTTTCCGGGAACAAGATGCTGGCGGCCTTCAGCGATGGGACCTTCGACGCGGGTGCGGACGCCTACCGCGGCCGGCACACCGCTACAGGTGACTTCACGACGGGGCCGAGCGGCAGCTTCGTCATTCACGTGCCGCGCGCCGATGTCGGTACTCCGGCCGACGGTGCGACGTTGACCAACACATTTGCCGACACTGCCGGGGCATTCCTCTTCGCGGGGAACGGGCTTCGCTACATCGCCCGCGCGGACCGCGCTCCCGACTCGAACTACGGATCCGACTACAACGTCGCGCAGACGTGCCGCGCCGATCTGGCGATAACGAAGATGGACGCGCCCGACCCCGCGCACGTCGGGCAGAACCTCACCTACACGATCGTGGTGACGAACAACGGCCCGGACAAGGCGGTCGGCGTGAGCGTCACCGATCAGCTCCCGAAGAACGCGGGCTACGGGGCGACGACCACGACGCAGGGATCCTGCACGCTCAAGCCGTCGAAGACCGCGGTCGTCTGCGACGTGGGCACGATGCCGAGCGGTGCGTCCGTGACGATCACGCTCGTGGTGAAGCCGACGAGTAAGGGGACGATCACCAACACGGCCTCGGTGACCCTCGTCTCGCCGACGGATCCGAACACCGCGAACAACACGGCCACGGCGAAGACGACGGTCCAACCGTAGCAGGCAGCGGCGCGGGAGAAACCCTCCCGCGCCGCTTGGCATCTCTTATGCAGGAAGGCGTGACGAAGGCGATCCCACGGAAGTGGGAACGCCTTCGTTTCTTGTTCCCGTGGGTGCGTCGCCGCCAGATGACGACCTTGCGGATTGTCCGCGCGATCATCCGTCGTCAATCCGCGCGCTCCTTGCGCTCCGCTTCGTCGAAGTGCCCCTTCAACTCTGCGGACGTAATCCGGGTGTAGCGCCGGGTGGTGTTTGGACTCGCGTGCCCGGCGAGTTCCTGGGCCGCCAGGAGCCCTGCGTGGCGCGCGATGATGGTGAGGCGGCCGTGACGGAACCAGTGCGGAGACAGATCGTCGGGGAGTCCGGCGCGCATGCCAAGGTGCTCGACCAGCGCTTGCACGGTTCGCGGAGCCAGCGGATAGACACCTTTTCGCGGTTCGCGCACTCCGGTTTTCAAGTCGAGGACGTGCCGGACCGTTTGCCGCGAGACGAATACGAACGGCGAGCTGTCTTTTCTGGTCGCAAGGTACGCCGCCAGGGCATCGGCCGCACGCTGGGTGAGGAACGTTCCGCGGACCTTCTTGCCTTTGCCCAGAACCTCCACCTCTCGGGTTTTGAGGTTTACGCGCCGTCTAGTGAGCCCACAGAGCTCGCTGAGCCGGCAGCCAGTGGCGAAGAGCACCTCAAGCAACGCGCGGTCGCGAAGCTCCTGCGGTGTGCCTTTCGAGAGCGCTTCGAGGAGTCGCGCGAAGTCTTCGACCTCCATCCGACGCATGGTCTTCTCGCCGACCTTGGCGAGAACGACCGTGTCGGGCGCCGGGACGTCCAGCTTCAGGCGGGTCACACCGTGTCGGAGCAGTCCGCGTAGCGCGACCGCGTACAGGTTTCGGGTTGCGAGGGAGATGCGAGCATCTGGATCGTGAGGCTGGGCCCGTCGCGATAGCGCGACCTGGTAGGCAGCGATCAGATCCCGGGTGATGTTGTTGGCGGAGCCGCTCGCGGGCGCTCCGTTGCGATCGGCGAATCCGGTGAAATTCGACAGGTACTGGCGGTAATTGCCGATTGTTCTGCCTGAGCGGCCCGCGAGCACCAGATACTGGAGATAGTCCGCAACCAAGCCCGCCACGGTCAGCACTCACCTAATCATGCGCCAAATGGACGAAGGGCGCAAGATCAGGTTTCTCAGGGGCAAGGGTGCGACCGATGTGTCAAGCCGCCTTCCCTCCTCGGGGATAAAGTCCCGACGGATGTCGACGGACCTCGTCTTCCCGGCGCAGGTCGTCCTCGCGTTCGCCACGATCGGAATGCTGGCGCGTTGGTACGTCGCACCGCGACTCGCGGGGCTGCCGCGAGAGTCCGCTCTGCAGCCGCTCCTCGTGGTGCAGGCCTTCCGCTACATCGGCCTGGGCTTCCTGGCTCCGGCGCTGGTGCGGCCCTCGCTCGCGCAGAGCTTCGCGATACCTGCCGCCCTCGGGACGACGCTCGCCGCTGTGCTCGCGCTTGCAGCCATCGCAGCGCTTCGGGCGCGCTCGCGGCTCGGCATCCCGCTCACATGGGCTGTGAGCGTCGTCGGCCTCGTCGATTTCGCCAACGCCTTCGTTCAGGCCCGCGGCGCCGGCGTCGTGAGCGACCTCGGCGCCGCGTATTACATCCCCATCGTCATCGTCCCGGCCGCGGTCGTATCGCACGTGATGATCCTCGGCATTCTGCTTCGCCGTTCCGATAATCGGCAGTAAAGATGACGAAGAGCCTCCGAAGCGACCCGCGCCGGATTCGCGCCGCGCGGCGCGCCAAGCTTCCGGTCGTACGAAGCCGACGGCCCAGCCCCGGTCGTCACCATCCGGCATCGGCCGCCGATATCCGTGAGGCTCTGCGTAGGTTCGGCGAGGGCGCCTACTACGGCGTCGTTGCGATCGAGCTCATGCCGGCTCCGGTCACGCCGAAACACATACCGCTGGGTGAGCTCATCGGACCTGGCCAGATCGTGCTCTACGACCAACCACTCCCGCCGTGGCGTCTCGGGTTTGACCTACCCGCGAACGAGCGATCACGTCTGCGCGCCGCGGGCGCGGTCACTGATCGTGAAGGCATCGTCGCATGGCCCGGCTCGACCCTGCGACGATTCATGCTCGCGTATGTTCTCGCGCACGAGCTCGGCCACCACATGTTGCAACACGAGCGCCGGCTGCGCGGTGAAGCTGCGGCGCGGACTCGCGATCACGACGCGCGAGCCGAAGCGATCGCGCGGAGGCTCCGCGCGCGACTTGATTGACACTCTCGATCTTCGCTGACGGCGTCGAGAATCCGGCGAATATCGCACGAATCGCGGATGTGGCGCGACTCCTTGGCGCCACCCGCGCAGCGTCGATCGAGGGATATCTCATCGCGATCGAGAACGTCGCTGGCGCCCGGGACATCTACGGCAGGGCGCCTCTGCGAGACGATGCAACGATCGCGGTGGGCAACGAACGACGTGGGCTTTCGCCGCGAACGCTCGCGTTGGCCGCGGAAACCCTCGAGATACCGACGCAGTCGCGAACCGTGACGACCCTCAACGTCGCGGCGGCCGCGGCCGTCGCGGGGTGGTACGTGCTGCATGGATCGGCACGACAGCTTCAAACCGCACGACCGGACTCTCGTAGGCCGTCCTTGTTACTGATAGGACGCGACCACGTCGAGGTCGGATCGAGTCTTCGCTCCGCCGCCGCTCTCGGCTTTCGCGACGTCCTTCTCGAGGATCGGGGCGCCGGGTGGTTTGAGGGATCCGCCGCGCGGCGACGCGAAGCCCGAGCGGCTGCGCGTCGGCACAAGAATCCGCTACGCATACACCGGGCGTCAGTCGACGACCTCGAACGATTCGAGGAAGTCGTGGTCGTGTTGCCATCTGGACCAGCAAACCCGCTTCAGCGAGAGGCGCTCACACGTGGACAGCGGCAAGTGATTGTTGTTGGCTCTGAACCCGCGGATCTCATCCACGTGAAGCATGGTCGGGTGAAGACCGCGACGCTGGATCTAAAAATGTTCGAAGATCCTCCCCTACGCTTTCTGGCATCGATCGTCTTGGCCGAGATCGCGCGCCAAGTCGGTCGTCGGCGTCGAATCGCGGGGAAACCGGCGGTTCGAGCGCCCCGATACGAATTCGCGGTTCGGCTCGCCGCGGCGGGCGACATCCTCTTTGTCGATCCATCTCGACTTCTCGACTATTGAGGCTCCCCCATCCTTCAGTCGCTGTCAGGCGGCTTCGGCTCCGGGATACGTTGCTCAACCGTCGTGAATGGTCGCCTCGTGTGTCGCGCAAAGAGGTGGCCGAGCGCGCGGAGGGGCCCTGGCGTGTTTTCGACATTTGGGTGCAGTTCGAGCGGGGATGAACTTCCCCGCGTCCATAGGACGAGATCGTCGGTCCTGCCCGCTCCGGTTTCCCAGAGCCCAGTTCGCATCTCGATCCGCGCGACATCGAGGTGCCGGCGGTGGCGAATCTCGCCTATTCCCTTGAAGGTCGACCGCTCGTCGACCACTCCATCAGTCACCACCCACGACCGGCGGATCAGCAACGCGCGAAGACCGAGCACCGTGAAGGCCGCACCTACCGCCGCGGTCAGGGCCAGGAGGACTACCTCGCCAGCGTCGAAGCCATCCCGACCCGCTGCAGCGATCACGCTGATCGTCGCGATATCCCAGAGCACGGTCCAGACGCCGACGAACAAGGTGAAGCACGACAGAGTCACGCCGGGCCGGATGATCTCGACACCAATGTCGTCGATCGTGTGAATGATGTAACCCGCCGGCAGGGCCTCCTCGGGACCGTCAGTCGGGGTATCGGGGGCGTCCGACTCGCTCGCGAGGGCCTGCCGACGTCTGCGCTCCAGGAGCGCCGCGAGCTCGTCAAGATCCATCCCATAGTTCGCCGGCAGCGTGGCGGCGGTCCGGCGCGAAGAACCGGGCAGGGCTTTCCGCCACGGGTACGTCGCCTGGCTGTCAGACCGAAACTGGATATGCACCCATGGACGCCCCTTGCCGCGAACGACCGTCGCGCTTTCGACCTCCGACCAGAGACATCGAGACGTGAGGGCGCCATGCGACACGGTGAATCCGGCTTCGTCGATCGTCAGTCGATCCGGCCGTTGCCGGTACCACATCACGGAGACCGCGAGGAAGAGGCCGAACAGCACGACGAGCACGATGCCGCCGAGCTGTCCCGTCGCGATCGCGGCGATGCCGATGACAACGCCGAGAGCAGCACATCCCGGTTGCCAGAGCTGCGGCCCACGGGGCTCGTAGAGGACGGTTCCATCCGGCATTGCGTGACCTGGAGCGCCACTATGGGCCCGCCCGAGGGATCAGTGGCGCGGCAGGGTGGGCGCCGCCGCAGTGTCATTTTGTCGATCCCTCCTGCCGCTCTTCGTCGGTACCGTGGAACCCTGACGAGGCGAGGAGGACAACGTGCGCTACATGCTCACCTTCTACGCGATCGAAGACGAATGGATGGCGCTTCCCCAGAGCGAGCGGGAGGCCGGAGTCGCCGACATCGGCAAGTGGTTCGCAGAGCACGCGGGGTCAGGACGGATCGTCGAAGGCCACCGCCTGGCGCGGGGGACGAAGACCGTCCGTCTCGGGCGTGTCCGCAAGAAGGACCTGCCCATGGTCAGCGACGGTCCGTTCATCGAGGCGAAGGAGTCGGTGGGCAGCTACGCCGTCGTGGACGTGAAGGATGAGGACGAGGCGATCGCCATCGCGAAGCGCTGGCCCGGTGGAGGCGCCGTCGAGGTGCGACCCGTCGCCGACTAGCCGGGGGGATCAGGCGATGATGCGCACCTCGGCGCGCCGCAACCTTGCGGTGCTAGGGCTGCCCGGGAGTCGCCGGCGAAACCGCGTTCACGAGCGCGCGCCGCGCGACGGCGATTGCGGCCGCGACGGCGCCGGTGACCGCGGCCGCCAGGATCACCTTCGGCGTCGCTACGTCGAGCTGCAGCGCAACGACCGCGGCGACTGCTCCCGCGATCGCGCCCTCGACTAGGTCGCGGACGAAACGGCCGACCGGTGTGCCGAGCCAGGCGACAAGCCCTTTCATTTCGCCTCCTTCGTGAACGGTCTGGGTAACCTAAGCGGATGAGGCGCGCCGTGCCAGAAAGCTCAGACGACCACACCTGGTTTTGATCAGAACAGCGCCTCAGGAATCGTGTTTGTTTTTCGCGATCCGCTTTTGGCGCGGGGTCATGAGCTCGGCCGGCGGCCGCCACTTCGACTTCTGCTCGCCGGGACGGCCACCGTATCTCGGATCGGGCACGTCCTCGAGACCCTGGCGGCGCTTGCGAGCCCGGCTGGTGACGCCTCGCTCGGGATTCTGCCGTCCGGTCTTTTGAGCCCCACGCAGCGCGCGCTTCGACGGCGTCTCGCCGCGCCCGCGGTCTCGCTCAGCTCGTGACTTCGGCACTCTGGCCTACCCCGGCGACGGCTTGAAAAGCATGAGAAACAGGATGATCAGGAGACCGCCCGCCCCAGTCACGGCCAAAAGCCCCGGGCGGAAACGCGTGAGCAGGCGCTCCATCTCAGTGTCGTCGTGCGTGTCGGCGATGCGATCGATGGTCCGGCCGCCGTAGACGTTCATCACCACGCCAATCGCGATGAAGATCGCGAGCGCCGCCCAAATCCAGGCGGTTCCCCACCACGAACCCAGGAAACCGAGGACAACGCCGGACGCCACCGTGAGCCCGAAGAAGAACCAGCGCAGGGTGCTCGCGGCTTCGGTGACTTCGAGCAGCTCGCGGATCCGGATGTCACTGCGCTCCTCTTTCAGGTGGAACGCGACCGTGACCGGATGGACCAAGAGCAGTCCCAGCACGCTCGCGATATGGATGAAAACGATCCAGCGATACATGCGGTCCTCCCGTCAATGCGTCGACTCAGCACCTACACGGCGACCTTCGGCAAGCCGGCGAGCGCCTCGCGCACCTTGTCGGCCGGATATTCGTAATCCTCAAGCTCGCCGTTCATGTAGCGCTCGTACGCGCCGAGATCGAAGTGGCCGTGCCCGGACAGGTTGAACGCGATGACCTTCGCCTCGCCGGACTCCTTGCACTTCAGAGCCTCGTCGATCACCACGCGAATCGCGTGCGCGGATTCGGGCGCGGGAAGATAGCCCTCCGCGCGCGCGAACATGACCGCGGCCTCGAAGGTCGGGCGCTGGTGGACCGCGATGGCCTCGATCTGCTTCTGCTCGTACAGCGCGCTCACCGCCGGCGCCATGCCGTGGTAGCGGAGCCCGCCGGCGTGGATCGGCGCCGGCATGAAGGAGTGGCCGAGCGTGTGCATCTTCACGAGCGGCGTCATCATCGCTTCATCCCCGAAGTCGTAGACGTACCGACCCTTGGTGATGCTCGGCGCCGCCATCGGCTCGACCGCGATGATCCGGAGGCTCTCGATCTTTCCGGTGAGCTTGTCGCCGACGAACGGGAACGCGAATCCGCTGAAGTTCGAGCCGCCTCCGATGCAGCCGACGAGGATGTCTGGCCGCTCGCCGGCGAGCTCGAGCTGCTTCTTGGCCTCCTGGCCGATGACCGTCTGGTGCATGAGCACGTGGTTGAGGACGGATCCAAGCGAGTACTTCGTGTCGTCCCGCGTGGCGGCATCCTCGACGGCCTCCGAGATCGCGAGGCCGAGGCTCCCGGGACTCTTTGGGTCCTTGGCGAGTGCGGCACGGCCCGCCTTTGTGTCAGGGCTCGGGCTCGGGACGACCTCGGCGCCCCATGTCTCCATGAGGATCCGTCGGTACGGCTTCTGGTCGTACGACACGCGGACCATGTAGACCTTGCACTCGAGGTCGAACATCCGCGCGGCGAGCGCGAGGGCGCTCCCCCATTGCCCCGCGCCGGTCTCGGTGGCGAGGCGTTTGGTGCCCTCGGCCTTGTTGTAGTAGGCCTGCGCGATCGCGGTGTTCGGCTTATGGCTGCCGGCTGGGCTCGTGCCCTCCCACTTGTAGTAGATGTGCGCGGGCGTTCCGAGCACCTTCTCGAGGCCGAGCGCACGGATGAGGGGCGTTGGCCGCCAAACCTTGTAGGCGTCACGAACCGGCTCGGGTATCTCGATCCAGCGTTCGCGGCTGACCTCTTGCTTGATCAGCTCCATCGGAAAGAGTGGCGCGAGATCCGCGGGGCCGAGCGGTTGACCTGTTCCGGGATGGAGCGGAGGCGGGAGCGGCGACGGCAGGTCCGCCT
>VBDV01000008.1 GCA_005882765.1 Chloroflexota bacterium | reverse complement strand
GCTGGATCCTCGAGCTCGACAAGGGGGCCGGCATCCCGTACCAGGGCAACTACAGCTCGTGGCTCGAGCAGAAGCGGAAGCGCCTCGCCGACGAGGAGAAGCAGGAGTCGGCGCGGCAGCGAACGCTCGCGCGCGAGCTCGAGTGGGTTCGCGCATCGCCCCGCGCGCGCCAGGCAAAGAGCAAGGCCCGCATCGAGGCGTACGAGCGTCTTCTGGCCGAAGACCCGGAGCTTCGCGAACGCGAGCTCGAGATCTTTATCCCGCCGGGTCCGCGTCTCGGCGACGTCGTCGTGCAAGCGGAAGGCATCCGCAAGGCGTACGGCGACAAGCTGCTCTTCGACGATCTCAGCTTCTCGCTGCCGCGCGGCGGCATCGTCGGGGTCATCGGCCCGAACGGCGCCGGCAAGACGACGCTCTTCCGGCTCATCACCGGCGAAGAGAAGGTCGACGCGGGAACGCTCCGCGTCGGCGACACCGTGAAGCTCGCGTACGTTTCCCAGACGCGTGACACGCTCGATCCCACAAAGAGCGTGTGGGAGGAGATCTCCGGCGGCGAGGAGAACATCCAGATCGGGGCGCGCACCCGCAACGCTCGTGCGTACGCCGCGTCCCTCAACTTCCGCGGCCCGGACCAGCAGAAGAAGGTGGGGGACCTCTCCGGCGGCGAGCGGAACCGGGTGCATCTCGCCAAGCTCCTGCGCTCCGGCGGCAACGTGCTGCTGCTGGACGAGCCCACGAACGACCTGGATGTGGACACGTTGCGCGCCCTCGAGGAAGCGATCCTCGATTTCGCGGGGTGCGTCGTCGTCATCAGCCACGATCGGTGGTTCCTCGACCGCGTCGCGACCCACATGCTCGTCTTCGAAAGCGACAGCCGTGTCGAGTGGTTCGAGGGCAACTATCAGGCGTACGAAGAGCACATGCGCAAGACCGTCGGGACCGACTGGCGGCCGCACCGCATCCGCTACCGGCCGCTCATGCGGGCGTGAGACCGGGTCGCTGCCGTCATGGCTCCGCTGACGCTTTGAGTTCCGACGCGCCGATGGCAACGTGAGCGACAAAGAGAAGCAGCGCCTGACAAACCTCCGGCTAGTCTCTCGGGCCGCGAGCCGATACCCGTTGCACTCCTCGCGCGAAAAGCACAGCGGCTAAGGTCGCGTTGACGCGCGTGTCGCGAGGAGGGCGTGCCGCGATGTCGACACCACGTTCGGAGAACGATCTCGCCGCCATCTATGACGCGATGGCGTGCGGTGTCGTGGTACGCGATGCGGCTGGGGCCGTGGTCTTCGCGAATGCCGCGGCGAAGCGCATCTTCGGGCGGGCGCCAGAGGAGCTCGAAGGCGCGGAGCCGCCGGGCGAGGACCGGCGGATACGCGAAGACGGCACGACCATGCCCGATGACGAGGTCCCCAACGTCGCGGCGCAGGCCCGCGGCGAGTCGATACGCAACGTGATGATGGGGATGGTCCGCGCCGACGGGTACGTGCGTTGGCTGCTCGTCGATTCGGTTCCGATCAAAGACGCCTTCGGCCGTGTGCGCGAGGTCGTTTCGAGCTTTACCGACGTGACCGATCGCAAGAAGGCCGAGCACGAGCTCGAACGGCTGGCCCTACACGACCCGCTCACCGGTCTTCCCAACCGCTCGCTGCTTCTGGACCGTCTCGAGCAGGCTCTGCGGACGGCGCGACGTCTCTCCACGCCGCTCGCCCTTTTGGTGATGGACCTCGATCGCTTCAAGGAGATCAACGACACGTTCGGGCACCCCGCCGGTGACATTCTCATCGGCGAGGTCGCCGGGCGCATCACCGCCGACCTGCGCGAGACGGATACGGTGGCGCGGCTCGGCGGCGACGAGTTCGCGCTCATCCTTCCGGGCGCGGACGAGGGCGGCGCGGGACACGTCGCGCAGAAGATCATCGCCGCTCTGCAGCGGCCGTTCGACGTCGAGGGCCGCGAGCACGAGATCGCGATCTCCATTGGCATCGCGGTCAGCCCGCAGCATGGCGAGGATGCCGAGACACTCATGCGCCGCGCCGACATGGCCATGTACGTCGCGAAACGGACGCCCGGCGGGTCAGCCGTCTACGCCGAACAGGAGGATCCAGAAGGCTCGAACCAGCTCGCGCTCATGGCCGAGCTCCGCCACACGCTCGAGGCCGACCAGCTCCACGTCGTCTACCAGCCCATCGTCGGATTCAGCGGGAGCGAGATGATGAGGGTCGAGGCTCTCGCGCGGTGGCGACATCCAAGCCGCGGCCTCGTCGCGCCCGGGGAATTCATTCCGCTCGCCGAACGGTCGGGCCTCGTGAAGTCGCTTTTTTCGCGGGTGCTCGCGATGACGCTCGCGCAGTGCGCCGAATGGAAGAAGGCCAATGTCCCGCTGCAGGCGGCGGTGAACCTCTCGATCCGCAACCTCCTCGACCCCGAGCTGTCGCGGATGGTCGCGGTCGCGCTGGAGCGCGCGAAGATCCCGCCGGAGTGGCTTGCCTTCGAGATCACCGAGACGATGCTCATGGCAGAACCGAATCGCGTCCTGCGCACGCTCGCGGAGCTGCGCGATCTCGGGGTGCAGGTCGCCATCGACGATTTCGGGGTCGGGTACAGCTCGCTCGCTTATCTGCAGCGCCTGCCGGCCTATGCCGTGAAGATCGACCGCTCGTTCGTCGGCCGCATGACAAGAGACCGCGGCAGTGCCGAGATCGTCAAGCTGATCACCAATCTCGGCCACGCGCTCGGGATGAAGGTCGTCGCCGAAGGGATCGAGGACCAGGCGACCTACGACGCCTGTGCCGCGGCCGGCTGCGACAGCGCTCAGGGCTTCTTCGTTGGACGCCCGATGGTCGCGACGGCGATCCCGGCCTGGCTCGCCCAGGGGCACCGGACGACGACGATCAACTAGCGCGGCACTGGCCTCTCGTACCTGTGAGGTCCCTTCCCCGAAAGGACGACCATGCGCCTACTGGCTCGATGCGGGCGTCCGCGTGTGGGCTACGCGGTCCGCGGTTCCGGCTTCTCTGGATCGATCCCGAGATCGGCGATCGCCTTCGCGACGAGGTCCGAACCGTACTGCTCGCAGAGCGCGAGCGCGTGTAGCGACGCCGCTGCGATGCTTTCCGCGTCGATCTCGAAATGCCGCCGCAGTGCCTCGCGAGTGTCGCTGCGGCCAAAGCCGTCGGTCCCGAGCGGCACGAAGGGACTTCCGACCCAGCGCGAGACCTGATCGGGAAGCGCCTTCAGCCAGTCCGACGCGGCGACGATGGGCGAGTGCCCGCCTAGGACAGTGGTGATGTACGGAAGGCGCGGCTCGGCCTCGGGGTGCAGCCGGTTCCAGCGCTCGACGGCGAGCGCTTCGTTCCGCAGCTGCTGATAGCTCGTGACGCTGTACACGTCCGCGCTCACCTCGTACTTCTCCTGGAGGACCTCCTGGGCGTGAAGGACCTGGCGCATGATCGAGCCCGATCCGAGGAGCGTGACGCGACGGCGGCGACCCTCGTCGCCGGGCCGGAAGAGATAGATCCCGCGGACGATGCCCTCCTCCACGCCTTCGGGCATCGGCGGCTGCGGGTAGTTCTCGTTGTACAGCGTGAGGTAGTAGAAGATGTCCTCGCCGTCGCCGAGCATCCGCTTGATGCCGTCGCGCACGATTACGGCGGTCTCGTACGCGAACGCCGGGTCGTACGCGCGGACATTCGGGATCGCGGTCGCGAGCACGTGACTGTGTCCGTCCTCGTGCTGCAGGCCTTCGCCGTTGAGCGTCGTGCGGCCCGCGGTCGCGCCGCACAGGAACCCGCGACCGCGCGCGTCGCCGAACGCCCAGATCTGGTCGCCGGTGCGCTGCAGACCGAACATCGAATAGAAGACGTAGAAGGGGAGCATCTGCTCGCCGTGCGTCGCGTAGCTCGTGCCCGCCGCGGTCAACGACGCCATCGAGCCCGCCTCGGTGATGCCCTCCTCGAGGACCTGTCCGTCCTGCGCCTCGCGGTACGGCAGGAGCGTCTCGGCGTCGACCGGCTCGTAGCGCTGCCCGAGCGGCGAGTAGATCCCGACCTCTTTGAACAGCGGGTCCATGCCGAACGTGCGCGCCTCGTCGGGGATGATCGGGACGATGCGCTTGCCGACATTCTTGTCGCGAAGGAGGTTCCGCAACAGACGCGTGAACGCCATCGTGGTGGACGCGGCCGCCGTCCCCGAACCCTTCGGGAACTCGGCGAACGCCGACGCGTCGGGCTGCGCCAATGGCTTCGCGCGAACGACGCGCTTCGGCACGAACCCGCCGAGTGCGCGACGGCGCTCCATCATGTACTGGATCTCCGGCGAATCGGGGCCGGGGTGGTAGTACGGCGGATCGTCGGTGAGCTTGTCATCGGAGATCGGCAGCTGCAGGCGGTCGCGGAAGATCTTGAGCTCCTCGAAGCTCATCTTCTTCGCCTGGTGGGTGATATTGCGCGCCTCGACCGACGGGCCGAGCGCCCAGCCCTTCACGGTCTGCGCGAGGATCGCGGTGGGCGCGCCGGTGTGGCGAACCGCCGCGTGGTACGCCGCGTACACCTTGCGGTAATCGTGGCCGCCGCGCCGCAAGGTGCGGAGCTGCTCGTCGGAGAGGTGCTCGACGAGCTTGCGCAGGCGCGGGTCCGTTCCGAAAAAGTGCTCGCGGATGTACGCGCCGTCGGCGATCGTCATGCGCTGCGACTCGCCGTCGGTCGTTTCGGCCATGCGGTTCACGAGGACGCCGTCGACGTCCCGCGCGAGAAGGTCGTCCCACTCGCGTGACCAGAGCACCTTGATGACGTTCCATCCCGAGCCGCGGAAGACCGACTCGAGCTCCTGGATGATCTTGCCGTTGCCACGCACCGGGCCATCGAGCCGTTGCAGGTTGCAGTTCACGACGAAGGTGAGGTTGTCGAGGCCCTCGCGTGCGGCGACGTGCAAGGCGCCGAGCGCCTCCGGCTCGTCGCACTCGCCGTCCCCGAGGAACGCCCACACCCGCGAGCCCGACGTGTCCTTTATCCCGCGGTGATGCAGGTAACGGTTGAAGCGCGCCTGGTAGATCGCGGCGAGGGGACCGAGCCCCATCGAGACCGTCGGGAATTCCCAGAACTCGGGCATGAGCCGCGGGTGCGGATAGCTCGAGAGTCCCTCGCCCCGAACGACCTCCCGCCGGAAGTGATCGAGCTGCGACTCGGTGAGCCGGCCCTCGACGAACGCGCGCGCGTAGATGCCCGGCGCGGCGTGCCCCTGGAAGAAGATCTGATCGCCGGACGCGCCGTCGTCCTTCCCACGGAAGAAGTGGTTGAACCCGACCTCGTAGAGGCTCGCGGCCGACGCGTACGTTGCGAGGTGACCGCCGATCCCCTCGTAGTGGTGGTTCGCGCGGACGACCATGGCGACCGCGTTCCACCGGATGAGCCGCCGGATGTGAAGCTCCATCTGCTCGTCGCCGGGGAAGTAAGGCTCCTGCTCGGGGGAGATCGTGTTGATGTACCGCGTCTGGGTCAGCGGAGGCAGACCCACGTGAAGCATCCGCGCCCGCTTGAGCAGCTTGTAAAGGACGAAGCGAGCGCGATCGCCGCCCGACTCCTTTACGAGCGCGTCAAGCGATTCGATCCACTCCTGCGTCTCTTCGGGGTCGATGTCGGGCAGCTGATGCTTGAACTCGTCGTACACATCGTGGACCTCATGCATCTACGTCGATGTTAACGGCGGACCCGGACGCCTAAACTCGTGCGATGCAAGAGCGTCCACGGCGCCGGCGATTCCGGGCGCGTCGTCCGAAGGCCGAGCCGCGACCGACCTCATCGCCGCCGCCCGCACGCGGTCCGGACCGCAGGATCGAGCCGCGATCCGACCGTCGCGTGCCCGCCCGAGCACCACAGCCGCGCGGCGACCGTGCGCGGCGCCCGCAGCGTCCCCGCGACGAGATCCGCCCGGGCACGCCGTGCGTGATCCTCCTCGACTCCCGGGAGGGCGAGCCGGATCGAACCGGCGCCGCAGCCGTGTTCGAGGGCTTTTTCGACTTCGAGACGGGTGATCCCCGCCGGAGCGGCGGAGGGATCCCGCGGCTCCGCGTCGGCGACGAGCGTCTCTGGGGTTTCGAGTGTTGGTGGCGCGTCGACCCGGCGCGCGCCGGACTAACGGCGGACGACCGCGAGCAGCTGGAGACGTCGAAGCGTCTCCTTCGTGGCTTGCTGCGTGACGCCAAGCGAAGCGGTGCTTTTAGAAGCCTGCCGGCGCGGACCTAAGCCGGAGTAATTTTCTCCGCCTGCGGCTTGCCGCGGCGGGGATCCATCCCCTTCTCGTAGGTCACGCTCTGTCCCTCACGGAGGGTATCGAACGCGTCGCCTTCCACCTGCGACCGGTGGAAAAAGATGTCCGAGCCGTCCTCGGTCTGGATGAAGCCGAAGCCCCTGTCGCCGACGAGCTTCTTGATCGTTCCGTTCGCCACTTGTCCTCCACGTGCGCGGGCACGTCTTCGTGTGTTGTTTGAGCAAATGGTAGGGCCTGGCGGCTAGGTCGGTACTAGGACCTTTCCGGTACGAGCGCGTCCCGCCCTGTGACTAGGCCCGGTGGCTAAGGGCGCCGACCATGCGCGTACTCGCGCGCGAAGGTGGACGAATAGGGCGCGCGGGGCAGGGGAGCGTATGCGTCGGCCTCGTGTCCGATTCTGGCAAAAGGTACTCGCGGCCCTCCTCATCGTCGGGGTGGCCCCGATCGCGCTGGTCAGCGTCGTTTCGACGCACAACACACGTAACGACCTCACCTCGCTCGGCGTGACGAACATCCGCCAGCGCTCCACCTCGACAGCGAACGCGATCGACGCATACCTCGCCAGCCGCCTGGGCGACATCATCCTTGTCGCCAAGCTCCCGGACATCGTCCGATACGCGACAAACCTCGGCGACCAGGAGTCTCGCGGGGCCGCGCGCACCGCGCTTTCGGCCGCCGCCGCCCGCTCTCCCGAGTACGAATCCGTCGCCGTCGTCGACCCGAAAGGCACCATCGTCGCGGCGTCGATACCGACGGATGAAGGCACGAGCGTCGCCTTCCGGGAGTACTTCCTCACCGCGATGAAGGGCACGCCGTACGTGAGCGACCCGTCGTACTCCGTCATCACGAACAAGCCCGCGCTCTTCTTCTCGTCGCCCGTCGCCGCGAACGGCGTCGTCGTGGCCGTCGTGCGAACGCGCGTGAACCTCGCGGCGATCTGGGACATCGTCGAGGGCGACGCCGGCTCTGTCGGCGTCGGCGCGCACTCGTTCCTCGTCGACGACTACGGGATCCGCCTCGCGGTCTCCGAGACCAAGGGTCACCGCGATCAGGCCGAGACCCTCATCTACAAGCCCATCGCGCCGATCGACGCCGACACCGCGAAGAAGCTCGCGGCAGACAAGCGTTTCGGGACGATCACGCCGGACAAGCTCGTGATCGACCCGCTTCCCACGCTCAAGACCGCGCTCGACACGCTGCCGCGCGGTGCGAGCGGCGACGCGGCGTTCGCCTTCGGTGCGGGCGCGGACGAACAGCGCGGCGTCGTGACGCGTCTCGTGAACAAGCCCTGGGGCTACGTCCTCGCCGTACCGCTCACGACCTACACGCGGGCGGCCGACAACGCCACCTTCGATGCGGCGCTCATGCTCGTGATGGGTGTTCTGCTCTCCTTCGTGATCGGGATCCTTCTGACCCGCTCGCTCGTTGGACCGCTGCGCCGCCTCGTCGGCGAAGCGACTCAGGTATCGACCGGCGACATCGATCTGCGTGAAGCGCACTTCGACACGCGAAGCGGCGACGACATCACGCACGAGGTCGCGTCCGCATTCGACCGGATGCTGAACGCGCTGCGCTTCTATGCACTCGCCGACGAAGCCGGAAGCGGGGGCGAGGAGTAACCGTGAACGCGCTCGCCCTTGAGCTCTTGGGCGTCGCGAAGGAATACCTCGGTCCGGCCGCGCCCGCGTTCCTGTCCCGCGAGCTCCACGCGATGGGCGTGAACGCGAACACTGTCGAACGAACCCACATCCTCCCGCTCTCCGAGCGTGCGCGCCTCGCCGCCGCCAAGGTCATGGACAACAAGAAGGCGACCGAGTTCGCGCGGGCGCTCGCGCAGCAGGGTCGTCCGGTCGAGACGAAGGTGGCGAACGACCACCGCCTCGCGAGCGACGCTGCCGCGAAGCTCTTCGCGAGCGGCCGGCTGCGCCAGGCCGAGACCGCGTACCGCGAGCTCGTGAGCAAGCACGGCGACGTGGACTCGTACGGCGGGCTCGCGCGGACGCTCATCTCTCTCGAGGACCGCGACGCCGCGCTCGTCGCGCTTCGCGAAGGCGCCGCGGCATTCGCCCGCAAGAACGATCGCGTGAACGCGATCGCGCTCCTCGGGGTCGCGGTCGAGATCGCGCCCTTTGACCTCGCGGCGCACCGCCGTTTCGCGGCGGCACTCGCGAACCAGGGCGACCTCATCAGCGCCTGCCAGGAATACGCGCGCTTCATCGACACCGCCCTCGCTCAGCGGGACACCCGACGGGCCTGGCTCGAGCTCACCTATGGGCGCGAAACGCTGGGCGATCTGCCGCAGC
>VBDV01000007.1 GCA_005882765.1 Chloroflexota bacterium | reverse complement strand
CGTTCATGACGCCTGGTCCGCACCGGTTAATTTGGGACCCCCGGTGAACACCCAGTTCGCCGAGTTCCAGCCGGACCTGTCGCACGACGGTCGCACACTGCTGTTCATTGCGGGTGTGGCTCGGGGTGGTCTCGGCGGCTTCGACATCTGGATGTCGACTCGCACGGTCAACGGGAATTAGCGAAGAGGTCCCATGAAACACCTATCCATCGCAAAGCTCGTGTCCCTCGTCTCCTTCACGCTCCTGGTGGCGTGCGAATCGGAGTCCGCTTCGGTCGGGATCAAGCTGGAGGCTATGTCCTTCGCCGGCTCCGAGTGGTCGGAGCCGGTGAATCTCGCCGCGATCAACACGGGAGCAGCGGACGCACAGGCCAACTTTTCCCCAGACGAGCTCAGCCTCTACTTCCAATCGGACCGCACGGGTGATGCCGACATCTGGGTCTCTCACCGCGCTTGCCGAGAGTGTGACTGGGAAGCGCCGGTGAACCTGGGGCCGGTCATCAATACCACCTTCATCGAGAACGGACCCGCGTTGTCGATCGATGGTCACTTGCTGTTCTTCTTCAGCAACCGGCCGGGAGTCGGGGGAAACGACATCTACGTGTCGCGGCGAACCGACACGCACGACGATTTCGCCTGGGGACCGCCCGAGATACTCGGGGCTGACGTGAACACGGCGGGGGACGAGAACGCGCCGCACTACCAACAGAGCGCCGAGCCCGGAGGCGCCAAGCTGTATTTCACCAGAGGACCGGCGGGCACGCAGGGGCAAGACCTGTACTATGCGCCCGTGACACGGGAGGGTGAGACCGCTGGGCCGGCAGTGCTCCTTTCAGAGCTCAACCACCCGGCTGCCAACGACGCGGCCCCGACGGTCCGGACCGACGGGAAGGAAATCTGGTTCCATCGAGGTGCTCCAGCGGGGGGACTGGGTCTCGCCGATCTCTGGGTGTCCACGCGCCGCAACGCGAACGACCCGTGGTCCACGCCAGAGAATCCGGGGGCACCGCTCAATTCCGCCGCCTTCGACCAGCAGCCGAGTCTGTCCTTCGACGGCCAAACGTTGGTCTGGACCTCCAATCGGCCGGGTAGTGCGTTAGCCCCCAACGGTCTTCCGAGCCTGGACATCTGGATGTCGACCCGCACGGTGAGCGGGCGGTGACGAGGGCGGCCCCGGTCTAACCCGCCACCGCGATACACTCGATCTCCACCCGCGCGCCCCCGGCGAGCCCGCTCGCGGCCACGGTGGAGCGCGCGGGTGGATCCTTCGGGAAATACGTGGCATAGACGGCATTCATCGCCGCGAAGTCCTGGATGTCCGCGAGGAACACCGTGCACTTCACCGCGCGGTCGAGTGAGCTTCCCGCGAACGCGAGCACCGCCTTGATGTTCTCGAGCACCTGGCGCGTCTGCCCCGTGATACCCCCATCGGCGAGCCGGCGCGTTCCCGGCACATTTCCGATCTGTCCCGAGAGAAAGAGCAAGTCCCCGACCCGCACCGCCGACGAGAACGGTAGTCCCGGGACCTCGCCGGGGCCGTGAATGACCGAGACGCCAGCCTTCATACTTTCCTCCGATCAGTGCTGGGCCGCACCTGCACGTACGCCATGAGGCCCACGGGCGTGTCCGCGGCTCAAGCCGCGACTCGGCGCGTACCGCTGAAGCGGCAATACACGCGTCAGTTTACTGATAAGCGCCGAGCCGCCCTAAAGGACTCCCTACGGTCGCGGGTTTACCCGCGCACGTGCGACGCGGCGTTCCGTGACACGAGTGGCCAAGCGAACACCAGCGCCAGTCCCCCCGCCGCACTCGCGAGGAACGCGGGCGCCGCCCCGTACCGCTGGAACACTCCGCCCAACGCCACGCCTCCCACGAGCGCCGCGAACCCTGTGATGCCATGATACAGGCCGAACCCGCTCCCCTGGTGCGTGCCCGCGAGCCGCGCCACCAGGGCCCGCTCGGGGCTCTCCGTCAGTCCCGAGACGAGCCCCAGCGCCAGGAACAGCCCCCATGCCGCCGCCGCCGTGCCCGCGCGCGCCATCCCCACGGCCAGCATCGCGTACACGAGCCACCCCACCCACATCGTCTGCCCGGGCCCCAGCCGGTCGCTCGCCGCGCCCCCGAGGAAACTCGACGACGAGCGCACCACGTGCACCGCCGCCCACAAGAGCGGCACGACCGACACCGGGACGCCCAGCTCTTGAGAACGCAGGATGATCAGGGTGTCGGGCATGCGGAGGAGATAGAAAGCAGAGATCCCGAGAAGGGGCGGCGGTAATGGACGGGAGTCGTCGGTATTGGTCGGTACGGGCTCCGAAACAGCTACCGCCCTATACCGACCATTACCGCCGCTTACCGCCCAAGTCGCCAGCACCAGCACCGCCACCCCCGGCACAATGCTCCACCCGATCACCGCCCGCACGTTCGCGCTCCCCCCCCCGGGCGCGAGCAGCCACCAGGCAAGGATCGGCCCCAGCACCGCTCCCGCGTGATCCATGCCGCGCTGCAGGCCGAAGGCGCGCCCCCGCAGCTCCGCGGGCGTGACGTCGGCGATCAGCGCGTCGCGTGGCGGCGTGCGGAGGCCCTTCCCCAGCCGGTCCACCACCCGCAGCCCGATCACCTGCCACGCCGCGCCCGTGATGGCGATAACGGGCCGGACTACCACGGCGATGAAGTACCCGAGCACGATCATGGGCCCGCGCCAGGGCAGACGATCGGCCAGGCGCCCCGCCCCGAGCTTCACGAATGCCGCCGCGAACTCGGCCGCCCCGTCGAGCGCGCCCAGCGCCTGCGGCCCAGCGCCCAAAACGCCCGTGACGAACGCCGGGAGCAACGGGTAGATCATCTCGCTCGCGAAATCGTTGAGCAGCGAGACCCAGCCGAACAGCTTCACCTGCCGCGGCAGCCGACTGGGGGCTCGGGGTTCGGGGCTCGGGGCTCGCTTCATTCGCTCCGTCGAGTCCCCAGCCCCGAGCCCCGACTCCCTACTGTTCATTGAGGCCGAGGCCCCAGCGGATCAGCGTGACGGGGAGGCCGCCGTAGCGCAGCAAGGCGTCATGGAAGCGGCGCAGGGTGAAGGCCTTGCCCTGCGCGGCACGGAAGTCCTTCCGCAGCTCGAGGATCTCGCGCCGCCCCACCGCGTAACACAGCGGCTGGGCCGGCTCGGCGCAGTACCGCCGCACTTCCGCCTCTGCGTTGGCGCGGTCCACCCGCAGGTGCGTCGTCATATGCTCCACCGCCTGCTCGAACGTCATGCCCCGCGTGTGCAAGCCGACGTCGAGCAGGATGCGCGTCGCGCGCCAGAGCAGGTGCACCCGCTGGAAGAACTGCTCCTCCTCCGACTGGTAGAACCCCTCTTCCCCCATCATGTCCTCGCAGTACAACGCCCAGCCTTCGACCGTGAGCGGCGTCCACACGACCTTGCGGGTGTCCGAGGGTTGCTGTTGCGCATGCACCAGATGGAGGTGGTGGCCGGGATAACCTTCGTGCAGCGCCGTGACGCCGAGCTCGTAGCGACAGTGGTCGCGCAGGAGGCGCTCCTGCGTGCTCGGCGGCAATGCCGGGTCCGGAAGCGTGACGTAGAACCAGCCGGTGCGATCGGGCGAGTAGGCACCGGGAGGGTCGTAGGCCGCGAACGGGATGATCGGTCGCATGAACGCCGGTGTCGGCACCACGTCGAGCGGGGCGTCGGGGATCGGGACCAAGCCGTGCGTGGCCACGAAGTCCCTCGCCCGCGCCATTTCGCCCGAGTAGGCGTCCACCAGCGCGCTCGCCGGCGGATGATCGGCGCGCAACCGGTCGGCGACGTCCTGCCAGGTCTTGCTCTTGTCGAGCCGTTTCGCGCGGGCCGCGAGGTCCAGCTCGAGCTCTTCCTTGAGGTGCAGCCCGTAGCGCCAGAGCTCGGGCGCCGTATCCCGCAACGCGTGCTCGTAGTGCAGGTGGAAGTTGAAGTCCTCCTCACCCAGCGCGAACTGATCGGATGCGCTCTCGAGCCAGCGCTCCAGGTCGTGGGCGAACGCGGCCATCGCCGCCGCCGCCGCGTCCGCCGCCGCCGCGACGCGCTCCCCCAGTCCCGAGGCTACCTCCCGCACGAGCGACAGCCCGCCCTCGTTGATGCGCAGCGCCGTTTCCACAAACACCCGCACCGGCTCGACCAGCGTGGCTCGCGCATCGTCGAGCAGCCCCGGCACGTCCTCCAGCCGGCCCGCCAGCGACACCGCGCGCTCTTCCGGGGTGCGGTCGCGCCGGCCCAGCAGGAAGTGCAAGCCCCCGAGCAGGTGCGACAGCCAGAATCCGGGGTTCTTCGCCTGCGGGCGCTCGCGCTCGAAACGCCGCAGGGTGACCCGGATCTCGTTCAGGAGGGCCGTACGGTCGATTTCATCTTCGCGCTCGTCGGCCGTGGTCTCTTCGAGGGCGGATGCGATGGATTTGAGCGCGGCGAGGTGCGGGGCGAGGGCGCTCGGGCTGAAGCGCCCATAGCGGTCGTCGTAGGTCTTCACTCCCGCTTGCGTCGCGCCCACGGGATCGAGGTGCCATCGCAGATCGAAGTAGGACCGCTCGATCTCCCGGAACGGCGCTACCGCCATGCCGCCTGCTTGAGCAGCCGGTGGCACTCCTCGTCGGACAGCACGCGGTCGGTGCGCTTCGCCGCCTCGAACAACGCGCGGCACGCCGCCTCGTCCTCCGGATCGTAGCCGTGGGTCTCGAGCCAGTACTTCACGTTGGAGAGCCCCGACACCGGCGAGATCTCGATCTTCTGCTCGAGCCCGAATTCCTGCGCCGGCACCGAGCTGTAGACGCGGTCGGCGAGCCAGGCGTGCCCCTTTTTCTTGGCCTTGATGATGGCCGCGGCGTGCACGCCCGTGCCGGTGCGGAACGCGTCCTCCCCCATCACCGGGTAGTTCACGGCGATCGGCACGCCCACCGCGTCCGCCACCAGCCGGCAGTATTCCGGCAGCTTCGAGATGTCGTGGGCATGCGCGCCCAGGAGCTTCAGGTTCACGATCAGGAGGTCCATCTCCGCGTTCCCCACCCGCTCCCCCACCCCGAGCGCGGTGCCGTGCACCCGGTCCACGCCCGCTTCGATCGCCGTGAGACAGTTGATCAGCCCCAGACCGCGGTCGCGGTGCCCGTGCCAATCAACTTTTACACGGTTCTGCTTGACGATTTCCCGCTTGACGAATTCGACCAGAGCGTTCACTCCAGCTGGTGTCGCGTGCCCGACCGTATCGGCGAGGCAGATGCGTGTCGCCCCGCAGTCGATGGCGGCCCCGTACAGCGCCTTGAGCGCCTCGGGCTTGGCGCGGGTCGTGTCCTCGGTGACGTACATGACCGGGAGACCGTGCTTCACGGCGTAAGTCACCGCCTCGACCGTGGATTGCACGATGTGGTCGAGTGTCCAGTCCTCGGCGTACTGCCGGATCGGCGACGAGCCGATGAACGTCGCGGCCTCGATGGTGATGCCCACCTCCTGGACCACGCGCACGATCGGCTCGATATCCGCGATCACGGTGCGCGCAGCGCAGTTCGGCGCAATGGGCAGCTTGGCGTTGCGGATCTCCGTGGCCAGGGCTCGCACCTGCTCCACCACCCGCGGGCCGGCCCCCGGCAGGCCGATGTCGGCCGCCACGATGCCCAGGTCCGCCATCAGATGGAGCAGGCGCTTCTTGACCTCGAGCGTGGGGTCGCGCACGGAGGGGGATTGCAGACCGTCGCGTAGCGTCTCGTCGTTCAGGTCCACCCGGACGCGAGACCAGTCGAACGCCGCCCCCCTCTCCCCACCCGCGCGGTTCCAGTCGTAGATCAGCTCACGCTCGTCCATGAGCAAGTGTTCACCCACTCGCCCCCCACCGTCAAGCGGGTTAGAGTGAAGAGCCGTGGATCACGCCGTCTCTCGCCTGCTCGCGCACGAGCGCATTCGCGCGGCGCGCCATCACATCGAGCGCACCGATGAGGGGACGCTCGCCCGCCAGGCGGCGCTCTCCGCCATCCCCGCGCCTACGGGCGCGGAAGGCCGGCGTGCCGCGCACGTGGCGGAGCTG
>VBDV01000006.1 GCA_005882765.1 Chloroflexota bacterium | reverse complement strand
CTCGAGGTCGAACATCCGCGCGGCGAGCGCGAGGGCGCTCCCCCATTGCCCCGCGCCAGTCTCGGTGGCGAGGCGTTTGGTGCCCTCGGCCTTGTTGTAGTAGGCCTGCGCGATCGCGGTGTTCGGCTTATGGCTGCCGGCCGGGCTCGTGCCCTCCCACTTGTAGTAGATGTGCGCGGGCGTTCCGAGCACCTTCTCGAGGCCGAGCGCACGGATGAGGGGCGTTGGCCGCCAGACCTTGTAGGCGTCGCGAACCGGCTCGGGTATCTCGATCCAGCGTTCGCGGCTGACCTCTTGCTTGATCAGCTCCATCGGAAAGAGCGGCGCGAGATCCGCGGGGCCGAGCGGTTGACCTGTTCCGGGATGGAGCGGAGGCGGGAGCGGCGACGGCAGGTCCGCCTGGATGTTGTACCAATGCGTCGGCAGGTCTTTCTCGTCGAGCTGAAACTTGCGCTGCTTCGTCGTGGGTCGTTTCGCAGTCGTGACAGCCACACCGAGCTCCCCCAGTCGTCGCGGATCCGCGAACCGGGAGAGCCTACTCCGCTACTGCGGGCCCGCGTGCCGGGCCCGCAGCGCGAGACGGTCGCTCTAGTGGCAGAGGACCTTGATCTTCTGTGTCGACGTGAACAGCGAGCCGAGCGCGTCGAGGGACTGGCTCTCGACCGTGAACGATGCGGTCGCGTTCCGTGAGCTGCCCTTGCCGACGAAGTACATCGTGCAACCGCCGAAGGTCGACTTGCTGTTGCTTCGGAAAGTGTTGGTGTCGCCGACCCCGGTATACGTCGCGCCCAGGTGCGCGACCCGTGGTGCTCCGGTGGGAAGGCAGCCATTGGAGTCGCAGGTGAATGCCTGGAGCGTGATGTCGATCGGCGAGAGCGCGGCGCTCGCTAGACCTTTGGTGTCCATCGAGAAGCCACTTTCGGCGACAGGCGCGCAGCCATTTTCGTAACCGAGCAGCAGGAATGCGACGCTGTCATACCGGCTGATGTCAAGACACGCCTGGGATGCGCCGCCTGAGTTGTCGACGACGACGAAGACGGATGTCGCCGTGCAAACCGTGCCGACGCAGACGGTGCTCGTGGCTCCGACGCCGCTGCTCGCGATGTGATCGCGGACGACGGGCGCCGCAAGCGCGGTGCCTCCGAGCATCGCGAACACCAGAGCGGTGGCCGCGAGGGCGGTGATCGACCTGCGGACGGCGTTCGACGTACTTGGCTGAAAGCGCATCGGATTCCTCCTACCGCCTGACGCTCCTGTGTTGGGGCGCCGGCTCAGGAGGTCTAGCGGGCTAAGTCACCGGGACGGCCACGGCTCACCACATCCACCATGTGATCTGGAGCACGTTGCGACCGGCAGGTCGTACCAGCTCTTCGGGACCTATGCTCGATGGATCAAGAACACAAGCGGTACCAGCCGCAAGTCACCGCCACGTCCTGCCGCTAAGGCTCCTCCGGCCGAGGCGCCCAAGGCGACGGTGTCGGAAGCGCCGCCTCCCGCGGCGTCGTCGGCCCCGTCGGGCGACCTTGAGGCGCTCAGGCAAGACCTGCAGCGCGTCAATCGGGAGATCTCGAGGATCGCGCGCGAGACTCGCGGAGGTCCCGATGCGGCGAGACACTCGCAGCTGCCGGAGAAGCAGGACCTCCTCGCACAGAAGCAGGACCTTGAGAGGAAGATCCGGACGCTCTCGAGCTCGTCACCCCGCCGGATGTAAAGAGCGCAATAACCGAGAGCGCTACGTCCCGGTAACGTGGACCGGTGACACGTCGCGGCTGGATCCTCTTCATCGCGATGGCCCTCATCTGGGGCATCCCCTACCTCTTCATCAAGATCGCCGTCACAGAGCTCAGCCCGGCGAGCCTCGTGCTCTTCCGGACCGCGATCGGCACGGTTCTCCTGCTGCCCCTCGCAGCGGCGCGCAAGGATCTCGCGCCCGTCCTGAAACAGTGGAAGTGGATCCTCGTCTACACCGCCGCGGAGGTCGCCGCACCGTGGTTGCTGCTGTCCGACGCCGAGCAGCGCATCTCGAGCTCGCTCGCCGGGTTGCTGCTCGCGGCCACACCCTCGTTTGGAGCGATCCTGGCCTGGGCGACAGGCGGCCATGATCGTCTCGACCGGCGCCGGATCATCGGCCTCGCGATCGGGTTCGTGGGCGTCGGCGCACTCGTCGGACTCGACATCCGCACGAACGATGTCGGCGCGATCGGCGAGGCCCTGCTCGTTGCCCTGGGCTACGCCATAGGCGCGACGATCATCTCGCGGAAGCTCTCGACCCTCCCTTCGCTTGGCGTGGTCGTTGCATCTCTTGCGATCACGGCCCTCGTCTACGCGCCAATAGGGATCGCGCAGCTGCCCCCGAGTCTTCCCGCCCCATCAGTCGTTTTCGCCGTCGCGGTCCTCGGCGTGGTGTGCACCGCGATCGCGTTCATCGTGTTCTTCGCGCTCATTCGCGAAGTTGGATCGGCACGCGCGACCGTCATCACGTACCTCAACCCCGCAGTGGCGCTCGCGCTCGGGATCGCGGTGCTCGGCGAGCCGGTGACCTTGGGCATCGTGACCGGCTTCGTGCTCATTGTGCTCGGGTCGGTACTCGCGACCCGCCGTGGCGCCGCGCCGCCGACAAGCGTTCCGGTCACAGAGGAACGCACCCGGCTGGTCCGATCGTCGCAGTGACGCGCGTACTCGATGCACGTGCCCTCAACCGCGCTCTTCTCGAGCGTCAGCTTCTTCTCCGGCGATCGAGGATGTCGACCGCGGAGGCCATCGAATGGCTCGTCGGAATGCAGGCGCAGATCCCCGCGGACCCCTATGTCGCGCTCTGGAGTCGGCTCGAAGACTTCGGGTCCGATGACCTCGCGCGGCTGATCACCGACCGGAAGGCGGTCCGCACGAGTCTCTTTCGTGCGACGATCCACCTGGTCACAGCGCGCGACGCGCTTTCACTTTGGCCGACCGTCCAGCCCGCGCTTGCGCGTCTATTTCAAACGGCCAGCCCTTTCGGGCGACAGCTCACGGGTGTCAACCTGGAGCGACTCCTCGCCCTGGGCCGATCGCTCGTCGAGGAACGTCCACTCACAAGCGCCGAGCTACGTCCCCTCCTGCGGAAACGCTGGCCGAAGCGCGACGAGGAGTCGCTGGCGGCGGCGATCGGCTATCTCCTGCCGCTCGTGCAGGTCCCGCCGCGGGGGGTGTGGGGCGCGAGCGGCCAGCCGCGGCGTACAACGCTCGAGGCGTGGCTCGGCCACCCGCTCGGGGAAAGCCGGTCGCCTGACGCGCTGATCCTTCGGTACCTCGCTGCATTCGGCCCGGCGACGGTGAGCGACGCACGGACGTGGTCGGGTCTCAGCGGGCTGGCCGAAGTCTTCGGGCGTCTCCGGCCACGCCTTCGGTCATTCCGTGACGAGAACGGCCGCGAATTGTTCGACGTACCCGCCGGTCCCCTACCCGATCCCGAGACTCCAGCTCCTCCGCGCTTCCTGCCCGTGTACGACAACCTGGTGCTCTCGCACGCCGATCGGACGCGGATCGTCCGCGCCGGCGATCGCAAACGGACGGGCTACATGGAAGGCATGAATTCCGGCAGCGTCCTGATCGACGGATTCGTCGGCGCGACGTGGACCGTCAGACGCGGACCATCGGTCGCGACGTTGCGGATCAAGCCTCTCGACCGGCTGTCGAAGCGCGAGCGCGCGGCGGTCGAAGACGAAGGTGCCCGGCTCCTTACGTTTGTTGCGGCTCAGGCGAAATCGCGTGATGTGGGATTCGTGGAATCGCGCGGATGAAGGTCGTCGTCAGCGGGTTTGAATCGTCACGGAATAGAGGCGATCGGGCTGGTCGCAGGGGGGCGACACGCTACGGCAAGAGGGCGTTCCGGTCGCGCTGACCTTCGTCTCGCCCGTCTGGAGAAGCTTGAACGTCCAGTACTGCGCCGTGAACCCGTTCCCATACAGAGGACCGAACGACGAAAGACGCAGATACGCCGAGTCCGCCGTCACGTTCCAGGTCCATCCGTCATCGAGCACAAGACGGATGATGTCGGTGTCAGCGTCCACCATCACGACCTGCCCGTCCTGGTCCGGTATGAGGCCGAAGCCCTTTCCGGCGGAAACGGGGCGAATCGACCCGGTCGGCGAAGGCGGCGCTGTGCTTGGGCTGACACTGAAAGTCACGCACGCAGACGCACACAGAAGTCCCGCGATGAGAACCAGCCATGCGCACCTCACGCCTGAGACCATAAGAGCCCCGCTCGCGCTTAGCCGTCGCAACGTGGCCGCAAAAGCTCTTCACTGGTGCTCTGCCGGCGAGTTCGAGATTTCCTCCCGAGAGCCACACGCCGTCCGATCGCTGATCGTCGACCAACTGCCAGCTGGCAGCCATCGCGCCTGATCCGGTAGCAGCGATGCGTGGGTGTGACCGGCGTCGAATGCGCCGGTCACCCTAGCTCCGAACGGCAACCTTTCGCGTCGTGCTTGGGACCTTCGTGTCGCGGGCGGGTCGGCTTCCGTTCCGCGAACGACCCGCCGTCTCGGCGCCGCATACGGTTTCGATGATGAGCCGCGTCGTCACGTACGGGTCCGCGTTCGCGTTCGGGCGACGGTCCTCGATGTAGCCCTTGCGGTCCTTCGCGACCTGCCACGGGATGCGGACGGACGCTCCTCGGTCGCTGACGCCGTAACGGAACTCCTTGTACGAGCACGTCTCGTGCAGTCCCGTGAGGCGCTCCTCGATGCCGAACCCGTAATTCGCGATGTGTAGGTCGTGCCGCTTTCCGAGCGCCTCGGCCGCGGCGACGCAAGCGTCGTAGTTCTCACGCATCTCGTTCGTCGAGAAGTTCGTGTGCGCGCCAGCGCCGTTCCAGTCGCCGCGGACCGGCTTCGGGTAGAGCGTCGCGCTTACGCCGTAGTCCTCCCCCACCCGGTACAAGAGCCAGCGTGCGACCCAGAGCTGATCGCCGATCTCCGGCGCGTTCAGCGGGCCGACCTGGAACTCCCACTGCCCGGGCATGACCTCGGCGTTGATGCCCGAGATCTTGAGCCCCGCCCTCAGGCAGGCGTCGAGATGTGCCTCGACGACGTCGCGGCCGAACACTTCGTCGGCGCCGACGCCGCAGTAGTAGCCGCCCTGCGGCGCCGGAAAGCCAGTGTCCGGAAAGCCGAGGGGACGCGAGCCCTCGAAGAACGTGTACTCCTGCTCGATACCAAACCAGGTATCGAACTCCTCGAAACGCTTCGCCATGTCGACGTTTGCGCGGCGCATGTTCGAGACGTGCGGCTGCCCGTTGACGAGCATGACCTCGCACAGCACGAGCTTGTTGTCGCCGCCGCGGATCGGATCCGGGCACACGAACACCGGCTGCAGCACACAGTCGGACTTGTCGCCCGTCGCTTGCTGGGTGCTCGACCCATCGAAGGCCCAGATGGGCGGCTTCTCACCGTCGGGCACGATCTTGGTCTTCGAACGCAGCTTCTGCGTTGGCTGGGTCCCGTCGATCCAGATGTACTCGGCTCTATAGACGCCCAATTTCAATCCCTCTCTCGCGGTTCTGGGATCCTCTCTTGGGACTGTAGCCAAGGGGTGCAAACCCTGTCGTCCGACGTACTGGTCGACGGGAGCGACCCGGGCCCGCTGGAGGCCCTGGGCGCGCTCGGTGCGCTCTCGCTCCCAAGGACCGCCGTCGGCGCTGCTGACGGACCGGCTGATGCCGAGGCGTTCGATGGTGGCCCGGATGGCGCAGGCGAGCCCGCCGGCGGAGCCGCGGCGGATGCAGATGCGGATGCGACCGCGGTCGACGGCGCAGTCGTCACGACCGGAGATACGGTCGTCGGCGATGCGCTCGAGCTCGCCTCGGGAGCGACGGGTTTTCGTGCGATCGACCCCGAAGACGACGCCGCGACGACTGCGGCACCGACGGCGAGCAGCGCGGCCACCGCGACGATCGGCGGGATCGCGAAACGTCTTCCGAGCGGCAGGCGCTCGAGGCAATTCGGACAGAACCCCGAGACCGGGGTCGTGACGTAGCCGCAGTGCCGGCACCGGACTCGCCGACGACGCGGGGGTGCCATGGCTTGGCTGGCTGCATTCTCCGTGCGCGACCGGTTTTAGCTTCGGCGGGACGCCACCTTGCGCTTTGCTTCGCGGGCCATCCACGCCGGCGCGGCAGGCAGACCGAGCGCCTTCCGCTCCGCTGCCGGCAGGTACTTCGCCCCCTCCTGCATGGAGAGCCGCGATACACGGTCTTGGTGCTTCCGCAAGAACTCGTACGAAAGCGCCGGCCGTTTCTTTGAGACTTCGCGCAGTACCCAGCCGATCGCTTTGCGGATGAAGAACTCGCGCTCGTCGAGCATCGGCGCCGCAAGCCGTGACCAAAGCGCGAAGTCACCTCCGCCGGCGCGGAGCGCGTCGTGCTCGGCGAGAAGCGCCGCGCGCCGCACCCAGAAGTCCTCGTCCCTTGCCCAGACCGGAAGGCGCCTGCGCGCGCGAGGGTCACGCGCGATAACGTTCCCGATCACTTTCGGCGCGATCCAATCGACGTAGGCCCAGCTCTTGGACTTCCGCACGAGCGTGATAAGCCAGGGCAGATCCCGATCGACGAGCGTGTGGTGATTTCTCTCGAGCACGCCGATCGCCGACGCGCGCAGCTCGTGGACGTCGGTCGCGTATAAGGTCTCTGCGACCTCACGCAGGTCGGCGCGTGAAAGGTCGCGGTACGCGTCGCAGAACTCCCGGACCGCCAGGCGGATCGGATCTTGACCCGTCCCCCAGAACTGGAGCTCACTCTTGAGATAGGCCTTTTCTCCGCGGGCGCGCGCCGCGGATCCCTCGCGCCGGAGGCGACGCGTGAAGAACCTCGCCGCATCCGATCCAGCACTCACCCTCGAAGCCACGCGCGCAGTGCGCGGTCGTCGACCCCCGCCGCGTCGAGCTCGCGCTCACCCACCACGACGACCGGAATGCGTAGCGCGTAGCGCTCGAAAAGGGCGGGATCCTTCGTTATATCGACACGCTCGATCTCGAGCGGCACATCGAGAGCGACCCGTCGAAGAGCGCGATGGGCCTCCGCGCAAAGTCCGCAGTCGGGCTTCTCAAGCAGCCGTGCCTCGACCGGCGGACCCCGATGGGTCCGCCGGCGGACCAGGGCGAGCGCGCGCCTGATATCGCCGCGCATCACCCGCGCGCGGCTGTCACCAGTTCCCGAGCGGGCTCGCCGGGAGCGGCACCGAAGTCGGATGGATCACGTAGACGATCCCGCCCGTCGAGGTCATCCAGTTCTGCTCGAACTGCGCGCGATCGTAGACCCGTTGCACAGTCGCGTCGCTCGTCGCCGCGGGGTCGTTCACGACCGGGTTGCCTTCCTTCGTGAAGCCGACGATGACCAAAAGATGCCCGTTCGTGCTCTTGAAGAGGAAGCCGTCGAGCTTGTTCGAGCTGAAGGCGATGGAGGCGACGAGCGGTATGCCTGCCTTGATGAACTGTTCGGCCTCGGCGAGCGAGTGAAGCTGCGTGACCTCGCCGTCGAGACCGCGCGCGCCGGCATACGCCACGTTGAACGGCCAGTTGCCGGCCCCCTGGTAGTGGTAGTCGTACACGTAGCGCGCCGTGTAATCGACCCAGGGATCGGCAAACTCGCTCGGGACGTAGGCATACTCGCTCGGGCTAGGCCCCTTATCCCAGTAGTCGACCACCATCGACGTCGAGGTCGGGCTGCACCACGCCTCGCCGCCGCCGTCGTACTGCGGGTACTGACCGGCATGGATCTCCTGAGAGAACTGACGCACCGGTAGGACCTTGTCCTTCGTCATCGTGGTGGGGCTCGGGAGATAGGGCTTCGTGTTCACAGGATCGGACGCGACCGCGCCGATCCGCGTGACCGACGGAGAAGCCGAAGACCCCTTGAGTCGATAGAGCTCGAGTTTCAGCTGGTACCCGAACATCTGGTGGTCCTTCGCGAAGAACGTGTCGATCGCGATGTAGCCGTCGCCGTCGCCCTGGTGTCCGACCGACGTGCGGTGGATATCAGCGTCCCCGTAGGCCCAGATACCCATCGTGTACCACTTGGTGGATGTGCCGTCACCGCGGTCCGCGCTCATGTAGACGTGGATGAAGCTGCCGCCCGGTGTCTGCGCGATCCAGGACGAAACGAGCTCGCTGAAGCCGAACCCTGTAGAGAACATCGGTGAGGTCCAAGAGCCCATGTCGTAGCTCCGCGTCGTCAAGAGATACGGATCGGTGTAGCTCGTCGTCGTCAGCCCACTCGATCCGAGTGTCAGGGCGCCGCTCTTCACTACGGTCCCGGTACCCGCCGAGAGCGCAAACGAGTGATAGCTCACGGGATATGTCTGCGACGCGGCCGCCGGACCCGACGTCGCCGATGGGCCGAACAGAAGCGCGAGTACCGCGACGAGCGCTACCGGAATTCTCACCGTCAACCTCCTCCGCGTATGGCGGCGCAAGACTAGCGCGGTCTCACCAGTTCGGCGGTAGTCCGGGAACGTTCGGCGGCAACGCCTTCCCGCGCGGGTAGATCACGTAAACGATCCCGCCCGAACCACCCAGCCACACGCGCTCGAAATCCGCGCGGGCGTACACCTTGCGCACTTCATCGCTCGTCTTTGCCGCAGGATCGTTCGTGATCACGTCTCCGTTCGCGTCGAAACCGCGAATGACGAGGAGATGCCCGTTCGTCTTTCCGAACAGGAAGCCTGGCAGATCGCCGTTGATCGATGCGACGAGCGGGACGCTCGTGGCGATGAAACGCTGTGCCTCGCTCAGCGAACGCAGCCGAGTGACGAATCCTTCGAAGCCGAAACGCGTGGCATAGGCCACATTCGCGGGCCAGTTCCCGGCGCCCTTGTAATTCCAGTCGTACGCGTAGCGCGCTGCATGGTCGACCTGGCCATCGCCGTAGTCCGGTCCCGGGAATGCCTGAAGCTCGTCATCCGAAGGGCCGCCACCGAGCGCGCCGAGGACCATCGCGGTCGAGGTCGGGCTGCACCAGGCCTCTCCGCCGCCGTCGTATTGCGGGAACTCCCCTTTGTGCTCCTCCTGAGAGAGCGCGGGCACCTGCAGGTCTATCGCGCTCCCATCGAAGGCGCTCGGTATCTCATACTTGAACGCGGCCGACACCATCGCGGCGAGCATCTGAACGGACGGGGTCGCCTCGCTTCCGGCGCGCTGGTAGAGCGTGACACGCAGGCGGTAGGAGTCGAGTGGCGCCGCGTCGGCCGCGCGCTTGAACGTATCGATATGCACGTCACCGTCGGCGCTCTGCTGGCCGGACGTCGACGTGCGACGGATGTCGGTGTCCCCGGAGGCCCAGGTCATCATCGTGTAGAACTTCGTCTCGCGGCCCGCGCCGCGCGCCTGCATCTCGAGCTTGATCCACGTTGCGGGCGGCGTCTCGGCGTTCCACGAGGCGACGAGCTCGTCGAACGAGAATGCGACCGGTATCCAGTCGCTTGTCCAGGAGCCGCTCTGATAGCCGATGCCTGACTGCCCGTAGGGATCGTCGTACGAACCCGCCAGCAGTCCGGTTGGGGCCAGCACCAGGGGACCGGTCCCGGTCACCCCGGTCGATGTGCCGCGCGAGAGGTCGGCGCGCGCGAAGCTCACGGCAGGCGCGCTCGCGGGCTGCGGCACGAGAGTTGGCGTCGGCGCGGGGGTGCTCGTGCTCACGGCCTCGCTCGGTGCTGGCGTATTCGTCTCACGGACGTCGGGCGCGGTCGTGTTGACACACGCCGCGGCGAGCAGCGTGGCGGCGACCGCGGTCGCCAATCGTCGCGCTCCCTGTCCCTTCCTCACACGTCGCGCATCGAGACTAGCGCGGATAGAGTCATTTTCGTGAGCACACTGCCACGCACGGAGCTCTTCTGGTCGACCGAGCGCGTCGCGTCCGCGATCGGCGATCCAGGCGTGCGCATCGTCGATTGCCGGTTCAGCTTCGACGAGGACATGCGCCCCCGTTACATCGCCGGGCACCTGCCGGGAGCGGTCTACGCAAGCTGGGCCGAGGACTTCACGGCTCCCCCGCCCCCGTCGGGGCATCCGCGCTGGATGCTCCCGACCCCGAACGAGTTCGCGCGGGCGATGGGTCGGCTCGGGATCGGCGACGAAACGATGGTCATCGGATACGACGCCGAAGGCGGCCACCACGCCGCTCGGCTGTGGCTCGCTCTGCGACGATTTGGCCACGATCGCATGGCGGTGATGGAAGGCGGGATCCAGAAGTGGATCGCGGAAGGCCGGCCGCTCGAGACCGGAGCGCGATCGATCGACAAGCCCGCGGTCTTCACCCCGCGTCCGCGCGAAGGCGTCGTCGCCTCGAAAGAGGATGTCTTGGCGGCCGTGCGTTCCGGCGACCCCTGGCTTCTCGACGTGCGCCGAGACTCGGAGTTCACCGGCGTCGAAAAGCGCGCCGCCCGCGGCGGCCACATCCCGGGCGCGGTGAACATCCTCTGGAAGGACGCGCTCCAGGATGACTGGACGCTGCGCGACGCCAACGAGCTCGAGGAGTTCTACACGAACGCGGGATTCGGGCCCGAGACGAGCACCATCACGTACTGCCAGGCCGGCGTGCGCGCCGCGTTCACGCACCTCGTGCTGACCGCACTCGGCCACGACGAGGTCCGCACCTACGACGGGTCATGGGAGGAATGGGGCAACGACCCCAGCCTCCCCATCATCACCGGACGAAGCTGAGGCTGGTTCGGCCGCCGAGCGGCGCGTACACGTGGATCGTGAAGAAGATGCCGTCGTCCTCCAGCCAGCTCACCCCATCCACGACACCCCGAAGAGCCAACCGGTAGTCGCCCGCGGCCGCGGGCGCGCGCACGGTGAACTCGAACCATCCGACCTCGCCGGGACCGACGTAGTCGGTCGTCGTCGACGTCAGGCGATTCGCCGAGAGCCAGTCGCCAGCGAGCTCCGAGCGGTCCGCGTCTGGGGGGTCATTCGTTCCGATGACAACCTGCTGTCCGCTGCCGTCGTTGGACCAGCCGCGGGATCCGGTGTTCTCGAGGGCGAGCACGAGCGTCGCGGTCGAGCCGATGACGACGGTCGGATCGGGGCTCTGTGCGGTCCAGCTCGCGTGATACCCGGAGTCCGGCGGGGCGGCGACCTTTGCGGGTATGACCAAATGGGCCGGAACCTGCGCGGTCGGCGCGGTGAGCACCGCGCGCGCGACCGGCGCGCCGCGAGCTGCGTCGACGACGCCACCGAAGTCCGCGGTCCAGTACCAGCCATAGGTCGATCCGGTCGTGTACCCGCGACCCACGCCGATCGCGTGGTACTGCGGGTTCACGAGTACGGCGTAGTGCGCGGGACTGTTGATCCAGCCGTTCAGCACATCCGCGGTGGTCGTGTACCCGGCGGCGAGATCCTCGCCAGTCCACGTGCCGAACGCGGGATACCCCGCGTCGTACATGCGCTGCGTTGGAGAACGTCCGTCGAGCGAGGTGTGGGCGAAGTAGTTGCCTCGCCCCATCGGCCAACAACGGTCCGAACCCACCAAGCAAGCCCAAGACCGCAAGCACGCTCGCCAGAACCGCTCCGGAAAATCGCATCGGCACCTTCCCTCGGTGCGGCCATGCTTGAGGCGCGAGCGGTCAGGAGGAGTCGCGCCGCGGTCTCAGAATCCACGCGATGCGGACTTGATCCGGAGTGCTCGGTTGGCTACTCGGCTCCTAACGGCGTCGGATCGCCGTGTCGATTTCGGCGGCGAGCGCTGGTGGGACATCTGCCTCGATGCGGATGCCAGCCTCTTCGTAGTCGACGCTCTTGAGGGAACCGCGCGTGCGGATCTGTTGCACGAGCGCGCCGGCGTGATACGGCAACGTTTTTTTCACGCGCTTCCACCCAGCAGCGGCCGCTTCGGCGAGCCGGATCCGTAACGATTCGAGGCCGTCGCCGTTCAGCGCGGACACGAAGACGGCGGCCGGGAACTCCGCTCCGAGCGCCTCGCGCAGCGCGTCGCCCTCCTCACCGCGCAGGCGATCGGTCTGGTTGAAGACGACCAGCCTCGGACGATGCTCGAGCTTCAGCGAGGCGAGGGTCTCGTCGACCACCCGCATGTGCTCGTGCAGATTCGGGTGCGTGACGTCGGCGACATGGACGAGAAGGTCAGCGTCGGCGAGCTCCTCGAGCGTCGCGCGGAACGCTGCCACGAGCGTCGGCGGCAGCTTGTTCACGAACCCGACCGTGTCCGACAGCAGGATCGTCGCGCCGCCGGGGAGCGCCGCACGGCGCGTCGTGGGGTCGAGTGTCGCGAATGGCTGATCCGCGACGAGGACGTCGGACCCGGCGAGCGCATTCATGAGCGTCGATTTCCCGGCATTCGTGTAGCCGACGATCGCCGCCAGGAAAAGCCCTTCACTCGTGCGCGACCCGCGCGCCCGCTCGCGTTGTCGCGCGACCTCGTCCAGCTGCTTGCGCAGATCCTGGATTCGCTTGCGGATGATCTGCCGGTCGCTCTCGAGCTTCGACTCCCCCGGGCCGCGTGTGCCGATGCCGCCGCCGAGTCGCGACATCTCCTTTCCGCGCCCGGTGAGGCGCGGAAGCCGGTACTCGAGCTGCGCGAGCTCGACCTGGATACGACCCTCACGTGAGCGCGCGTGCCGCGCGAAGATGTCGAGGATCACCGCCGAACGGTCAACGACGGCGACGCCGGTGATCTCCTCGAGCGTGCGTTGCTGCGACGGCTTCAGCTCGTCATCGCAGATCACGATGTCGGCGCGCAGGCGTGACACCTCGCGGCCGATCTCACCGGCCTTGCCCTTGCCCACGTACGAATTCGGGTCGCGCGTTCGTCGAGCTTGGAGCGAGCGCCCTGCGACGATCCCCCCGGCCGCCTCGACGAGCGAGGCGAGCTCGTCGAGAGAATCGTCGCCGTCGAGCCGGGCACGCGGGATCTCGACGCCCACAAGGTATGCGCGCTCGGGCGGGGTCTCGGTCTCGATCACTGCGTCGATCCCTCGAAGACGTACTCGGCCGGCCCGGCGAGCTCGAACACCCGCCGGCCGGGGCGCACGAAGAGGTCGCCGCCGGGAACGCGCACGATCACGCGCTCGGCCATCGGCTGCTCCGACATCGCGGCCGCGACCGTCGCGCAGGCGCCGGTGCCGCACGCGAGCGTCTCCCCAACGCCGCGCTCGTCGACTCGCAGCAGGATGAGGTCTGGCGCCACGACGCGAGCGATCTCGACGTTCGCCTCGCCCGCCCTCGCGCGGGCGCTGGCCGCGAGCGCGGTCAGGTCTTCGGTCGACGGGTCGGCGACGAACAAGACGACGTGCGGATTTCCAAGACTGACGCGATACGCACGCATCCCGTCGATGGCGATGGACTGCGGCGGGCGCGGCGAGGCGAGCGCGATCGCGATGCCGGTCGTATCGCGGCGTGCCTTCACATCGCCGCCCCTGAACGAAAGCTCGACCTCGTCGCCGCCGTGATGATCGAGGAGATACCGCGCCACGCAGCGCGCGCCATTCCCGCAGGACTCCCCGAGCGAACCGTCGGCGTTGTGGATGGCCACCGGCCAGCAGCGACCTCGCGCCGCGCCGACGATCAGGACGCCGTCCGCGCCGATGCCACGCCGACGGTCGCAGAGCTCGCGGACG
>VBDV01000039.1 GCA_005882765.1 Chloroflexota bacterium | reverse complement strand
GTCGGGAACGCGGACTCCGAAACCCAGCGGCTGTGATAGTCGACCACCGTCATGACCGGCACGAACACACCCTGATCCTCGAGCCATGCGACGCCGTCGACGACCGGTCGCAGCGGAATGCGGACGGTCCCGGCGCTGAACGGCGCTTTCACCGTGAAGGTGAACGTGGCGACGGCACCCGGCCCGACCGACACTTCGTTCTGGATCGCAACGCGGTTCGCGGATGGCCACCCGACGTTCATACCAAGCGCGCTGAATGCGCCGCTGTCGCCGTTGACGCCGAGCGCGACCTGGCTGCCGGCGAGCCCCCTCGTCCAGGTCTTGGTGCCGGCGTTGCGGAACAGCAGCGTCACCTGCGACGTCGACGCGGGCTGCATCGCGGGCATCTGCGTCTGCGACGTCCAAGCTGAGTGGAGGCCATTGTCAGAGGGCACGGTCGACGTCGGACCGCCTCCGCTGATCGTCGAGCCGGTGCTGAAGTTCCACTCATTGGTGAGCCACGTGCCCGCGACCGTGATGTCGAAGCGCACGTGGTAGGTCGTGTTCGTCGCGAGCGGGCCCTGCGGGACGATGACCTGGTAGTCGTACTCGAACTGTTGCGGCGCGACGTAGAACGGAAGACGGACCCCATTCGGCCCGTACAGCTCGGCCGCGCGGAACTGCACGCTCTGTCCGGCTGAGTAGACGACCATGATCGGGTAGCCGTACGGCCCCGAGGTGCCTGACGGGACCGGGCTCGGCGACTCGTGCCCGCTCCAGGAGGTCGGAATGTTCGTCTGCATGTTCGCGGGCGAGCGGACGAACTCGACCGGACGGATCCCGAAGTTGTACACGATGTCACCGACGTTCGATTGGCGGCCGTTCAGCTCGGAGTGGCCCCAACCGATCGTCGTCGCGTTCGGATGCATCAACCCGAGGCGGTGGTACGGCGCGTCCCAAAGTTGCTGAACCCCGCCGAGCTCGGAGCCGCCCGTGGCGACCTCGCTCACGAACGATGTGGTCCAGCCCTGCGCGATCAAGCGGTCGCGCGCCGAGTAGCCGGTGTAGTAGGGCAGGCCGGCGGTCTCGAAGTGCCCGAGGATGCCGTTCGCGCTGTTGTAGTTGGCGTGGTTCTGCGCGGCCTGCGTGAGGCGCGGATCCGCCGGGACCGTCGGCGAACCGACCGCGTAACGGAACTGGTTGGTGAGTAGAAGCATGTCCGTCGCGGAGGCATCAGCCGTTGACGACAGCGGCATGGCCACGAGAGCCAGACTTACCGGAAGGCTCACGAGAGCGCCAAGAAGCGCGGCGCGCGCGAAATCCCACCTCATCGCATCTAGTTGAACGGGTTACGCGCTCGCGCCGTTATGTCAGCGCGGTAACAGCGGGTCCTTTGTAACGGAAAGCGACATTCTTGTGGCAGCGCCGCCCGCCCGCGGCGCTCCACGTACACCACGTGGCTTAGTGCTTCTTCTTCGCGGCCTTCTTCTTCTTCGGCATCTTGTGATCACCTCCTCCCGTCTGCGGACTTTGGAAGCGCGACTCTGAAAGGAAGCGCCGCGCTTGTTCGACGCGGTGCTCGCATTGTCCGTCCACTCGCTTGTCTGTCAATAGCGCGCGCCGCACGACGGACATGCGCGAGGCCCTTCCTGAGGAGCTCGCGATGTGCAGGATCGTTCAACCACCGCGATGCACCGCTCGGATGTGGCAGCGGGACGAAGGTGACGCCGTCTTTCGTGCGCGCGCGGCCGACTGCTGATTCGAGTGGAACTTTTCCCCAGAAGCGATCGATGGCGAGCCCGCCGAGAAGGAGGATCACCCGCGGTCGGAGAAGCACGAGCTCCTCATCGAGCCATGGTCGGCAGAGCGCGATCTCGGCCGGCGACGGGCGCCGATCGCCGCTGCCCGTCGGGGACTTTCCCGGAAAGCATTTAGTGATCGCGGTGCGGTACGGCAAGTGATCCTCATCGATGCCAGCTGCGGCGAGCCAGCGCCGGAGCTCCGCGCCCGACCTGCCGCTGAACGGCTGACCCGTTGTCAGCTCGACCGCACCTGGCGCCTGGCCGACGATCGCGATGCGGTCGCGAATGGATCCGGCCACGACCGGGTGGGCGCGCTCGAGATAACCTGCGGCGACGCATTTCGTGCAGGCACGAATGCGTGCGTGGAGACGAATGAGAGTGCGTCCTCGGTCAATCGCTGTAAGACCCATAATGACCTGTGAACTAGTAATTTACAGTCGGGGTGCCGGGATTTGAACCCGGGAATCCTCCTGACCCCCAGTCAGGCGCGCTACCAGGCTGCGCCACACCCCGAGAAATCTGCGACGAAACGATTGATTAGAAAGTGTAGCGGCGGGCCTCGTTCCTGAACTGGCGCGGGAGAATTCCAGCGGCCGCGCGCCGCAACCGGGCATTGATGCGATCGCATGGCCTGCAGATTCGTCGAAGCCGTCCTCCGCGCATAGAGGAACCGCTGTACTCATGACCCCGGACGCAATGCGTTGCCGTTCCTTGCAGTCTTACTTGTGCCCGGAATCGACGGAGGGCCAGTTGAGCCTGATCCGCCTTTACGGTGCCGAGCCAGCGACCCGTGCGTGCCAGAACCTGGTCGACCGCTTCTGTGCCCTCGGCGAGCCAGCGAAAGTCATCCGGATCGCCGTGCTTTTCGATCCGGCCTAAACCTCCGAGGGCACGATGCAATCGTACGAGCACCTCGGCAGGCACTCCGATCACGCCGTGCTGCGTTGCGGAGACACGGATCCGGTACCAGTCGGGGCCACCTTTCCGTGGCCGTGAGTGATAGGTACCGAAGCAGCCCTCGGCGTCGAGGAAGCCAGCAGCCCACGCTCGGTCGAAGTCGTCTTCACTCGCGCTTTCGGAGCAGGTTGCCGCATGCGTGACATGATCGTTCGAGGCGCGGCGACTCGGTCTCGCTTTGAGGCGACCGCTTCGATAACCATCCAGGACTTCCCGAATCGCCGCACTGGCTTGAGCTCGCTTTACCGCACCCAGATAGCGCCATAGCAGTGCAATCGTCGCTTGGGTCTCCTCGAATCCTCGCGTCTTCCATACGTAGATTCCGTATTCGTTCGGACCGACGATCTTTCCCATCCCGAGCATCGCAGCTCGGAAGCGATGGAGGACTTCCGGAACTTCGCCCTCGCCGCTCTGCGGCACGGTCGCCTGCACTCGTAGATAGCGACTCTTCTTCTTGTTTGGAAAGTAGGCGATGGTGGAACCCTCGCCGTCGAAGAATCCGGCGGCCCATGCGATCTGCAGAGGATCGAGCGAACTCAGCCGGCAATCGTCCGGGCAACGTGTCAGTCGTGCGAGCAGTCTAGCACATCTGTTCGAGACTGAGAATGGTGGCGCTAGCGGCGCGCGGCGCTCGGTTGCGCGACGTCCGGTTTCGTCGCGCCGACCGGGACACGTGGAATCGTCACGTTGAGCCGGCTCCCCTTTGTCCCGCCGCTCTCGGCCCAGATGCGGCCGCCGTGGCGGACGACGATCTCCTTGCTGATGTACAGACCGAGGCCCATTCCCGCGGCATCGCGCGCCGCACGGTCCGGCGATCGATAGAAGAGACCGAAGATCGCGTCGAGCTCCTTCTCAGGGATACCGATCCCTTCGTCAGTGACGGACACGCGCACGCCCCCGTCGTCCTCGGGACGAACGTCGATCGTGATAGTGCCACCGCCCGGCGAGTACTTGATCGCGTTCGTCAGGAGGTTGTTCAGCACCTGTTCCAGGTGGTCGCGATCGGCGGTCACGACGCTGGCGGAGTCGCGCGTGACCGAGATCGAGTGGGTCGTGGTCGTGAGCTGCATCCGCGTCGCGACCTCGTTCGCGAGCTCCCCGATGTCGACGTCGCCGTAGCGGAACTCGATGCGGCCGGTCTGGATGCGGGACACGTCGAGCAGCTCATCGACAAGCCGCGCGAGCTTCGTGGTCTGGCGATACACGACCTCGAGCTGTTCGGTGATCCCGCGCAGCCCTTCGGCCACCGGCGCGGAGGCCGCGCCCTCGCCAAGCCGGCGCACTCGACGCAGCGCGACCTGGAGGAATCCGGACATCGCGGTGATCGGCGTCTTGAGCTCGTGCGACGCGATCGAAAGGAACTGGGACTTCATGCGGTCGAGCTCCTTCAGCTGCTCGTACCGCTCCTTCAACTCGGCCGTCGCGTCGTCGATGCGCCGCTGCAGTGACGAGTTGAGGTCCGCGATCTCGCGGTTCGCGCGCTCCAGCTCGGCCACGCGCATCCGCAGCTCCTGCCCGAGGCGCCGGCGCTCGATTCCTCGCGCGACGGTGCTCCGAAGCTCCTCCACCTCGCTCGGTTTGACGAGGTAGTCGTACGCACCAGCTCGAATGGCTTGGATAGCCGATTCGAGAGACGCGTATCCGGTGAGCATGATCGTGATCGTCTCGGGGTGGCGCTCCCGGACCGCCTTCAGCACGTCGAGGCCATCACCGTCCTCGAGGCGGAGGTCGGTCAGGACGAGGTCGTACTCGGTATCGCGGACCATCGCGCGTGCCTGGACCCCGCTCGTTGTGGTCGACACGTTGTAGCCATCGAGCTGCAGGATCGCCTTGATCGTGAAGACGACGCTCTCTTCGTCGTCGACGACGAGGACCTTAAGCTGCTCGGGCATCGCTCGGCGGTCCCTGGACCGGCAACGTGATCATGAATGTCGTCCCGCGACCCACTCGGCTGCGCACGCGCATCGTCCCGCCGTGACTCTGCACGATGCCCTGCGACACCCAGAGCCCCAGCCCGGTCCCCTTACCGGACTTCGTGGAGAAGAACGGCTCGAAGATCTGCGCGATGAGCTCGTCCGGTATCCCCTCGCCGGTATCACGAACCTGGATCTGGACGGCATCCCGCCCGAAGACCTCGGTCTCGGTGCCGGCACCCGCCTGTGTGGCGACCGTGATCGTCCCGCCCTTTGGCATCGAGTCCGCCGCGTTGAGCAGGAGATTGAGAAGGACCTGCTTCAGCTGGTCGGCCGACGCGCGAATGCGCGGGAGCCCAGGATCGAGCTGGGTCGCGATCTGAACCCCGCGCTCGCGGAGCCGCTTAAGCACAAGGCCGGCGGCCTCTTCCGCCAGCGCGTTGAGATCGGTCTCGCCCATCGCCTCCTGCTGGCGGTAGAACCCCAGCATCTGCCGGAGGATCCGTGACATGCGTTGCGTCTCGCGAGACGCGATCTCGAGGTACTGGCGATTGTTGGCATCCGCGCCCAGCTCCTTCTGCAGCAGGTACAAGGCGTTCTGCACGGCCTCAAGAGGATTGTTGATCTCGTGCGCGATGGAGGCGGCCAGTCGGCCGGTCGCCGCGAGCTTTTCCGAGTCGAAGAGGACCTGCTCGAGACGCCGCCGCTCGAGCTCGCGGAGGCGACCGACGTCCTGCATGACCGAGACGATTGCCATTACCGCGCCACGTCCGTCTTTGATCTCGGTCGCGCTCACCTCCATCTCGAGATGGTCGTCGGTCCCGGGGTCGGTCAGCCCGATCTCGCCCCGCTTCGACATCACCGGATCGAGCCGAAGACCGGCGAGGAACGACGTAAACCGCGCATCGTTCCCGAGCGCCGTGTGTGCCGCTCGCGACGTCGCCGAGGCCGGCTTGAAGAGCCGCTCAGCTGCCGGATTCATCGACATGATGTGATTGTCGTTGTCCACGACGATGATCGGGTTCGGCACGTTCCGGAGGACAAGGTCAAGGCGGTCGCGCTCGATCCGGATCTCTTCCTCAGCGCTTTGCAGCCGTTGACGACCACGCGCCAGCTCCTCGCCGATGTGCCGGATATCGGTGACGTTCTTGAGCACGGAGACGGTGCCGCGCATGCCAACTCGGAAGTTCGTTGCGGGCGTGGTGATGACCTCGTAGATGAGCTCGTCGCCTTCGATCGGGTCGACCAAGGTCACCTCGCGACCGGTGGTCGCACCAACCCGCTCCAGGTTCCAGGTCGAGAGCGCGGCCGTGAAAAGGAAGTTGTTCATCCAGACAGCGCGGCGTTTCCCGGCGCTGTCCTCGTCGCTCGCCCGGAAGAGAAGCTCCGCGCGGCGGTTCTGAAGGACCATGTCGTTGTTCGAGTCCGTGACGAGAACCGCGTCGCCGACCCCGTTCACCATCCACCAGAGCCACTCCTTCTCGATCGCGTGCGCTTCGCCGGTTTCGCGCAGGAGGTCGACATTTCGCTGCAGGCTGAGCGCCTCCTCGGCTTGGCGTGCGAAGGGAACGAGGGCGGCCACGTCGTCTTGCGTGACGCCGGCCATGCGAGAGAGAAGAACGACTCCAGCCCACTCGCCGCGATGCTCCCATCCGGCCGCCGCGCTGCGTTTGCCATCCTGCCCGATCGTTCTGCGCTCCGTCGTGCTCCGGAGCGGCGCTGCGACGATGGGACCGAGCTTCGCCTTGGCGAGGATCTCTCGGATGGCGGGTGAGATCCGTTCGTCGGTGGTCGCATCGCGGATCCGCTCGGCCAGACCACCCCGAAGGACCGCGACGATCGGATCGTCGGAGAGCGCAAGCGGAATCACGAGCTCTCGAGCGATCGCATCCGGCACGCCGATCCCGAAGCTCCCGGCTAGAGCCGCGCGATCCTCGTCGTACAGAAGGACGGCAGCGCGTTCGAACCCGAGGCTCCGCATGAGCTCGTCCAGCAGCGGCTCCAGCGTCTCGCGTGCATCGCTTCGCGGGGCCGAGCGTCGGCCCGCACGCTCGAGGACATCAGCCATGGGTGGTCAATCGGCCCGTTAGGCGCGCTCCGACGAACGCGAACGGCTCGTCGTCGATTCGACCGACCCGCCCCCCGCGCCGAGACTGCCCGTCCGCTGCGCCGACATGAGGCCGAGGGCGTCCGCGTAACGGAGATACGTGTCGATCGAGGCCACAACCACTCGGGCTTCGACGGTGACAAGGTCGATGCCGACAAGTGAGATCCGGACCCACGCATCGATGATGATGCCCTTATCGAGGATTCGGTCGAGGACATCGATGAGGCTCGTGCCGCCTGGTGCGCGTTCGACTGGCATCGAGGTCTACCTCCCTGGCTTCCGTGATCGCTCGAGTTCGCGCTCGAGCTCGGCGATGCGCTTCTCCAAGCGGCCGATCGCCGTCTGGTCTTCGCCGTCGCGTCGGGTGAGCTCGCGGTCGTACTTCCACCAGTTCAAACCGATCTGCTCAGCCTTGTCGATCGAGCAGACCAGCAAACGGATGCGAATGGTCAGCAGCTCCACGTTCGCAAGAGAGACCGAGATGTCTCCGGCGACGACGAGACCTTTGTCCAAAACACGATCGAGAAGGTCCGCGAGCGTCGTCGACTCGCGCGGGACCGCGACCCCTCTCGCCTGCATGCTCATACGAGCCTCCCCAGCGGCCCAACTTCAAGGTTCAGCTCGGTCGGGTCGATCCCGAAGGTTCGCGCCATCTCGTGGACCTTTTCTTCGAGCCGCATGAGCGCGACGCCCATGCGCTCCACCTCTTCGTCGCTCAATGTGCCTCCTTCCATGCGCCGCACGGCCTGTCGCTCGAGCAACTGTCGCAGGAACTCGACGAGCGTGAGGACGAGCTTGGCGAGCCCGTTCTCGACTGCGTCGGGATCTACATCCACCCGATCGGGCAGGATGCCACGAAGTCGCTCCACCTCGCGGCGCAGATCATCAAGCTCCGCGTCGATGGTCATTCGGTCCTCGCGAACGTGTACGGCGGCCACGGCCCGTTCAGGACCGTGATGACGTCGCCGAACTCGGACGCGATCCGGCCGAGCTCCGCCTTGCGGTCGAGCGCGCGCTCGGTCGGCACCAGCACAGCCAGCGAGACGGCCACGTTTGCGGTGGTGCACGTCTCATGCCAGACAAGGGGTCGCTCGATCGCAAGCTCGGTGACGATGCGTTCGACCATCGACTCCGCGCGGGCCCGCTTAGCTTCCCGGGCGCCAAGCTCCGCCCGGCGCTGCTCCATGTAGCGGCGCCCGGGACCCGTCGCGGAGCGCGGCGCCACGGCGGCCTGGTCCCGCCAAAGAAGCGTCAAGGCGAGCTCACTCTTTCCACTAACGCGCGCGAGCGCCGCGTGTAGCGTCTCGGCACGCTTGTCGAGCGACGCGCGGGCCGCGTCCGCGTTCGCGAAGGCCGTGCCAAAGCGCACGGGTAGGCACGGCTGGGCCGCGCAGATCCGCTCGACCAAACGGTGGTGCTCGAGGGCGTCCGGACGCTCGAGCTTCAAATCGGGCGTCCAATCCGTGCTCCACAGGCCGAGCCCTGCAGCAGCCTCGGACCAGGCGAGGGGGCGGCCACGAAGGCCTTCGGGCGACAGCGCGGCCGGGGGAGCCGCCGTGATCGCATGTGCGAGGAGCGTCACGATGCGCGGCGCTCCTGCGACTTCTCGATCGACTCGACCGCGGCGAGCACGACGTTCAGCCCAAGGTAGATGAGGTCGACGCCGGCGACCGAGATCGTCGCTTCGCCGGTCAACACGACGCCTTTGTTCAGAAGGCGGTCGACGAGCTCGAGCAGCGTTGCGTCGTCTCTGGTGAGCTCCTTCATGCGGAGGCGACGCGGTCGCTCGGAAGACCGCCGAAGCGATACGCCGGCCAGGGACCCGAGAGTCGCACGCGATACCCAGCAGACGTTCCGGTCGCACCGAGCCGCCGCACGACGTCGCCGAGCTCGACCTCGCGATCGCGGTTGGCGAGGACGCTGAAGCGCGCAACAGCCGCTGCGGTCGGATCCTCGATCAGCGGTTCGCGGTAGACGCGCTCGGCGATCGCTTCGATCGTCGCCCGGGCCTCCTCAGCCACGGCGACGTCGCGCATCCGTCGCTCGTCCCGTGCAACCTCGTCACGACGCTTGCGAAGGAGGAACGCGCGGCCAGGAGCGGCGGCGGCGATCTCGGCGTCCAGGACGCGAACCGCATCACCCTCCAGGGCCTCGGAGCCTTCACGCTCGATCGAGACGATCCACTCCGCTCGTCCATCCACGGCGCGCAGCCGGTCCGCGAACTCAGTGGCCCGCGTGCGAAGCAGATCCCGGACCCCGTCGGTCCCGCGGTAGATCGCGCCGAACGCGAGGGGGATGACGGCGCCCGCGAGGTCCAGCAGTCTGCCGTTGACCTCCTGGTGCGCGGCGGCGCGCGGCGCGAGCCACTCCAGATCCTGAAGCCGCTCGTTCAGGGGCTGCTCCTCGTAGGCCTCGACCGGCACGATGCTGGTCGCGCCGAGGAGGGCGCCTTCGACGATCACTTCGACCGGACCGCCTTCGATGCCGCGCAGGCTCGCTCCCGCGATCGCGCCGGCCGCATTCGCACGGGCAACCGCATAGAGATAACGGAGCTCGCCGGTCACTCGAGCTCCTCAGGCACCTCGATGACGACGGTTCGCTCTTCCCCGACCGCCGGCGCGGACGCCTCCGCAGCCTCACGCGCCAGCTGCTTGCGGTACTCGCGCACCTCACGCAGACGAGCCAGGAGCACGGTCTCCCGCTCGGTGTACTCCTCTTCGGTGACGCGACCTTCTTCGAGGTCGAGCTGGAGCTCGAGCAGCTGCTCGCGCACAGGCCCGTCGTCGGTGAGCTCGTGCTCGGCGAATTCCACGACCTTATCGATGCAGTACCGGATGCCTGCCGCGGGTGCGGTGATGGGAAGGGCGAGGAGCTTGAACAGGATCATGCGGACTACACGCTCGCCGAACGCTCGAGCTGGAGCCGGATCGTCACGAAGTTGTAGGGCGGCCATGGGCCGGTGTACTTGAAGCTGAGCTTTCCCTCATAGCGCTTGCCGATCTCGTGCACTTTCTGGTCGAACTGCTCCTGCTTGCTGCGCGCGACCAGGAAGGCGGCATTCATGATCATCTTGTCGCCGATCACCTTGTTGGACCGCGACGCAATCGCGGCCTCTTGGAGCTCGTCGTAGATCTCTCGCACGTACGCGTCAGCTTTGTCCGCGAGCGCCTGCTCGACGAGGCGGCCGAGCTGCATTCGCGCAAAGTACGTGGACGTCTGCTGATTCGATTCGATCTCGGCTTTGAGGCGCCGGAGCTCTTCGTTCTCCTGCTCGATCTCCGCGAGGACCGACTCGCGGTCCCAGTTCACCTTCAGTCCGAACTCGAGCTTGTCCTTCATCTTCTGGAGGACGTCGCGGAGCGCGTCGTACGTGTCCTTCAGGAATTCGATGGTGTCCTCTTCCGTCTTGAAGAGGGTCCCGAAGCTCATCGGCACCGGCGTGAAACCGTTGTCGATCATGACGACCTCGTTCACATGCTCGTGGGTGAGCGCGTTCTCGCGCGTCGGGTCGTACACCTGGAGCGCCGCGCGGCTCACGACCGCCGCGAGGTCGCGGTAATGCACCGTGAACACATCATCGCCACGGCCGCCGATGCCGATCTTGCCGAAGTCGCGCGGCTCGCTGCACTCGATGATGCAGTACACGTAGACGCCGCTCGAGCTCTTCGGATCGCCGGGCGCCGTCGTCGTGATCGTCGTCTCCATCAGACCTCCGAAGCCGGGACGCCGAGCTGCAGGAAGTCGCGCGTGAGCTCGTAGAGCTTGTCGCGATCCTCCCGCTGCGCCGGCCGCAAGCCATAGTGATTGATGACCCGTATTTGCGTGCTGAGCCACTCTTTCCAGCACTCGGCGCAGATCCTCGCCTCGATTTCAGCTCCGAGCGAGCCAGGAAGCCCTACCTTCCCGGCGCCCTCGCGCTCTTGACCGCATCGCGCGCAAACCACGGTTGCCACACGGTCAGTTTACAAACGCGCCTCACCAAAGCCAGCCGATTCGCCCGATCGGCGCGTATCGGAAGAGAGCGCGTCCAAGGACGTTGCCGAGCGGCACCGGCCCGAACGCGCGGCTGTCGGTGCTCTCCTCAGGACGGTCGCCAAGCACCGTACAGGCCCCGTCGGCCACGGCGGCGACCCGTTTCAGCATCAGGCGCTCCGGTTCCCGCGGGTCACGGAGGAGGACGATCTCCCCCACGCGCGGCCCGCGTCCAACCTCGGCCACGACGATCCAGTCACCGGCCCAGAGCGCAGGCTCCATGCTTCGGCCCGTCACGGCGACGCGATGAATCACGGAGCTAGGCTCGCGCGGCGACCCCGTTCTGGACCCGCGTGGCTTGCGGCCCACCCGCCTTCGTCCAGACGTCAGCGATCTTGTCGATCATGTCCAGCAGGGTCTTGGCGTCTCCGAGATCGAGCGAGCCCTTGACCTTCGAGCACTGCTTCGCCGCCTTCCAGCAGAGCTCCGTGATCTCGGGGTATTTCTGGACGTGCTCGGGCTTGAAGTAGTCGCTCCAGAGGACGTCGATGTGGTGCTTCGCGAGCTCGGCCCGCTCTTCCTTGATGACGATCGCTCGAGTTTTGAACAGCTCGTCGGTCGACGCCTTGTACTTCTCGATGATCTTGTAGCAGGACTCCGCCTCGATGCGCGCCTGCTCCGGGTCGTAGACGCCGCACGGCAGGTCGCAGTGCGCGGAGGCAGTGACGGTCGGCTTCAGTAGTCGTGACAAGAACATGAGTCTTTCCCCCATTTGTTGAGTGATCGGCTCCGTTCTAGCACGACTCACGGATTGGCATCCTCCAGCACTGCGTCGTACCGGAGGAAGTCCTTGACGACGAGCTCGCGCGCCGGCTGCGAGAGGAGATCGCCACGCTCGCCGCGCCTCGGCGCGAACACTTCGACCTGGTAGGTACCCGGCGGCACGACCAAGCTGTAGGTCCCGCTGATGTCCGTGTCTGTCGCGGCGAGCGGCCCGCTGTCGTCATTGATGTTGAGGGTCGCGCCCTCGAGCGCCACGCCGCGCGTGTCGCGGACAACTCCGGTCACGCGGACGCCTTTTCGCATGATGATGTCGAGATTGCGGTCGGCATTACCCAAGCTGACCTCGTTCGCGTCGACCCATGTGCGCTTGCCAAGCCAGTACTCGCTGATGAGATCGCTGTTCGCCGGAGCGAGCACCTGCACGGTGTAGGTCTGGGGCCGCGTGGTGACCGCGTATGAGCCATCGCTCGAGGTTGGCCGGCAGATGCGGCCGGTGGGGAACGGAGTGTCGACGCAGACGAGAGCGTTCGTGACCGGGGTGCCGTCCGTCGTGGTGACCTTACCCCGCAGCTGCGGACCGGGATCCAGCTCGACGTCGATCTGCCGGTCGCGATCCATATTGATGTCCGTCGTGTTCACGCCTTCGAGCACGCCTGGGTACCACTGCGCCACCAGACGCGTGTTATCGGGCGGAACGGTCCACATGAAGTAGCTGCCGGGCTCGACGAGCACGAGATACGACCCATTCTTCTTCGTCCGCTCGCAATCCCAGGGCAGAGGCGCGGCGAGCGTTCGCACGCACACCTGAGCATTTTCGAGCGGGCCGGCTGGTCCGCGGACCACGCCGGTCAGGAGGACCCCCTTGGTCATCGTGACAGCGATGCCATCCGCGTCGGCCGAGCGGACGTCGACGACGTCGGCGTCGCCGCTGGAGAGCCGCCCGCTCGCCCACTGCGGGATCAGCTGTCCGCCGGGAGGTCCGGCGACATCAATCTTGTACACATCGGACTGAACGTCGATCGAGAACTTCCCCTCAGCCGCGCTACGCACGCAGGTGGGCGCCGTCGTCGTCGACGGCGGGTGCGCGCAGATCTCGGCGTTCACGACCGCGGCGCCCCCTTCAGCCTTCACGATGCCCTTGATCGTCGAGTGGCCATTGAGCTGGACGACGCTCGTCGCGTCGGCGTCGACCACTTCGGCCCACGTTCTGCCGACCGCGAGCCGGGTGGGGGCGCGCGGTGTCACGATCACCGAGTAGGCACCGGGACGGAGGGCGAGCCGCGCGGTACCCGCCGCGCTCGTTTCGCCGCAGCGCACCTGCGCGCCGGCCACAGTGAAAGCGCAGACATCGGCGCCGACGACCGCGGTGCCAGCGGTCGCGGTCACCACCACGGCGAGCGTGCGATTCGCGTTAGCCGATCCTGAGGGCGTGACCGCCGCTGGAGGCGAACCCGCTTGGCACGAGACAGCGACGACGGCGGCGAGGACAAGAGACCGACGGACCCGGGGCAGCATGGGTCTATGTTCGCCTAGAGCCGGTGGTCGCCCCCTCCTTTTGCGTGGCTGCGAAGGTTGCAAGAAGGTGGGAGATCTCGGCGAGCGGGCCCGCGACCTCCTCGCCCTGCTCGCGATCCATGAGGTCGCGCATCGCCTCGCGGATGGGTTTACCCTCGCTCAGCACGAGGTGCGTCTGCTCGGTGATCGGCATGACCACTCCGCGTTTCTGGGCGGCGCCATAGGTCGCCTCCGCGGTCGACATCCCCTCGGCGACCTGGCCGCCGAGCCGCTGGGCGATGTCGCTTACCGGGACGCCCTTCGCCAGCATCTCGCCGACCATACGGTTGCGTGAGAACTTGCTCGTGCAGGTGGCGATGAGATCGCCGAACCCCGCGAGGCCGGCCACCGTCAGCGGGTTCGCACCCTCGGCGAACCCGTAGCGCGCGATCTCGGCGAGGCCGCGCGTCACGAATCCGGCTTTGGCGTTCTCGCCGTACCCCATGCCGTCCACAGCCCCGGCGCCGAGCGCGATGATGTTCTTGAGCGCTCCGCAGAGCTCGACTCCGACGACGTCGGCGTTCGTGTACACGCGGAACATCGGCGTGCCGACCAGCGCTTGAAAATGCCGCGCCATCGCCGGATCGGCCGAGGCGATGACCGTCGGCGCAGGCAGACCGGCCGCGATCTCTCTGCTGATGTTCGGACCGGAGAGCACCGCGACCCGTTCCGGCGCGAAGGCTTCGGCCCAGATCTGGCTCATCCGCCGGCCGTCGTCCGCGAGGCCCTTCGTCGCAGAGAGCAGCCGGTGGCCTGCGCGCAGCAGCGGCTTGACGCGATCGCGAAGCTCGCGGACGCCGCGACTCGGGGCCGCCACGACGAGGTCGTCCGAGGCGAGCGCCCGCTCGAGATCGGCGGTCACCTCCACTCGGTCGGGCACGCGTATGCCGGCGAGGTATTTGCGATTCTCGCGTCGCGCCGAGATCTCTTTGGCCTGCGCGGGGTCTCTGGCCCAGAGGATCACGTCCTTGCCACCGTCGCGCGCGAGGATCGTCGCGAGGGTCGTGCCCCAGGATCCCGCCTGGAGCACGGTCACCGTCATGAGGTGCCGACGCGCGGCTCGACCCCGCGAACGATGCGCTCGATGTTCGAGCGGTGACGGATGAAGACGACGGTGCCTGCGATCACGATGAAGAGAAAGGTCCACCAGTTGAAGTGGAGCCACCCGGTAGCGCAGAAGAGGAGGTAGCCGACCAGCGCGCCGATCACCGACGCGAGCGAGCTCACGGACACCATGCGCGTCAGCGCGAGGGCGATCGCGAAGAACAGGACGGCGGTCGCCCATGCCGGCGTCGCGACGAAGAGGAGCGCGCCGAACCCGGTCGCGACGCCGCGGCCGCCGCGTCCGCGCAGCGTGACGGGCCAGCAGTGACCGGAGACTGCCGCGACCGCGGCGACGGCCTCGGCGAGCGGACGCCCGGCGCTCCCCTCGGAGAACACGAGCTGCGCGAAGACCACCGCGAGCGAGCCCTTCAGGATGTCGAAGATCGCGACGAGCAGTCCGGCGCCCGTGCCGAGGGTTCGGAATGTGTTCGTCGCGCCGGTGGAGCCGGAGCCGACGTTCCGTAGGTCGACGTTCCGGTAGATGCGGCCGACGATGTAGCCGCTCGAGATCGAGCCCACGAGGTAACCGACGAGCCCGACGAGGACGAGGGCGACAGCCGAGGCCGGCGAGTCGATCACTCCCGGGCTCCGCGAAGCTCGATCTTTATCGGCGTGCCGTGAAAGTCGTAGCGCTCGCGGATGCGGTTCTCGAGGTAGCGCGTGTAGGAGAAGTGGACCGCGGCCGGACGGTCGACGAAGAACACGAACGTCGGCGCGGGTCCCTTCGCCTGAGTCACGTGATGGAAACGAATCTCCTTGCCGTTCCGATCACTCGGCGGCGGATGCGCGGCGACCGCTTCCGTCAGCAGGCGGTGCAGCTCGGCCGTGGGGATGCGTTTCTTGCGCTCGTCGACGACAGCGACGGCAGCGATGAGGGTGTCTTCCACGCCCCGCCCTGTCTTTGCCGACACGAGGCGGTGATCCATCCAGGGCGCGAACTGGAACTCGCGCGCTATCTCGCTCTCGACGGCCGCCGTGGTCTCGGGGCTGCGAGCGACAAGATCCCACTTGTTCACCGCCAGCACCAGGCCGATATACGCCTCGAGCGCATAGCCCGCAATGTGCAAATCCTGAGCGGTTATCCCCTCTGTCGCGTCGGTGATGAGGATCGCGACATCGGAACGCTCGATCGCGCGCACCGTCCGCAACAGCGCGAATTTCTCGATGCCCTCGTCGATGTGCCCGCGCCGCCGGATCCCCGCCGTATCGATCAGCCGGATCCGGCGGCCCTCGCGCTCGATCACCGTGTCGATCGCGTCGCGCGTCGTTCCAGGTATCTCGCTCACGACGGCACGCTCCTCGCCGGCGAGGCGGTTCAGGAAGCTCGACTTCCCGACATTCGGGCGGCCGACGATGGCGATGCGCGCCTCCCCCGTGTCTGGTTCCTCGTCGGTCGGCGGCGGAAGCTTCGCGACCACCGCGTCGAGCAGGTCGCCTGTCCCGATGCCTTGGAGCGCGGAGACCGTGTGAAGCTCGCCGAGTCCGAGCTCGTAGAACTCGGCGGCCTGGGCTTCGGTCTTCCACGATTCGGCCTTGTTCGCGGCCATCACCACCGGCTTTCGGCTGCGGCGGAGCCGGTCCGCGACGTCGTGCTCGACCGGCAGGATCCCGGACTGCGCGTCGACCACGAACATGACGACGTCGGCTTCCTCGATCGCGGCCTCGGCCTGTCTCCGAACGCCCGCCTCGACCTCGCTCGTGCCGTCGTCGAGACCGCCGGTGTCGATGAGGGTGAACTCGCGGCCGCGCCACTCGACTGTGGCGTAGACGCGATCCCGGGTAGTCCCAGGCTCATCCTCGACGATGGCGACGCGGTCGCCGACGAGACGATTGAACAGGGTCGACTTGCCGACGTTCGGACGGCCCACCACGGCGACGAGGCCACGGCTCACCCGCATACCCTACGGCGCACGGTGGCCGCAACACCACGAAAGCGCCCTCTCGCGCCGGATCTCCCGCGCATCGTGGCTTCGCTCGACAAGGGAAGCGACCGCCTCGATCCGATGCTCTCGCGCGTAACCGACGCAACCGAAAGTGTTCCCTTACTCTTCGCCGCCGGACGGCGGGCGCTTCTCCGCGGCGAGCGCGACAGCGCACGGGTATGGCTCACGCGCGCGCAATCGCGGTCGTCGCGGCGCACGCCAGAACCACTTCGGGCTCGGCTCGCTTTCGAGCTCGGCTGCGTTCTGCTCGACGAAGGTGGCACCGCGGCCGCCGAGTCGGTCATCGCGTGGGCGGAATCCTTCTCACGGCGCCCGTCGAGCGATCTCCTTCACCTCCGCGCGCTCATCGCGGACCGGCGCGGCGAGCGCACCGACGCCATCACGTTCTACCGGCAGGCCATCGCGAAGGCTCGGACCGCGCTCAGCCCGCTCAGCCGCGTGCTTGAGCTTCGCAATCTCGCCGAGGCCCTCGCGCACGAAAGCCCAGCCGAGGCGCTCACGATGTATCGCCACGCGCTCGAGACGTTGCGGGCGCACGACCTTGATCCTCGCCTCGCGCCGGCGCTCCACAACGGACTCGCCTACGCCGCGATTTGCGCCGCCGATCTCGACCTCGCGGATACGGAGCTCGACGCCGCGAGTCGCGACGCGCTTCGGCTCGGAATTCCTTTGATGCGCGCGTACGCGGCCTACAACCGTTCGATCCTCTTCGAGCTGCGCGACGAGATCGAAGAGGCGACCCGCGCGATCGGCGACGCGCGAGCGATGAGTGAGGCGGCGAAGCTGCGAGACCTGGTCGTATGGTGCTGGATCCGCGAGTCATGGCTCGAGTTGAAGCGAAAGGACCGCGCCGCCGCCGATCGCGCAGCGGCGTCCGCGAGGAAACTCTCCGGCGAGGCGCACATCGAAGCGCTCGCGACCCTCGACGCGATGTTCTCGCTGATCGACGGCGATCATCTGAACGCCGCGAAGCTGTTTGGGGAGCTCGCGAACCGCTATCTCGATCGGTCAGACGTCGTCACCGCTCTCGCGCTTTTTCTGTGGCGTTCGGCCGCCTATCGGAAAGCGAGCGCGCTGAAAGGCGCGAGGGCCGCCGCGCGCGAGGCGTGTGCGTTACGTGCGCGCGGCCCCGTCCGTGTCTCGCCGAGCTGGTGGGCGGCTGAAACTGTCGACGCGGCGCGAAACGACGGCGGCGAGCGCTGCGCCGGGGCTCTGCTTCAGACGGCGGTCGGGATCCTCGATCTCCCGCTCCAGAGTGTCGAGGTCCGCGGCGAGGAGATCCGGGTCAACGGCTCGGCGCTCGCAGCCGACACGTGGCAGCGTCGTTCAGGAGCGCGAGTGCTGCGGCGTCTTTTTGCACGGCTCGTCGCGGCCCACCCGCACGCGGTCTCACGAGATGAGCTTGCCGACGAGCTGTGGCCGGAGAGCGAAGGTGATAAGGCGGTCCGAAACCTCTACGCGGCCACGAAAGATCTTCGTCGCGTGCTCGCTTCGGCTCGCGGAGTCCGACTTGTCGCGCGAGGTGGAACCTACCGGCTGGAGACTGACCCGGGCATCATGGTCCATCGCAACTGACGCCAAGGGTCAGCGAACGAGTGCTTGGGCAAACCATGCGGTTATGTGACCGTTCTGCTGGCCGATCACGATGACTCCAGTCGGCTCCGCGAAGATGCTCTCGATGCGGCTCGACTGCCCAACGGCGGTCTCGAACGCCGGCATCTCGGCAACGTCACCGCTGAAGGAGAGCTGATTCCAGCCGCGCCCATCCTGAGATGTCCAGGCGCCGAGCGCGACTGTGCCAAAGTCCGCTGCCGCGAAGATCACAGCCTGCCGACCATTCGCGCTGACACGCCCCCAGTGGGCGGGTGGACCGATCATTCGCCAGTCTCGACCGTCCGCGGAGTACCACAGCAGGGGACTGCGCGGGTTTTGGCCTGGGGTCGTCGTATCCGATCCGATGGCGAAGTAGCCATCGGTCACGTCGAAGATGTCGGACAGCTCCGCGCCCTCTGCTTCAACTCCCTGGACCTGCAGGACGTTCCACGCGCCACCGTCGGCGGACCACCACGCCGCGGGTCGCCCGACACCGCGTGCTCCGACGCCGCCCCGAGCGACGTCGGGTTCGCCATCACGACCAATCGCAACAAATCCGTCGCCGACCGCCGCGACACGACGTACGATCGCGCGGGTGGATGGCTGCTGGATGGGGCTCCATGCGGCGGAATCGACGGACCGCCACATCGCGGATCGGCCGGCGGCATCGGTCCCGATCGCCACGATCGTCCTCGCGTGCGCGGCAAGCCTTCCGAGAGACGCACCGCTTAACGCCAGATTCTCATCGCGTTGCCAGCTCCGACCGTCGAGCGATACCCACGCTTCGACAGCTTGCGGCGGACCGGGGCGATTGACGAGGGCGATCAATCGCGTGGGGGTCGCCACGATGGCCGGGTTTGCTGAGAACGTGGAGGTTCGCTCCCACCGCGCGCCATCCGCGGAGATAAAGGCGGCGGCGACGTGCCCATCCACGCCAGCCACGTCACCCACCGCGATGTAGCCGCCGTGCCAACTCACGACGTCAAAAATTGACGCGTTGTCGGGAATCGAGCCCGGCTCGGACCAGCGCAGCTCGGTCCATGTGCCTTCGCGTGTCGGAAGAACGGTGGGGGATGCAGTTGGCTCCGGCGACAGAAGGGTCGCCTGCTGTGACGCAGACGGCTCGGGAGGAGTCTGTCCAGGGCCACCGTTGGCGAAGACAACGACGGCTGTCGCGAGCGCCACGGCACCCAGGACCGCAAGTCCCTGAACCGTTCGTCGGCGGTCTAGCATTCTGTTTTCCTCCTAACGTCTGCCCTATCGTCCGGATACGTCACAGCGCGACGATCGCGACCAGGCCGACGGTCGGCGCCGTTGTCCGATAGAGCACTCGCAGATCCGTTCCGGTCGTGGAGATCACGTCGAACTCCGTGAAGACCCCGGGCGTCGAGCGTCTGACCAGAATGCCTCCTGCCAGCCAGGCGGCAACGTAGAAGCCTTCGCTGCCCGCAACCTTCGATTTCAGCGTCCCGGTGGAGTCGAAGAGGGCGATGAAAACCGGTCCATCGAGGACGGAACGCGGGACCATGGTTCGCTCGAAGACCGCCGCGGCGATCAGGGTCCCCGTCGGATCCCAGTCCGCGGTGCCGGTGAACACGAGGGGCGCGGCTTTGCTACCGATGATCTCGTGGCTTTCGCCGCTGATGTCGTCCCAGAGAATGAGCTGCCCACCCGGCCGGCCCGCACAGCAGCCGCCCGACATCACGAGCGCGCGTGGACGCGCCGCACGCCACGCGATGTCGCCCGAGGTGCCCGTGATGTCGAACGATTTGTTTTCGCCGGTGGTCA
>VBDV01000038.1 GCA_005882765.1 Chloroflexota bacterium | reverse complement strand
CGGGACGACGGTGTTTGCCGCGCTGCGCCCTCGCGAGCGCGGCCGCTCGACCTCGCCGGGCATTTCGAACTTGATCGGCGCGAGCTCCCCCATTAGTAAACCGGGACCGACGCGCCCGTGGTCTGAAGCCAGTCACGCACGGCAGTGAGGAAGCGCGCCGCCGTCGATCCATCGACGACGCGGTGGTCGAAGCCGATGACGATGTTCATCATCTGCCGGATCGCGATCGCGTCTTCGTCGGTCACCACGAGCCGCTTGCGGATCGATTCCGACGAGAGGATCGCGGCTTGGCCGGGCGGCACGATCGGGCTCGAGACGACCGTCCCTAGCGGACCGGTGTTGTTGAGCGTGAAGGTGCCGCCGGAAAGGTCGTCCAGGGTGAGCCGCCGCGCCTTCGCGCGATCGACGACGTCACGAATGGAGCGCATCAGACCCGCGAGGCTCTTGCCGTCGGCGTCTTTGATGACGGGCACGATGAGGCCATCCTCTCCGAGGGCGACCGCGTAGCCGAGATTGAGCTCGCGGTGGCGAATGAGTCCCTGATCGGTCCAGCTCGAGTTGACGGACGGCACCGTGCGGAGCGCCTCCACGACGGCTTTCGCGATGAACGCGGCGGGCGACAGGTCGAAGCCTTCGCGCTCCTGGAATTCGCCTCTGACGCGCTCGCGGTAGCGCATGAGGTCGGTCATGTCGACCTCCATGACGGCGTGCGCGTGCGGAGCGCTCCACGCCTGGACCATGTTGTTCGCGATCGCGCGCCGCATCTGTGAGAGCGGCACGAGCTCGTCCCCGGAGAGCGAGGGAACCGGTGCCTGGCGCACGGGAGCCGATTGCGATTGCGCCTGCGGCTGTGCCTGAACGACGCGAGTCGCAGGCTGCTGCCGCGACGACTGTCGCTGCGCGATGAAGTCTTCGACATCCTTGCGCGACACGCGCCCACCGAGACCGGTGCCTTCGATCTGCGAGATGTCGACGCCCTGCTCGCTCGCGAGCTTCCTTACCGCAGGAGTGGCCCTGACATCGGAGAGATCGGGGCGCTCCGCCGTCGCTGTGGCAGCCGCCGAGGATTGGGACGCGGGGGACGGACTTTGAGGTGGCGGCGGCGCGGCGCGAGTTGGTAAGGGCGCGGCCCCCTCAGGCGCCGATGGCCCCCGCCCGGCGGGGGCGCCCGGGCCCTGCGGGGCCTGGGCTCCGCCGGGTTGAGAGGGTTTCGGCGCCTGGGGGGCCGCAGCCTGCGGCTGCGGCTGCTGCGATGCGCGCTGCGGCGCCGCCGGCGCAGAGGGCTGGGCCGTGGCTTCTCCATCGGCGGTGTCGAAGACGGCGAGGAGCGTCCCGATCGGGACGGTTTGGCCCTCCTCGACCTTGACCTCCTTGAGGGTGCCAGCGACAGGCGACGGGATCTCGGTGTTCACCTTGTCGGTCTGCACCTCGACGAGCAGGTCGTATTTGTTCACTTTGTCGCCGGGCTGCTTGAGCCACTTCCCGATCGTGCCTTCGGTGACGGACTCGCCGAGCTTGGGCATCTTCAGCTCAAAAGCCATTGCACTCCCCTAGTACGCGGCCAGCTCGCGCATCTTGGCCGCGATCTTCGCCGGGTCGGGCATGAACCAGTCTTCCTGTGGTTTGTTGTACGGCATCGCGGGAACCTCTGGACCTCCGATGCGCATGACCGGAGCATCCAGGTCGCTGAACGCCTCCTCGGCGATCAGCGCCGCGATCTCGGCGCCGGCGCCGAACATCCGATTATCTTCATAAACAACCAAACATTTTCCGGTCTTCCGCGCTTCCCGCAGGATGGTTTCGACGTCGAGGGGCCGCAGGCTGCGGATATCCACGATATTCACCGAGAGGCCCTCAGCCGCCAGGGTTTCGGCCGCGGCGAGCGCGTGATGCAGCATGAGTCCGTAGGCGTAGACAGTGATGTCTGTGCCTTCGCGCTTCACGTCTGCGGGGCCGAGGGGCACCGTGTAGTCGCCATCGGGGACTTCGCCCTTGACCGAACGGTAGGTCGCCTTGTGCTCGAGGAAGATCACCGGATCAGGATCGCGGATCGCACTCCGCAGCATGCCGGTGATGTCGTACGGCGTCGACGGCACGACGACCTTGAGCCCGGGGACGTGCGCGTAGAAGGCCTCGACCGATTGCGAGTGGTAGAGCGCTCCATGGATTGCCCCGCCCCAGGGCATGCGGATCACCATCGGGACCCCCCACGCGCCGTTCGACCGATAGCGCATACGGGCGGCCTCGTCGACGATCTGCTCGAAGGCCGGCGCGCTGAAATCCGCGAACTGCATCTCGGCGATCGGCACGAGGCCACCGAGCGCGGCGCCGATGGCGACGCCAACGATGCTCGATTCGGCGACTGGCGTGTCGATGACCCGATCGGCACCGAACTCTTCGATGAAACCGTCCGAGACGCGGAAAACCCCGCCGCGCACGCCGACGTCTTCGCCCAAGAGGATGAGCCGTTCGTCGCGTCTGAACTCGCTCTGGAGCGTGTCGTGTACCGCTTGGACATTGGTCTTGATCACGAGCGCCGCTCCGGCATGATCGGCGGGAACTCGTCGGGCCGGCGCTCGCGCATGATCGCGTAGACCGCTTCGAAGATATCGTCGCGGTTCGGCTTCGAGAAATAGTCTCCATCGTTGCCGACGGCCACACGGTTCGCGGTTCCGGTGAGCGTTCGGGGCCCCACCTCAAGGTGATCGATCGCCCGCTGGGTCTCGACGACCTCGCGAACAATGTATGCCGACGCGCCGCCCGGGACGTCCTCGTCTACGACGAGCAGGGCGCCGGTCTTCTCGACCGATTCGGCGATGGCGTGATCGCGATCGAACGGGAGCAGCGTCTGCACATCGATGATCTCCGTCTCGATACCCACGCCCGCGAGATCCTCCGCGGCTTCCATCGCGATCCGGCATAGGGCGCCGTACGTCACAACCGTGACGTCCGAGCCTCGGCGGATCGTTTCGGTGACGCCGAGCGGGATCGTGAACTCGCCGACGTTTTCCGGCAGACGCTCCTTGAGGCGATAGCCCGACAGGACCTCGATGAGAAGTGCCGGATCATCGCCTCGCAAGAGGGTGTTGTAGAGGCCGGCCGCGCGCGTCATGTCGCGCGGCACCGCGACGTGGAGGCCGCGCAATGACGAAATGATCGTCGCCATCGGCGATCCCGTGTGCCAGATGCCCTGCAGCCGGTGGCCTTTGGTGCGGATGAGCACGGGCGCCTTCTGTCCGCCGCCGGTGCGCCAGTGCAGCGTCGCGAGGTCGTCGGAGGCGAGCTCGAGCGCGTACAGCAGATAGTCGACGTACTGGATATCCACGACTGGCCGGAGTCCTCTCAGGGCTGCACCGATCCCCTGCCCGAGGATCGTCGCCTCGCGGATGCCGGTATCGATGACGCGCTGCTCGCCGTGCTTCGCCTGCAGTCCCTCGAAGACGAGGTTGACGTCGCCGAGCTTTCCGATGTCCTCGCCGAGGATGAGGATCCGCGGGTCGCGCTCGAGGTTCGCGTCGAAGCACCGCAGGAGCACCATCCGGCCGTCCACCATCTCGGCGTCGTTGGGGTACGCCGGGCCGACCCAGCCGATCCGGAGCGGAGACTCCGCCGACCGGCTGTAGAGGTGCGAGTTGAAGAGCTCGTCGTTGTGCTTCGCATACGACTCGGCGAATGCGGCGAGGTCATCACGCGCGGATCCCGCGCGGCCTCGGAGCGCGGCGAGCGCCCGGCGTGCCGTCGATGCGATGAGCCGCCGGCTCGGAGGATCAGTGGTGCGCAGCTCCTCGACGAGCGCCTCGAGGGCGGCCTGGTCCTCCGCGGCCGCCGCCTCGAGGACCGTCAGGGCCTGCTCGCGCTCAGCGTGGATCGGAGCCTGATACGCGTCCCAGGCTTCCTCGCGGATGCGCTCGACGTCGATGCGGCTCGCCCGCTCGAGCTCGTCAAGGGAGGTCGCATCCGCCATCTCTTCGCGAATGAGCCACTCGCGCATACGGCGGATTGGATCGAACTCAATCTCGAAGCGCAGTCGCTCCTTTGACTTGTAGCGCTCGTGCGAACCGCTCGTCGAGTGTCCCTGCGGTTGCGTCATCTCGGTCACGTGAATGACAGCGGGGATGTGCTCGCGGCGGGCACGCTCGGCCGCGATCTGGTAGACGTCGCAGCACGCGACGTAGTCGTGGCCCTTTACGGTATACAGCTCGATGCCCGTGCCCTCGCGCTGCCGGCGGAAGCCCTCGAGCACGGCGGAGATCGAGGCCTTCGTCGTCTGAAACTCGTTCGGCACCGAGATCCCATAGCCGTCGTCCCACACCGAGATGACCAGAGGGATCTGCAGGACTCCCGCGGCGTTCAGGCTCTCCCAGAACACACCCTCGCTGGTCCCCGCGTTCCCGATCGTGGCGAAGCAGACCTCCTCGCCGCCGCGCGAGAAGCCGCGCGCGACCGATCGCGCGGCCGGCGACTCGCGGTAGAGCCGCGATGCCCACGCCAGGCCCACCGAACGAGGCATCTGCGCAGCCACGGGGGAAAGTTCCGACGCGGACTGCCCCGTCGCGAGTAGGTCTTTGAAGCGCCCGCGGTCGTCCAGGGTGCGCGTCGCAAAGTGGCTCAGCATCTGGCGGCCGGCGGAGTTGGGGTCGCGGACGACGTCAGGATCCGCGTAGAGCTGCGCGAAGTATTGCGAAAGATCGGCCAGGCCGACCGCGAACATGAAGGTCTGGTCGCGGTAGTACCCGGACCGCCAGTCGCCCGGCCGGAAGGCGTGTGCCATTCCCAGCTGGGCGATCTCTTTCCCTTCGCCGGAGATGCCAAAGGGCGCCTTTCCGACGAGGACCTCTCGCCTCGACAGCTCGCTCGCCGCGCGGCTGCGCACGGCGAGGCGGTAGTCGGCGAGAACGTCCTGAGCGCTGAGGCGGAGCTTCGCTTTAGGAGTGGTGACCGCGATGTCGGGGCGGGTGCCCGTCTTCATCCACGTTCAATGGTGCCAGTTCCGGGCCACTAGGCCGCCGCGGCTTGCTCCGCGCGGTCAAGGAACGGAAGTGTCGCGGCGAGGAACTCGTCCGGTCGCTCCGCTTGGGGCATATGGCCACAGTGGTCGATCAGCGCGACCTGCGCCTGCCGTAGCGTGGCGTGCACGTCGGCGAGATGCCGTAGCGGAAGTACGAAGTCCTCGCGACCCCACACCACCAGGGCCGGGCCGGTATAGAGCGCGGATCGCGCCACCCAGGCGTCTCGCAATGAGCGCCGCACGCCGCGGATGCCCACCCCCGCGGAGAGCGCCCGCACGAATTCCGGGAATGAGCTGTTGCCGTATCGCTCCGCTTCCTCGTAGAGCTCGGGCGTGATGCGTCCGGCGTCGTAAAAGCACGTGCGGAGCACGTTGCGCGCGGCGCCGCGAGGTCGGGGGAGCCGCGCGACGAGACCGAACCCAGGCAGCGAGCACGCCCGCAGGAAGAACGCGACGTCGCGCCCGAGACCGCCTGGGGCGACGAGGACGATCGAGCGTGTCCTCATCGGCGCGGTCACGGCCGTCATGTATGCGATCGCACCACCCATCGAGTTCCCGGCGATGTGCGCGCGTTCGATCCCGAGAACATCCATTGCGGCGATGACGAAGCGCGGGTAGAACGCTTCCTCGGGCCCGAAGTAACGGACACGGCGAGGCGCTTCACTCTGCCCAAAGCCTGGAAGGTCAAGCGCGATGACCTGACGTCCGGTCGAGGCGAGGGCAGGCATCACCGGTCGCCAGTTCTCAGCCCAGCCACCGACGCCGTGAACGAGCACGATCGGCTCCCGACCGTTGCCACCGTCCTCGACGAGAACGCGTGTCCGCAGACCTTCGACCGTGATCGTGCGTGGCTCCATCTCTGGCTATCCTGCTCCCCGACATGCTTTTCTACTACCTCTGCACGATCGGCGAAAAGCTGCACCGAGAAGCGTATCCCCAAGGCGCCCAGTCGAAGGATGCCGATGTCTACAAGTGGGTCTTACTTCACTCCGGTTCGCCGGCGGTCTGTCAACGAGAGCACCCCGCCGAGCACCGCTGGCGTCCGGACGAAGGCGGGGACGAGGAGCGCGTCGTCCGCAGTTATGCCGTGCTGCAGTGGGACAAAGAGGGCTTCGAGTTCGCGAAGACAAAGCCGGACGTCGGCGAGCGCTTCGATTCGCGCTGGGGACCGTCGCTCGTCGTCGAGCGCTCGGACGACCCGACCACCGGCACGTACCTTCTGCTGCGGATCTTTCCGCACGGGTACGGCGGGAAGCCCGGCGAGCTCGGCCTCGAGCGGCACGATACGCCCAGGGAGCTCGTCGGCAAGGTCTGACTAGCCGACGTGCCGGCGATGCTCGACGTGATGCACGTGCTCATGCGCGTCCTCGGCAACCCTCGGCGGGTAGAACAGTCCGGCCACGTAGAGCTTCGTCGGCGCCTGCGCGTACGCCGAGAGCAAAAGATGCACGTCGTAGCGCTCGGCGAGGCCCGCGCCCCACGTTTCGCGGAACTTCGTCGCCCACGAGGGCCCGTAGCGAGAACGCGTCGCCTGCGCGAGCGAGTGCAGCTCCCAGTCGAGCACCGGGAGCTCGTGCGTCGTATCGCACTCGTCGCTCGCGCAGCGAAAGCGGAGGCGAAGCGGGAGCTGGACGACATCGATGTCCGGCTCTGGCCGCACGAACCCCGTCGTCGATGATCGCGCGCGCGAGAGCTCGAGGAGCGCTTCGACCGAACCGCGCAGGTGCGGCCGCACGAACGGCCATCTGAGGCGCCACCCATCTTTCGCGTCGACATATCCCGTCGGGATGATCTCTCCCTGCACGGTGTGGGTCTCCGGCCGGGGATCGCGCTCGTCGCGCGAAGCACCGAGCTGGAGCCACGACCAGCGCTGGACCGGTGGATCCGTATCCGCGCCCTTCCACGGAAACGGCGCGAGGCGTAGGAGCGCGCCGCTCGCGCGGTCCTGCGCGATGACGCCCGGTCGCTCCACTGGAAACTCGTTCGCTGCGATCGTCTTCGCGAGCACGAGGACGTCACGCTCGGTCCCGGTCTCCATTGCCATGAAGCCAGAATAGGGGCGCCGATGCTCGACGGACTGCGTCGTGAATTCCCCGAAGTCATCACGTTCGCGCGCGCCTTACCGCATCCACGTGTCGCGCGCGCATCGCCCTTTTGGTCGGTGATGGCGGCTTTCGGCGCGGGATTCTTCGCATCGGGGATCGTCACGATCCTGGTCTCGCTGCTTTTTCGATTGACGACCCGCGAGACACCCCTCCCCGCCCCGTTCGAGCTCGCGGGCCTCGCGGGGACCGCCGCGGCGCTCGCAGTCGCGTGGGTCGGAGGTGGGCGGACCACAGTGGCTGGCTACTTGGGAGTCCTGGCCCTCGAGAGGCTTCTCGGTCTGCCGGGTCAGCTCCGCTTCTGTGGCGAGTTCGGCGGATTTGCAGTCTTAGGAGGGCAGCTCTGCTCCGTCGGGGGCTACTTGATCGCGCTCTGGCCGCAACTACTTGGCGTGGCCGTCGCGATCGCACTGGCTCGGTGGCTACGCACCGGCCCGGGCGACCGCAATCCAACACTCGAGGCGGCCGGGATCTATGCGCTCGTGCAGACCCTCGGCGGCACATTCCTCAACTTGATCCTCGGACCCGCCACGGTTGGGTCTCCCGTGTGGCCCATCTCTTTTCTGCTGCTGGCCATCGCAGGAGGGGCCGCCGTGGGATACACGGTCGTTCGCCGAGCAACGCGAAAGCCGCGGACGCTCGGGATCGTCGTGCTGGTGATCGCCGCCGAGTTCGCGCTCCTTTCGCTACCGCCTCTCGTGAGCCAGCTCGCCCAGGCGCGCGGCACGAACCTCATCGGGCCTGTCGAGCTGCTCGCGTATTTTTCGCCGGTGTTCGCGATCGGCGCCGCGACGATCGTCCTCTACATGGCGGCGGTACGAAGGATCGACACCATGGCCCGATGAACACCGTTTCGCCTTCGGACAAGATGAAGGCGTCGAGGGGGATACGCCTCGACGCCGTCGATAAAGCCCGATCGTTTTGCGGTGTTAGTGCACTACGACGTTACCCCCGGCGAGTAGCTGTTCGGCGGTTGTAGCGCCGGTCCAGTTGCTCGAGAACATGAGCGCGTTGTTCTTGTCGTAGACCGTGAAGCCGATCGTGTCGGATGAGCCGGGCTCGCCCTGATCGTGCATGTTCATCTGGATCGTCGCGTTGCCCTCGACAGAGATTGGCAGCAGCGGATTCGTGATGTCCTGTACAGACGCTTTTGCGACGAACTGTGCCGTGCAGGGCGCGTTGGTGCACGGCAGCGGTTGAACGCCGAGTGACGTGATCGACGTGCTCTTGATTTGGTAGACGCGGCCGCCATGGCGGACGATGACATTCACGTGCCCCTGGAGGTTCGTCCCGCTCTGGTTGAACTTCACGTTGAATCCGAAGTTACTCCGCGTACCCAGGTCCCCCGAGATCGTCCCGCTCGAGCTGCTCTCGACGAGGTACCCGCCACCTGTGATGAAGTTAGTCAACGGCTTCGAGACCGTGACCACTGCGTCCTCGGAAGAGTCGTCGCGGAAATAGTTGCCGCCGACCATGATGCCGACCGTGTACTGGGCGCTGTCGGCGCTGCCAAGCGACGCGGACCAATTGCATGTGGCGGTCGCCGTCTTCGTGTCGGACTGCGAAATCAATGCAAGGCTCGCCGTGCAGAGCAGGGCGTTCGCGGAATCTCGGTTCACGAACTTCACGGTCGCCGTCCTGATGTCACCGGCAAAAGCGTCGTAAGCGGTGTCGCCGGTGACCGCTGTGATGTCCTGGATCGTCGCGCGGAGCGTCAGCGTCACGGTCCCGCTGGTCGCTGAGGCCGTCGCCGCGAAGGTAGGTCCGGTATAGGTGTCCCGCGCGTCCTCTTGGGTTACCGTCAGCGTCCCGTTCACGAACGCGAGGCTGTAGTTCCCCGAAGCGAGCGTTCCGAGGGCGGCCGTGATCGTATATGTGCCGACGTTACTCGCCGAGTTCGCGGTCGTCGTGAGGCTTGGGCTGCCGGTCAGATCGTTCAAAGGAGGTGTGTCGCCGTTCTTGAATCCCGTGTAAGTCGCCGTAAATGTGGGATTCGGATCACTGTATTGCCTGCTCTTGCTGTCGGCGGTAATTGTCAGGGTGGCTTTCGTGATGCTGAAATTGGCGCCGACATAGGTCAGGGTGTAGTTGGAGCTGAGGGCGACGGTGCCCTGGCCGATCGCGTAGACGCCCACATTCTCGCCCGCGGCGCGACTCAGCGCTCCGCTGAAGGTGTCGCCGAGCGCCAGCGAGCCGCTGGTGATGTGGTAGGTGAAAGACAGCGGATCGGCGTTGCCGTAGACCTTGGTCTGGCCGGCATCGGCGGTCACAGTTATTGGTCGCCTGGTGACGTTGGCGGTCGTCGCGGCGGTGGTGTTGGTGAGGTTGTAGTTCGCGGCGTCGGTGCCGGCCATCGAGATCCCGCTCACAGAGACGGCCTTGCCGGTGCCGACGTTCTTGTCAGCGAAGCTGGCCGCCGTGTAGCTGTCGGTGAAGACGTCACCGGCGACGCGGTTGTCAGTGAGGGTGACCGTCGCGACCGTGGCGCCGTCGTAGACCTTGTTCATCCCGGTGGCCGTGACCGTCAGGTCGCGCCGCGTGATGTTGGCGGTCGTCGCGGCGGAGGTGTTGGCGAGGCTGTAGTTGGCGGCGTCGGTGCCGGCGATCGAGGTGCCGCTGACCGAGACGGCCTTGGCCGTGCCGACGTTCTTGTCGGCGAAGCTCGCCGCGGTGTAGCTCGTGCTGACGACGTCACCGCCGACCCGGTCGTCGCTCAGCATGACCGCGGCCGCGGTGGTGCCGTCGTAGATCTTGTTCGTTCCGGTGGCGCCGACGTGCAGCAGCCGAGCGGTGATGTCCGCGGTGGTCGTGGTGGTGATGTTAAAGGTGTAGTTGGCGGCGTCGGTGCCGCTGATCGAGATCCCGCTGACCGAGACCGTCTTGGTGGTGGCGACGTTTTTGTTCGCGAAGGTGGCACTGGTGTAGCCGCGGGTGAAGACATCACCCGGGACCCGGTTGTCGGAAAGCGTCACCGTGGCCGCGGTCGTGCCGTCGTAGGTCTTGTTCACCCCGGTGGCGCTCAGGGTGAGCGCCCGGGCGGTGATGTCCGCGGTGTTCGCGGCGGTCGTCGAGCTGAGCGCGTAGTTGTCTTTGTCGGTGCCGGTCAGCGCGATGCCGCTGGCAGTGACCGTCTTGCCGGTGCTGACGTTCTTGCTAGCGAAGCTGAGCGAGCTGGCGCTGAAGTCGAGGCCATCACCATTGACCTTTGAGGCGATCGTCCTGGTCAGGAAGCTCGCGGTCGCATTGCCGTCGTAGACCTTGTTGTTCGCGGTGAAGGTAGCCGCGGCGGGCTTGGCGGTGATGTCCGCGGTGGTCGTGGCGGTGGCGTTGAAGGTGTAGTTGGCGGCGTCGGTGCCGCTGATCGAGATCCCGCTCACCGAGACCGTCTTGGCGGCGCCGACGTTCTTGTTGGCGAAGGTGGCACTGGTGTAGCTGTCGGTGAAGACGTCGCCCGAGACCCGGTTGTCGGAGAGCGTCACCGTGGCGGCGGTCGTGCCGTCGTAAACCCGGCTTACCCCAGCGGCCGAGACCGTAAGGGCCCGCGCGGTGATGTCGGCGCTGGTCGAGGTGGTGGGATTGAAGATGTAGTTCGCGGCATCGGTCCCGTTGATGGCGATGCCGGAGACCGCGACCGCCTTGCCTGTGCCGACGGCGGAGATGTCGGCGGTGGTCGTGGCGGTGATGTTGAAGGTGTAGTTCCCGGCGTCGGTCCCGCTGATGGAGATGTCGGAGACCGCGACCGCCTTGGCGGTGCCGACGTTCTTGTCGGCGAAGCTCGCCGCGGCGTAGCTCGTGCTGAAGACGTCGCCGGCGACGCGGTTGTCGCTGAGCGTGACCGTAGCCGCAGTGGTGCCGTCGTAGACCTTGTTGATGCCCTGCGCCGACACGGTGAGCGCCCTGGGCGTGATGTTGGCGGTCGTCGTGGCAGTGGTGTTGAAGGTGTAGTTCGCGGCGTCGGCGCCGGAGATCACGATGCCGCTCACCGAGACGGCCTTGGCCATGCCGACGTTCTTGTCGGCGAAGGTGGCACTGGTGTAGCTCGTGCTGAAGACGTCACCCGCGACTCGGTCGTCGCTCAAGGTGACCGTCGCGGCGGTCGTGCCGTCGTAGGTCTTGTTGATGCCGTGCGCCGAGACCGTGAGCCCTCGCGCATTGATGTCGGCGCTGGTCAATGCGGTGGTGTTGAAGGTGTAGTTGCCGGCATCGGTCCCGCTGATGGAGATGCCGGAGACCGCGACCGCCTTGCCGGTGCCGACATTCTTGTTGTTGAAGGTGGCACCGGTGTACGTGTCGGCGAACACATCTCCTGACACCCGGTCGTCGCTCAGCGTGACCGTGGCCGTCGTGCCGCCGTCGTAGACCTTGTTCACCCCGGTGGCGGTCACGTGGAGGGTCCTAGCGGTGATGTCGGCGCTGGCCGTCGCGGTGGTATTGAAGGTGTAGTTGCCCGCGTCGGTGCCGCTGATCGAGATCCCGCTCACCGACACGGTTTTGCCGGTGCCGACGTTCTTGTTGTTGAAGGTGGCACTGGTGAAGCCGTCGGTGAACACATCACCTGAGACCCGGTCGTCGCTCAAGGTGACCGTTGCGGTGGTCGTGCCGTCGTAGATCTTGTTCACCGCGGTGGCGCTGATGTGCAGCGCCCGGGCGTTGATGTCCGCCGTCGTCGTGGCCACGCCGGTGAGGAGGTAGTTGGCGGCGTCGCTGCCCGAGAGCGCGGCCCCGGTGAGGGTCACAGTCTTGACGGTCCCGACGTTCTTGTCGGCGAAGCTGGCTGTCCCGCCGCTGAGCGCGACGTCGTCAGAGCCGATGGTGCCGTTGAGCGAGCGCGTGAGCACGGTCGCCGCGGTGGCGCCGTCATAGATCCGGCTCTGCGCGGTGAAGCTGCCGCTCACGTCCTTGGGGCCGATCGTTCCCGTCGCGGTGAGCGTCGTCACGGTGTAGTTGTGGCCGGCGTTGCCGTCGTTGACGGTGTACCCGGTGACCTGGAGGGTGCTGCCATTGGTGCCGAGGACGTTCTTGGACTGGAAGGCCTGGGTCAGGCCGGAGACGGTGTCGCCGGTCTGGAGCCCGGACGTCGTCGGCGCGGCGCTCGAGCTGGTGGTGCCGTCATATGTCTTGGAATCGCTGGTCGCACTGATGTCGAGCGCCCGGGCGGTGATGTCGGCGGTGGTCGAGGCGGTGGTGTTGAAGGTGTAGTTGGCGGCGTCGGTCCCGCTGATCGAGATGCCGGAGACCGCGACCGCCTTCCCCGTGCCGACATTCTTGTCGGCGAAGCCGGCCAAGGTGTAGCTCGTGCTGAAGACGTCACCCGCGACCCGGTCGTCGCTCAGGGTGACCGTGGCGGTGGTCGTGCCGTCGTAGACCTTGTTGATGCCGTGGGCCGAGACGGTCAGCCCGCGTGGGGTGATGTCGGCGGTCGTCGTGGCAGTGGCGTTGAAGGTGTAGTTCGGGGCGTCGGTGCCGCTGATCGAGATGCCGGAGACCGAGACTGTCTTCGCCGTGCCGACGTTCTTGTCGGCGAAGCTCGCCGCGGCGTAGCTCGTGCTGAAGACGTCACCGCTGACCCGGTCGTCGCTCAGCGTGGCTGCGGCCGCGGTGCTGCCGTCGTAGACCCTGTTGACCCCGGTGGCGCTGACGTGCAGCGTCCGGGCGGCGATGTCGGCGCTGGCCGATGCGGTGTTGTTGAAGGTGTAGTTGCCGGCATCGGTCCCGCTGATCGAGATGCCGGAGACCGCGACCGCCTTCCCCGTGCCGACATTCTTGTCGGCGAAGCTCGCCGAGCTGTAGCTCGTGCTGAAGACGTCACCTGCGACCCGGTCGTCGCTCAGAGTGACCGTGGCGGTGGTCGTGCCGTCGTAGACCTTGTTCACTCCAGTGACGCTGACATGCAACGTACGAGCGGTGATATCCGCGCTCGTCGATGCGGTGGTGTTGAAGGTGTAGTTGCCGGCGTCGGTGCCGCTGATCGCGACGCCGCTCACGCTGACCGTCTTGCCGTTGGCAACGTTCTTGTCGGCAAATGCGGCAGCGGTGTAGCTGTCGGCGAGGATGTCACCTGACATCCGGTCGTCGCTCAAGGTGACCGTCGCGGCGGTCGTGCCGTCGTACACGTTGCTCAGTCCAGTGGCGCTGACGTGAAGCGTCCGGGCGGTGATGTCGGCGCTCGTCGACGCGCTGGTGTTGAAGGCGTAGTTGGCGGCGTCGGTCCCGCTGATGGAGATGCCGCTGACGCTCACAGTCTTGGCCGTGCCGACGTTCTTGTCGGCGAAGCTCGCCAAGGTGTAGCTGCCGCCGAAGACGTCACCTGCGACCCGGTCGTCGCTCAAGGTGGCCGTGGCGGTGGTCGTGCCGTCGTAGACCTTGTTCACCCCGGTGGCAGTGACGTGCAGCGTCCGGGTGGTGATGTCGGCGGTCGTCGTGGCGGTGGTGTTGAAGGTGTAGTTCGAGGCGTCGGTGCCGGCGATCGAGATGCCGCTTACTGAGACCGCCTTCGCGGTTCCGACGTTCTTGTCGGCGAAGCTGGCCGCGGTGTAACTGTCGGTGAACACATCGCCTGACACCCTGTCGTCGCTCAAGGTCACCGTGGCCGTCGTGCCGCCGTCGTAGACCTTGTTGATGCCATGGGCCGAGACGGTCAGCCCCCGCGCGGTGATGTCGGCGGTAGTAGTCGCGGTGGTGTTGAAGGTGTAGTTGCGAGCGTCGGTGCCGCTGATCGCGATGCCGCTCACGCTGACCGTTTTGCCGTTGGTGACGTTCTTGTCGGCAAATGCGGCAGCGGTGTGGCTGTCGGCGACGATGTCACCTGCCACCCGGTCGTCGCTCAGGGTCACCGTGGCCGCGGTCGTGCCGTCGTAGATCTTGTTCACCCCGGTCGCGCTCAGATGCAGCGTCCGGGCGGTGATCTCGGCGGTCGTCGAGGCGGCGGTGTTGAAGGTGTAGTTGGCCGCGTCGGTCCCGCTGATCGAGATCCCGCTCACGGTGACCGTCTTGCCGCTGGCGACGTTCTTGTCGGCGAAAGTGGCCGTGGTGTACGTGTCGGTGAAGACGTCGCCGCTGACCCGGTCGTCGCTCAGCGTGACTGTGGCCGCTGATCGATATGCCGCTCGCGCTGACGGTGTTGCCGTTGGCGACGTTCTTGTCGGCAAAGGCGGCAGCGGTGTAGCTGTCGGTGAAGACGTCACCAGAGACCCGGTTGTCGGAGAGGGTCACCGTGGCCGCGGTGGTGCTGTCGTAGACCTTGTTCACCCCGGCAGCCGTGATGGTGAGCGCCCGCGGGGTGATGTCGGCGCTGGTCAATGCGGTGGTGTTGAAGGTGTAGTTGCCGGCGTCGGTCCCGCTGATGGAGATCCCGGAGACCGAGACTGCCTTGCCGATGCCGACGTTCTTGTTATTGAAGGCGGCAGTGGTGAAGCCGCCGGTGAAGACGTCACCCGAGACCCGGTTGTCGGAGAGCGTCACCGTGGCCGCGGTAGTGCCGTCGTAGACCCGATTCAGCCCGCTGGCGCTCACGGTGAGCGCCCGCGGGGTGATTGTCTGATTGGTCTTGGTAACGAGCGTCAGGGCGTAGTTCGAGACGCTCCCGCTTGTGAAACTAATTGCGGGCGTGATCACGCGAGTCGTGCCGACGTTCCTGGAATCAAAAGTCTGCGTCAGGCTCGCCGTATCGCCGCTGGCGAGGCTACCCGACGTCATGGCTGGCACACCCGAGGAGTTGTTCGTGCCGTTGTACGTCCTCGAGTCGGCCGTGGCTGTGACGGTGATCGCGCGAGCTGTGATGTCAAAGGCAGGGCTCGTTGCGCCCGTGAGGCTCGGGTTGCTTGATGCGGCCAAGGTGTAGCCAGTCCCGACCTTGTTGATTGAGAGGCCACCGAACGTGGCGAGCCCACTCGAGGCCGCTTGCGCTCCGCCGCCGCTCAAGGACGCGCCGGTCGGGTTTGTGCCCAAGGACAGGCTCACCTGTGTGCTGTTGTCATTTGTGATGCGGTTGTTGTTCGCGTCGACGATCTCAACCGTGACCGACGGACCGATCGTGTTTCCGTATGTCGCGCTCGTTGGCTGCTGAACAAGGCGCAGACGCGCTGCTGCGCCAGCCGTTATCGCGACCGTCGGGTCAGTCGTGCCGGGACGTAGGGCGAACGTGGTCGTCCCTGAAAAATCGGTCGTGGTCTTACTCGTTGTCGTCCATGCGTACGAGCCAACGGTCGCCGGATTTGTGGCGGAGAAGATCGCGCTGACGGATTCGTTCAAGTCGAGCCGAGCCTGATTGTTGGTTGCTCTCAGCTGGATAACTCCGGACGCCAGCGAGGCGGTCCAACCCTTACTTCCTGGCCCCGCAACCGTCCCGAGGACGACGCTGAGGTACCCGGCCGGTGCCGTGGCACTGGCCGACCCGAGGCTCGTGGACGATCGATTCGTAATTGTGAGGGTGTAGGTGAAGGAGGCTGCCCCGGCGGTCGCCGTTGTGGGCGTGATCGACGCCTCGTAGCAGTTGTTCGAGACCGTGACCGTGTTGGTCGAGCTGCTGTCGAAATTGGAGGCACCGCCACCGCTGTAATCGACCGTCTGCTTCCCGTCGCCGTTCCATTGGTACGTCACGGCTGTGCATGGATTGGTGGCAGTGAATCCGAGGGTTACTGACTGGCCGGGCGTCAGCGTGTTGGCGGCGCTACTCCGCAGCTGGATCGTGCCGCCCACGAGAGTCGCGGTCCAGACTTTGCCTGCTGAGACGGTCACCGAGCCAAGGACGAGGCTCGAGTAGCCGGCCGGGATCGTGACATTGCTCGACCCCAGCACTTCATTGTTCGTAGAGTTGTTCGTGATCGTGAGCGTGTAGGCGACGGTCGTCGCGCCCCCGCCAAGACCGGCCGCCGAAATCGCGGCCGTGTACTTCATTGCCGCAGCCGTATAGATGGGGTTTGGAACACCACCCGCCGGCGTGCCGGCTGGCGCAGGCAACGAAGCATCCGCGGCAAAAGAGTTCGCGACGTTCATCCGCGGGAGCACGCCGGTGGCATCCGCGCCCGTCCGCAGCTTGCTCGCGATCGCTGAATTGTCGGAGCCGCTCGCTCGCAGAAGCGCAGCGAGACCAGCGGCGTGCGCAGCTGCCGCCGACGTTCCTGAGAACGTCGCGTACGCGCCACCGGGCTGGGTCGTGTAGATCCCAACGCCGGGAGCGCCGATGAGGGCGCTCCCGGTGTTGCTCGACGACGCGGCCACGTCGTCCTGATCTGTCGCGGCGACGCCGACTACGTAAGGCGTCCCCGCGGGATATGTGTATCCACTCGAGCCGTCATTTCCCGTCGCGGCGATGAGCACCGCGCCCCTGCCCCACGCGTATGCGATCGCATCGGCGAGCGCGAACGAGTAGTCCGCGCTGCTAAAGCCCATGAGGATGACACTCGCGCCGTTGTCCGCGGCCCACAGCACGCCGGCCACGACGTCGCTGTCGTATCCGGTGCCATCGGCCTGCAGCACTTGAACCGACGACAGGTCGGTACCGGCGTACGCAACGCCGGCCATCCCGATCCCATCGTTCACGTTCGCTGCTGCGATTCCGGCGAGCGCGGTGCCATGACCATTCGGGTCGGTGTTCGGATCGCCGCCGGTGAAGCTCGCGCCGGCGACGACGCGTCCCGTGAGATCGGGGTGCGTGGCGTCGATACCCGTGTCGAGGACCGCGATCGTCGCGTGTCCGGAGATCGCGACGTTCCCGTAAGCCTGATCCCATGCGATCTTCGGGAGCGCCCACTGCTGCGAGTAGGCGGGGTCGCTCGGCGTTCCGGCTCGCGACAGCTTTATCGGGGCCGTCGCGCGTTCAACCGCGGGGTGCTTCGCCAACGCCGCGAGGATGCGATCGCGCGCGTTCGCGGGAACGTGGACGACCTTGGTCCGGATCTGCTTGAGGTCATTCGTGACGATGCCGCCGTTCCCGTGAATCGCATCGTCGATGTCGGCAGCGCTCGCGTTCGAGTGGAATTTGATAAGGACTGGGACAAGAGGCTGCGAGCTGCCGTTATCGGTAGGCGTCGCGCCGGCGCTCTGTCCGGCCAGGAGCGACATTGCCATTGCGAAGAGAAGTGCGCCGAGCATGAGGAGCGCGAGCGTTGAACGTTGACGTGTGGAACCCACTTTCCCCACCCATCCCTGCGTCGCGAGCGTGACCCACCGTCAACTTAGGAGCGGTCATTTGGATCAGGTAGTAGGGAAATGAGGTAGCGGAGCGCGCCAGTACCGAGAAGACGGTACACGTGGACCGGGGACCGCCGGAGCGAACGGGCCCGCGCTGCAGGTGCAACGCAGGCCCGGCCCTCCTACGTCAGGTTGTTCCCGATGTTCGTGAAGACGTTCGTCAGCTGATCCTGCAAGAAGAGCATGGCGACGATGACCGCCACCGCGATCACGGCGATGATCAGTGCGTACTCGACGAGCCCCTGGCCCGTCTCGTCATACATGAAACTGCGAAGGTCCACCCCACCCCCCTTTCGCTGGTCTACCCGACGATTCTTTCCCGGCTCAAGGAACCGGGCAATTCCAGGAAACCAGTACTTGTCCGGTCTCCCGATGGCGGCAAAGTGACGCCGAGCCGGTTTCTGACAGCGGGCGTCGGCAAAAAGTCCTGCCTTGACGCGAGCGCGGCGCACCGTTTTCGGCCCATTTTTGCGAATGGCAGTACTGGTCCTCCCCCATTTGGTTGAGTCGCCACGACGAAAGTGACGGTTCATGCCGGTCGCTCGTTCGGGTTACCTACGCAGCGCACAGCCGAGCGCATCGGGACTACGAGCTCGGCGCGAAGGGACTGCGGATCCAATGGAATGGCTTGCCGGGCTCGCAAAAGCGGTTGTCCAATTCGCGATAGGGATCGGCTCGATGATCGGAGCTGCCGTTCCCGGAGCCGCCCCGGTGCACGCACCGGTCACGCCGCCGCCCGCCGCGGTGGTCGCCGCGGTCACGTCCTCGCCCTCGTCGAAGGCGGTTCCCGGCCAGCTGCTCGTCCGCTATTACGCCGGCGTGCAGGCCGCGGCGTCGGACGCCCTCGAGAAATCCCATGGTGCGGCAAAGAAGGCTGAGATCGGGGCGCTGCGCCTCCATGTCGTTTCGGTTCCGCCCGGATCGGAAGATGCGATCGGGCGGGAGCTCGCGAGCGACGCTCGGGTCGAACTCGTCGAGCGTGACTTTTCGGTCAGTGCGACCGGCACAACTCCGAACGACTACTGGTGGCCAAACGAATGGTCGGAGATCAAGACACGCACCAATCTCGCGTGGGACATGACCCAGGGATCCTCCGGCGTCGTGATCGCATCCCTCGACACGGGCGTCGACCTCATGCAGCCAGATCTTCAGGCAAACCTCGTGGCTGGATACAACGTACTGAACGGGAGCTCGGATGCGACCGATGACAACGGCCACGGTACGTGGGCCGCGGGGGTCGCTGGCGCTACGAGTAACAACTCCATCGGCATCGCGTCGTACTGCTGGCACTGTTCGCTGATGCCGGTGAAGGTCCTGGGCGCGGACGGGACGGGCACGACTGCCAACGTCGCCTCGGGGATCATCTGGGCGACCGACCACGGCGCGCGGGTCATCAGCATGAGCCTCAGCGGCACCACCGGCACGAGCACGCTCCTGAGCGCGGTTCAATACGCCCACTCCAAAGGGGTCGTCCTCGTCGCGGCCGCCGGCAACAGCGGCACCGCGACCCAGACGTATCCGGCGGCGTATCCCGAGGTACTTGGGGTCGCCGGGACCGACCCGAACGACGCCTTGTACGCGTGGTCCAGCTACGGCTCGTGGGTCAAGGTCGCGGCCCCCGGTTGCAGCTACACGACCGGGCGATCCGGCTGGTTCGGTTCCTTCTGCGGGACGTCCGCGGCTGCGCCGGCCGTAGCGGGCATCGCGGGACTCGCGCTGTCTTACGTGGGCACCGCCACGAACACCGCCGTTGAAGCCGCGCTCGAGACGACCGCGCTGAAAATCGGCGCGCCTGTCGCATATGGCCGGGTTGACGCGTACGCGGCTTTGCTCGCGCTCGGCGCGTCAGCCCCTGCGCCGACCGCGACGCCCGCGCCGACGGTTAGCCCGACGCCCGCGCCAACACCGACGGTTGCGCCCTCGCCCACCCCAGCGCCAACGCCGACGCCCGCTCCGGCTACGACCGAGGTATCGACGACCCTGAGCGGAGCGGTGACGAATAAGAACCCTTCACGGTCGTTCACTCTGATGTCCGGCGCTGGGACGGCGTCAGGGACTCTCACCTTCTCGAAGACGGCCCCGTTGACCGTAACCGTCTACTCGGCGAGCGGAAGTGTCCTGCTGACTCAGACGGGCGGAAGCCCGTTGAGTCTGAGCTTCGTCCTGCCGGCCGGCACGGCGCAGATCGTGGTGAGCGGTACGGCGCAGAGCTCCTTCTCGCTGACGATCAGCTACCCGGCGCCCTAGACAACTCTCGCATTAGAGAACGAGGCCCGGCTCAAAGAGCCGGGCCCCGTTTGCCCATGGCCGAGCGTGAGTCTTACGGAGCGAACGCCACCTGGTTATTGATCGCGTCGAAGACATCCTTGGCGAGCTCCTGCGTCGACTTCACGTTGGCATACCAGGTCGAGCCACTCGAGTTCGATTGGCCTGCCGCGTACGCGAGAATCTGGCTGACCGTCATGCTCGCCGCTCCACCGAACGCGGAGCTCGAGTTGATGAATGTGGTGCAGGTCCCGATGTTCGTGCAGATCTTCGTCAGATCGATCGATGCGCTACCGATCGGACCGGGAGCACCGATCTTGTTGCTACCGAGCGCCGGGTCGCTGAAGTACACATCGAGTGCGGTCGCGAGCATCTGTGCCTTGAGCATCGGGTTCATGGAGTCACCCGCCGAGCTCGCGAGCTTGACGACGTTGTAGACGTAGCTCGCCACCCCTGCGCAGTTCGCTGTGGCGCTCAGGTCCTGGAACGGTGCGAACTGACGTAGCCAGGTGCCCGAGTTGCAGACATTGGCCGTCGTTGCGCCACCGGTGATGATCCCCTGGCCGTTCTTGTTCTGCCAGAAGCCCATCGTGAGTCCGCCGGTCTTCTCGGGTCCGCAGACGGTCACCGTCTGGCTTGCGGTCTGGCCGGTCTCGACGATCGTTGCTGTATTCGTGTAGCTCTTGCAGTCGAACGCCGGCACGCTTAGCGAGTGCGAATACGTGAAGGTCCGAGTCGCGAACGGCGCGCCGTCAGCCGCCGTGACCGTGCCGAGTGTGGTCGGCGTCCCCCCGTTGAAGGTGTCCGTGACCGTGACCGTCGCGTTCACGAGGGTCGTCGGTGTGGCGAATGAGACAGCTGCGGTGCCGTTCGCCGAGGCATTCGGCGTAGCTGCTCCGGCCTTGTCCCACGAAGCCGTCCCGGTGTTCGTCCCACCGAGCAGCGGGTTTGGAGCCGAGGTGTAAGCACACGTGTAGGCGAAGTTTGCGGAACCGCTGTGGGCGATGCTGACGTTCGTCCCGTTCGTCACCGTGCAGGTTCCGCCGTTGTCAATCGCGTCGCTTACGGTCGTGGTGATTGCTTCCCAGTCGTTCGGGTTGCTTACCGTGATCGTTCCGGACACGGCCCAAGCGCTGTCGACGAATCCGGTCTGCGCGGCGACGACCGTGTAATTGAATGTCGCGCTACCGCCGACCTGCTTCACGAGGGTCTTATCGACCGCCTTGGAAATCGTCCAGCCGTACGTGCGCGTGAAAGTCGGAGTCGCGGACTTCGTGACGGTCAGGTCGGCGCCGACGCAGACTTTCACAGTCTGGCTCGCCGAGCCTGTGGTGCCGTTTGTGTTCGTCGTGAAGGTTGCAGTGTTGTTGTGCGTCGTGCACGTTCCAGCAGCGTCGCCGCTGAAGTTGTGCGAGTACGTGAAGAACCCAGAGGCCGAGAACGTGCGCGGGGCTTGCGAGTCAAGCGGATCGCTCACGCTCACGCTGTTGTCGACCTGTGTCGTGGGATCTCCCCATGTAATAGACGCGGTCGCCGGAGCTGTGCCAGCCTTGAGGAGAGTCGCGTTGGAGAGAGTCTGTTCGGCCCACGAAATGGTCGCCGTGTTCGTCTGGTTCGCGCTCGCGTGCACAGCTGAGTAGGTGCATGCGTAGGTGAAGCTGGTGGACGCGCTCGCCGGGATCGTGGCTGGGAAGGTTCCCGCCACGAGGCAAGTCGCGTTCGCGTCATCGATCGCGTCGCTGATTCCGCTGATCTCTGCGGCAGCCGTGTTCGCGTTGGAGACGGTGATCTCCCCACCCACGGCCCAGGCGCTGTCCGTGCCGGCGCTGCGGGTCACGGTGACCGTGTAGGTGAACGTCGCGCCGTCGGCGGTGTCGATCTCGGTCTTATCGACGGCCTTCGCGATTTGCCATGTGAACGTCCGCGTGAAAGCGGGCGCCGCGGTCTTCGAGGCGGTCAACGCACTCGCAAGATGAATGTTGCCGAAGTTCAGGCCAGAGGCCGAGCCGGGGCCCGTGTTCGGCAGTGTGAGCGTGTAGATCTTGTCGCTGAGCGCAACGGTGACGCCACCGGTCGCGCTGGACTGATCGATCGTGTTGCCCGTCTGCTCGTAGCCGGGCTGCTGAACTTCCGAGACCGTGAAGGTCTCGGCCGTTCCCTCGTTCACGGCAGGCGTCGTGAACGACCAGTTGCCCTCGCTATCGGTGTCAACGGTCGTGGTCGTCGCACCGTCGTTGATCGAGATGGTCCAGTTGGGAAGACCGGCCTCCCCTGGATCCATCTGACCGTTCGTGTTGGCGTCGAGGTACTTGGTGCCGCTCAGCACGGCTGCAACCGTCACCGGCGCTTCAGGTACCTGGACCTTGAACGCGTCGTACTTGCAGGTCCTTGGAGTAACCGTCGCGTCGACCGATGCGATCTCGCAGATCGCAAGGATGTAGACGCCGCCATTATTCGTCGTGTCGTCGTACGGCATGAGCCGGATTTGGTTCGTGCTCACGTCAAACTCGTGCGGGGTCGAGCCGGCGGATCCGGTGTACGCGATCGCTCCGCCCGCGGCCACTGTGAATGTACGGTTCGCTCGCACGTCGCCGCTCGCAGAACCGGCTGCAAGAGGCGCAAGGGTCGTGTCCGAGAGATTCTTTGCTCCGCCATCGTTGGGGTCAGGCTGGCCGCCAGGGACCAGCACTGCGAAGAAGTACATCCCCTCTGCGAGATTGGCGTTGGCTGGGCCACCGTTGAGCCAGACGTACTGCTTTCCGTCATAGATGTTGCAATTCACGACGGTTGTCGCATCGGGCTGGCCGTTCTTGCAGTGGCCGACTCCGTCGACGGATGTGTTGACCGTCGTGAATGTCGCAGGCGGGCCCCCGCCGGCGTTCGCGGACGCTGCGGGCAGCATCGCGAGCGCCAAGAGCAACGTAGTTATGAAAACACCGAGCTTCTTCATCCCAACCACCCCGAAACCCCCTGCCCTGGTTCGCCGACGACTCCGCAACGCGGCAGCCGAGGTGCGCCCATTTCTGGCGGGAGAACCGTACGGCGCGGTTTCGGATCAAGGAATTACGAGAACCCTGTATGCCTCACGACGAGGCATGCGGCTTTGGCGGATTCCTGCGATGACAAGAGTTGTCAGCCGCGTCGGAAGTCCAAGTGTTCAGTGCGCGAGTGCCATCGATCGATTGGAGTACTCAATGTGATGGACTCCTAAACCCCTCGCGATACCGAATTGGAAACGAATTCGGTCATTCCATACCGGCTTCCAGGTATCTCGAGCAGTCGTGCGCCTGCTAGATTGCGAAACGGTGGGACTGGGCCATTTGGCCCATTAGTTGGGTGGGGAGTAAAGGGTATGGACCTCGCGTCGGTCACGACCTCGGGTGTGCTCGTCCTCGATCGCACGGGTGCCGTCTTTAGTCTCCTGCGAGCGCTCAACCTCGGCGTGCCGCTCTGGCGCATCACAACGGCCGCGGAGATCGATCATGCGGACATCAGCCTCACAGTCGTGGCCGCGTATGACCAAACGGACTGGCCGCTCATCGGCGAGCTCGCCGAGAGCATGACGACGGTCATCCTGACAACGAATCCGAACCCAGCCGATGCGGCGCATGCCGTAGCGATGGGCGCCTTCGGCTACGTCGATACGCACCTTCCGAGCGAAGCGCTCCGCCGCTCGATCCTTGGCGCGATGCGCGGCGAGCACGCCTATTCGCGTCGCGTGCTCTCGACCCTCATCAAGAACGGCCGCTGGCTTCGCGCGTCGAACGCGTTGCCGCTCACGCCGCGCCAGCGCGAGGTCATCATCCTCATCGCGCGCGGCGCCGCGGACAAAGAGATCGCGCGATCGCTCGGCATTACGACCGCGACGGCACAAAAGCACGTGACCAACCTCTTGCGGAGGTTGAACGTGCCGAACCGCGCGGCAGCCGTTGCGGTCATGTCCACGGCATACCCGCTCTAGGGTCGCGCACCACCAATACTGCGTAGGTCCATTGACAGCGGGCCCTCGGGCTCGGATTCTTCGGGTCGTCACACGCAAGGGAAGGCCCGTCCCGCTCGGACGGTGACCCGACTGGGGAGATGTGAGCGACCAGGAGTCACGCAAGAGGCGCGCCGGTTTGGCACGCCCGCGGATCTGCGTCATCGACTCAAAAGAGGTCGGTCTCGCCTACGCGCGCCTCGACGAGTGCCGTCTCGACGTGATGGGCTCTCTGCCGAGCCTGACCCAGCTCACCGCCCGTGTGGCGAGCGCGTATGACGCCGTCCTCGTCGGCTGCACCGAGCGCCTTTTGTTGAGCCCGGCGTTCCGGACGCGAGCCCATCAGCTCAGCCGAACGGCTCGTCTCATCGCGCTCATGGCCTCGCCGACAGCTGAGGCTGGGGCTCAGGCCGCGAGCCTCGGCTTCGTTGGTCTTGTTTCTCGTGACGTGACGCCGAGGGCGCTCGAGCGCACCATCGCCGCGACCGCGCTCGGTGAGAGCGCGTTCCCGCGGACCGTCCTGAACGGGCTCGTGCAGATGGTCTCCCGCCTGGGGTCGACGCGATTCGGCCCGTACAGCGACGTCGCCCTGACGCCGCGGCAGGAACAGATCGTGGAGCTCATCGCGCAGGGCGCGACCGACCGCGAGATCGCAGCCGTCCTACAGATCAGTCAGTCGACGGCGCACAAGCATGTCCAGAACGCCTTGCGTCGGCTCAACGCCAAGACGCGGAGCCAACTCGTCGCCTCGGCGCGCCAACCGGCGTTCAGGGGAAGCTTCGACTGAGACCGGAGCCCGGGCGGGTCAGTTTTCGGTATTGCCGCACGTTCTGACTACTGCCTCAATTGACCATGCGGATGACCGGCGTACCGGTCGCGCGGGCGCGTGGGGTTGGGTGTGGCAAAAGGACGCAAGACCGCTTGGGGTGATCAAGCCGGCCAGAGCCTCGTTGAGGTCGGACTCGCCTTGCCGATTCTTCTGGTCCTGTTGCTCGGCCTGGCCGATGGCGCCCGGGCGTACTACTACGCCGGGGTAATCGCGAACGGCGCACGCGAAGGCGCGAACTACGCCGCCCACAACGGATCGGCGACTCGCGCGCAGGTGACGCAAAGGGTCTGCGACGCGACGGGGCTTGTGACATTTGGATCACCTTGCCCCGGACTCACGGTGACATGCGCTTTGGCTGGCGGCGACGCGACCATCGAAGCTCGATACAACTTTGCGCTTCTCACCGGGTCGGTCGTGGATGCGGCGTTCAAGGTGAACCCGATCGTGATACGCGCTAACGCCCGCTTTCCGATCTTCACCGCTGGTACACCATGCGCCAGCTGAAGCGGGACGAGTGCGGCGTCGGCACCATCGAGCTCGCCCTGATCGTGCCGGTGCTCATTTTGCTCACTGTTTGCTTCCTCGATCTCGCTCGTGCGCTCAACGCCGCGATCGTGGTGGGCGGCGCGAGTCAAGAAGGAGCGCATTACGCCGTGCTCAATCCGGCCGCGGCGCCCTCGGCGATCGCGAGCGCCGCACGAGCCCGGGTTCAACCGTTGTCACCGGGCTCGGTCACGGTCACAGCGGAGTACTACAACAACGCCACCGCCACATTCGTCCCATGGCCGAGCGCTGGGATCCCGGCAAGCAGCCCGACTCCGACGGGGATCGTCGTCAGGGTGACCGCGAGCTACCCGTGGTCTGCGATCTCGACGCTCCTTGACAGCTTCCTCTCGGGAACCGGCTCGCGCACGGTCACCGCAAACGCTGTCATGGAGACGCGACGGTGATGCGGTCGCAGCAGGGTCAAGCGTTGATCGTGATCGCATTATGCGTCGCTGTTCTAGTGGCCGGGCTCGCGTTCGCGGTGGATTGGGGCTACGCCATCGCACAGCGACGTGTGATGCAGACCATAGCCGACGCGGCGGCGCTCGGAGCGGGAAAGTTTCTCGCTTCGGCCGTGATCACGGTGAACGGCAGCCCCGCCTTCACGGTGACGCAGGAGAAGACCTGGTGCGCGGCAAAGAAATACGACTCGGGGGACGCCGGCGCCCCGGGCAACCACTCGTTCCCCACGCCGAATAGCTCGGCCGTACTCGACGTCTTCTATTGGAACGGAACGACACGGGACCCGGTCACGTACGATCCGATCTGGACGACGAGCGCGAAACCCGCCAACGAGAACTGCGCCCAGATCACCACAAATACCGACGTTCCGAGGGACACGATCTTCGTACGGGTCGCCACGGCGATAACGTTCGGGTCGCTGTTCGCCTCGATCGCAACCCATGCGAACAGCACCGCGGGCGCCTCGGCCCGCGTCCGGCTCTCCGGAACGCCGGTTCCGATCGGCGGCGGTCCGATGTGGGCGATGGTGCGGCACTACAAGGCGTCCGATTTCAATAACACGTGCACGGTCACGCCCTGCGACCCGACCGACCCCACGCAGGTACAACCGAAGACGTTCTGGGATCCGAATGCTCCCGACGTCGCCTACGGGAGCTTTCACGGACTGATCGACTTCTCACGAAACTCTCCGAGCTTCGGCACGGCGGGGATCGTGACGCCCCAGCTGGTCACGCAGCCCGACTCGTGGGCCCATGCGCCGAACGCGTTGGTGGCCGATCAAAGCGCGAGCTGTGGAAACACGTTCGGGGCCGGACTCTGGGACTCATGGGGGCAGGCGGACACGCAGCAGGACAAGCAGTGCAGCATCCCGAACTGGGTTTACTACGGATTCCGAGGGACGCTCTCGTTGGATAGCCAGTGGGCCTCACTTCCGGCCGGGTCACAACAGGAGTCGCCCTCTATCCTCACGACCCGATCGATCTGCACTCCGCCGCCGAATCCCGCCCCGTCGTGTGCCCATCCAACCTGGGGTGATTGGGTCGAGACAGCCGGCGGTCAGGTCGCGGACATGTCTCCGGTGCTCCGGCGTGCGCTGGCCGATCGCGGAAGCTCGTCAATGCCATATTCCGATCGATTCGTGCCGGGGACGACGACCAGGTTCGGAAAGGGTCTCGTGATCCTGGTGTTCTTGTGGGACTGCGGCGAGGAATTCAACAAGAACGCGGCGGTGGGAGCGCAGTGGTCGCTCATTGTCCCCGGTGGGCAGAATCCCGACTGCTCCCAGCTGAACAGGGCCCCGGGGCGAGTCCATCTCTTCACGGTGGCCCCCTTCACGGTCTACGAGGGGACCATCGGCTTCAGCGGCGGGAACAACACCGTCAGTGGGTACTGGGGCGGCCTTTTCGGTGATCCCGATTCGTGCCAGTCATGTGCTCTAAACGGCCTCGCCAACACCGCGGTCATGGTTCCGGACAACTAGGAGGCAATACATATGCGATTACGTTCGTGGTTCTTCCTCTCGCTCGGCATCGTCCTGGCCGTCATCACGGGGGTGGCCTTGAACGGGGTCGCGCAGCAGAACGCCGACCGCGTCGCGGCAGCGCCTCCGCAGACGGTCAGCATCATCGTTGCGAAATCGGACATTCCGGCTCGAGCCGTCCTGACCGCAGCGATGCTCGCGCATCGCGACTATCCGAAGGAGCTGGTCCCGAACGGCGCTCTCGCCGACGAGGCGGACGCCGTCGGACAAACCACGCTCGCGCCGATCTCGAGCGGAGCGGCGGTCCTTCGCGGACAGATCCTCGCCGCGAACGGCAAGACCGGCTCGTCGCTGACGATCGACCCCGGCAAGGTGCTCATCTCGTTTCCGACCAACGATCCGTTGACCGCTGGCGGCTTCGTGGAGATCGGAGACCACGTCGACGTCCTGGCGACCGTCACAACCGGTGCGGGCGAGAACCCCAAGCGAACACAGACCACGATCCAGAACCTCGAGGTGGTTCAAGTGATCGGACCGACGCAACAGCAGCCGCAGCGGGGCACCTCCCTGACCTTCGTCGTCGACCATCAGACCGCGTTGGTACTGAAGTACCTCCGTGACAGTCAGGCGACGATCGATCTCGCCGTCCGCTCCCGCGCCGAGACGCAAGACGTGACCACCCGCAGCGTCGACATCACGTACCTGGTGCAATCGTTCGGGATCGCCCGATGATGGATTCGATCGGCCCAATCCGCGTCCTTGTGTTGGAGACCGAGCCGCAGATCATCGCGAACGCGCGAGCCGCGCTCGAAGGCGACAACCGGTTGGTCCTCGTCGGGGCAGTGAACGACCAGGCCTCGCTCCTCGACAAGCTCGGCAGCACATATGCCCACGTCGCCGTCATCGACATCGCCGGACTACACGGCGACGTGGGGCCGGCGGTCCACGAGATCCTCGCGCACGCGCCCGAATGCTGCGTCATCGTGACCGGCTCGAACGTCGCACCCGGCGTCGTCTCGCGCGCGGTAACCGCCGGTGCCCGCGGCTTCCTCCTGAAGCCCTATCAGCCCGAGGATTTCGTTAGCACGATCCGCGACGCGTACGTCAACTTCCAGGAGCTCCGCCGGCTGCAGCGGATCGAACGCGTTCCCGGAACGACGTCACGGCCGGGCGCGGTCATCGCCGTGTACAGCCCGAAGGGTGGCGTCGGCTGCACGACGATCGCGACGAACCTCGCCGTCGCGCTCGCACGACGCAGCGGGAAGGCCACGGTCGCGCTCGTCGACCTCGACCTGCAGTTCGGGGATATCGGTATTGCGCTCGATCTCAAGAGTGCAAACAGCATCGCCGACCTTCTGAATCACGTTGATTCGATCGACCAGCAGCTCGTGGACGAAGTATTCGTGAAGCACGCCTCGGGCGTCCGCGCGCTCCTCGCTCCCGACAATCTCGCGAGCGTCCCGGGGATCGACCCGGACCGCGTCGCGCGCGTCGTCGACCAGCTGCGGCCGCATTTCCAATACATCGTGTGCGACCTCTGGTCGAGCCTCGAGGACCTCACCCTCGCGACTCTTCGCATGGCCGATCGGGTGATCCTCGTGACGACGCCCGAGCTCCCGGCCCTTCGCAACCTGCGGCGCGTGATGAGCGCGACAGGTCTTCTCCTCCAGGACGATCGCACGATCCTCGTCGCGAATCGCGTGCCGGGCAAGGCCGGAATCAGTCTGAACGAGATCGAGAAGGGTCTTGGCCGATCGATCGCCGCGACGATCCCGAGCGAAGGCGTTGGCATAACTGAGGCGATCAATCGCGGCATGTCGATCCTCGACGAGCGCGCTCGGGCTAAGGCCGGCGGCAGCTACCGGAAGCTGGCCGACCTGGTCGCGATCGGTCTCGAGCCTGCGGCGGTCAGCCGCGCACGCCGGTCCGTCCCGGCCACGAGCTGATCGGATGACCATCCTTCGGCCGGCGATCACCGGCATCCAGCCTCCCGACCTCAGGATGGTCAAACACGCCGCACCCTCGATCGTCCCGGAGGCCGACTGGCGCCCCGACATTTTGAAGCTGAGCCGGTTCCGGGACGACGCCGAAGTGCAGCTCGTGAACCGCATTCACGCGCGCGTGGCCGCCCTCCTCGGTCGAAACGTCGAGGCGGCGAGCCCCGAGCAGATGCGTGCGATGGTCGCGGAGCACTTCTCGACCGCGTTGGAGGACGAGCACGTGGCAGTCAACCGCACCGACCGGCTGCGCCTACAGGATGCCGTCTTCTCGGAGATCGTCGGCTATGGACCGATCCAGGACCTCCTTCACGACGACGGGATCTCCGAGATCATGGTGAACGGCGCCCACCAGGTCTGGATCGAGCGCGAGGGCAAGCTCTATCTCACCGACGTAACCTTCGCCGACACCGACCACGTCATCCGGGTCATCCAGCGGATCATCGCGCCACTCGGCCGGCGCTGTGACGAAGCATCACCCATGGTCGACGCGCGTCTCCCCGACGGGTCCCGCGTAAATGCGGTCATCCCGCCACTCTCGCTGGTCGGTCCCGTCCTCACAGTGCGCAAGTTCCGCCGCGAGCCGCTCTCACCTGAGGAGCTCCTCCGCCATTCGTCCATCACGCCCGAGGCGCTCCAATTCCTTCGCGCGTGCGTGCGCGGCCGCCTCAACGTCATCGTGTCAGGGGGCAGCGGCGCCGGAAAGACCACGCTTATGAACGCGCTGTCGTCGTACATCTCGACGCGCGAGCGGATCGTCACCATCGAGGACGCCGCGGAGCTCCGGCTGCAGCAGATCCACGTCATCACGCTCGAGGCGCGGCCGGCGAACGTCGAGGGCCACGGCGAGGTCAGCATCCGCGACCTGCTCCGAAACGCGCTCCGAATGCGGCCCGACCGGATCGTCGTCGGCGAGTGCCGCGGCCCAGAAGCGCTCGACATGCTGCAGGCGATGAACACGGGCCACGACGGCTCGCTCACCACGATCCACTCCAACGGACCGCGTGACGCGCTCGCCCGGATCGAAACGATGGTTCTTATGTCCGGCGCAGACCTGCCGCTGCGGGCGATTCGCGAGCAGGTTGCGGCCGCAATCGACCTCGTCGTCTACGTCGAGCGGATGCAAGACGGAACGCGAAAGATCACACAGATCAGCGAGGTCCGTGGCTACGAGGGAGACCTCATCACGATGCAGGACCTCTTCGTTTTCCAGCGCGATGGCTTCGACGGGCAACGCGTTCTCGGCTCGCTGCGGCCGACGGGCATCCGTCCCGCCTTCAGCGAACAGCTGACCTCACGCGGGCTCGAGCTCCCGCTCAACTGGTTCGGGTACGACGGCGACGGGGCGTTCGAGGGAGAGCGCGGCTGATGCTCCCGCAAGGCATCATCGTCAGTGTTCTCGGTGCGGCGGCGGTCGTGTGTTTCGTTCTCGGCCTCTGGCTTCCGCTCGTCGACGCCGAGCGACGCATCGCACGTCGCCTTCAGGGCTTCGTCCAGGCGCCGATCGCGGGCGGCGACGCGCATCTCGTCCTGGGGCGACCCCGCGGCCACGAGGCTCGTCCGGTTCCGCGCGGATCCTCGCCTCTGCGATTCCTCGAGCGGATTCTGGCGGAAGCGGAGAGCACCCTGTCACCCGGCCAGCTGCTCGTGACCATGAGCGTCGTCGGTCTCATCGCCTTGGCGGCGGGCATCTTCGTTCTGCGTGAGGCGATCCTCGCGGTGCCGCTCGGACTGATCGGCGCGTTCCTTCCGATGTGGTGGATCCGCCGCGGCCACAAACGCACGCTATCGCGCTTCAAATCGCAGCTTCCTGACACCGTGGGGCTCCTCGCGAGCTCCGTGCGGTCCGGCCACAGCCTCCCTCAGGCGCTCGAGCATGTCGCGGGCGACGCGCCCGAACCAACGAAGGCTGCGTTCCTTCTCGTCGGCAGGGAGATCGCCCTCGGCGCGTCGCAGGAGGATGCGCTCGAGCGTCTCGCCGCCCGGTATCCCTCGGACGATCTGAAGCTGATCGTGGCGGCCATCAATGTGCAGCACCAGATCGGCGGCAGCCTCGCCAAGATCCTAGACAGCATTTCCGAGACGATCCGCGAGCGGATCCGCATCGAGGGGGATATCAAGGCACTCACGGCCCCGCAGCGCGTAAGCGCCTACGTGCTGTGCGGTCTTCCGGTTTTCGTGACGCTGGGGCTGCTTCTCATCGGACCCGATTACATCGGTCCCCTCTTCCAGCCCGGTCCTCTCCGGTACGCGCTGTTCTCCGCCATCTCGCTTGTCATCCTTGGGTTCCTGGTGATGCGCGCGATGACCAAGATCGATGTTTAGACGCATGTCGTTCGTCCTCGCTGTGGTCGCCACGCTGCTGCTGGGCGCTGGCGTCGCGCGCGCCGACGATCCGTATCGCGTCGTCCTGAGCCGCGTCGACCCGAGCGACTTCCCAACCGTGCGCCTCGTCGCCTCGGTCGTCGACGCGAGCGGCAAAGCCGTCCCGGGTCTACGGCCACAGGATCTTCAGGTCCGCGAGGGGACTATCGCGCCGCAGGCGAACGTGACCCTCGCGTCGATGGTCTCGCCGGTCGCGCTCGCGCTGGTGATCGACACGAGCGGCAGCATGGCCGGACAGCCCCTCGCCGACGCCAAAGCGGCCGTCGGCTCGATGGTGGGATCGCTCGGCGCGATCGACCAAGTCGCGATCCTGTCGTTCAACTCGGCCGTTCGTGTGGTCCAGCCACTCACCTCGGAGAAATCCCGAGCGCTCGCGGGAGTCGGCTCGATCGTCGCCGGGGGCGACACCGCGATCTATGACGCCGCCGAGAGCGCAGCGGATCTGCTCGAGGCCGCCGATCCGAAGGCGCGGCGCGCGATCGTCCTGCTCACCGACGGACTCGACACGGCAAGCCACGGCTCACGTCAGTCCGCGGTCAAACGGCTCCAGTCGAGCGGCTTTCCGCTGTACGCGATCGGTCTCGGGAACGGCATCGATCGCGGGACGCTGGACGCGCTCTCAGGCGCAGTCCGTGGCGGAGCGACGTACCTCGCGCCGAGCTCGTCGGATCTTGCGGCCATCTACGGACGGTTGAGCGAGCAGCTGCTGACGGAGTACTCGGTCGAATACCGGTCGGCCGCGACCGACCTCCCGGCAGGCAGCATCGTACCTTTCGAGATCACGGTCGGCCGAGCCGGCGCGATCCTCGCTCGTGCAACCGGCACCTTCACGGTGCCCGCCGGTGGCGGGCAGGCGCGGTCACCGGTGCCGACAACGGCCCCAGCCCTCCCCGCCGACGCGGCCGCACCGCTCCCGGTGCGCCCCCAGAACAGCTGGATCGTCGGGCTTCTCGGAGCGATGACATCCCTCGTGCTGGTCCTGTGGCTGAACGAGCTGACTCTCCACATGGGGTCGCATTCCCGCAGACGGCTGCGCGCCCTTATCAGCGGGAACGATCCGGCGGCGGAGGGTCGCGCGGGACGACGGCTCATCGGCCGTCTCGCGGGGCCGCTCCGCTCGATCGGCCGCGTGGTCGTTCGAGTGCTTGGCACGAAGTACGTGGAACAGACCCGCGATCGGCTCGAGCGTGCGGGCGATCCGATCGGCGTGACCGAATTCCTCGGCCTTCGGTTCTCACTGACGATCCTTTCGAGCGCGGTGATCACCACGATCGTCGTTCTGCTGAACCGCGGTCCCGGATCCATCGCCGTCGCGCTGATCATCGGTGGGGCGGCGGGATTCGTCACGCCGGGCATCGCGATCACGATGATCACTCGGGGTCGGAGGAAGGCGATGCAGCGCGCGCTTATCCCGTCGCTCGACATGCTCGCGCTATCGGCCGAGGCCGGGCTCGCCTTCGACGGTGCGATCGCTCAGGTCGTGCTGCGCTGGAGGAACCCGTTGTCCGACGAGCTACGCCGTCTCCTGCTCGAGTTTCAGATGGGCCGCGAGCGGAAGCAGGCGCTCCGTGGGCTCGCACGGCGTACCGGTCTTCCGGACCTCTTGAAATTCGTCAACGCTGTCATCCAAGCCGACACGCTCGGGGTCGGCCTCGCGAAAGTCCTGGCGGATCAGGCGCTCGAGCTTCGCACCAAGCGGCGGCAACGTGCCGAAGAGCAGGCGCGCATCGCGCCGGTCAAGATGATGTTCCCGATGGTCCTGCTCATCTTCCCCGCGCTCTTCGTGGTCATTCTCGGCCCGGCAGTGCCGAAACTGACGGCGATCTTCACCGTCGGCCAGTAGGCGCGCCTAGCGTTTGGGATCGGGACGCGAGATGTAGATATTCGGCGCGCGCCGCTCGCGCTCGACCCAGACGGAGGGCGGAGCGTCTTCCTCGGGCGCAAAAGAGGTTGGCACTTTCGGGGCATCCACCGTCGGGGGTTCAGGCTGCGAACGGGCAGGCTCGCTGGTCTTCACGCCCGGTCGCGGATGGTTCACGGCCAAATGGCCCGTCGCCACGAAAACGAGTGCCTCTCGGATCGCGCCCTGGAATGAGGGGCCCGCCCGGTCGGTGAGCTGCCACGGCGAGATTCGCGAGACGCGAACGGCCAGAGTTTGCTCGTCCCCGCGTACCTCATGCGTGCCGACAAGGACCCGAGCGAATGGCCCGAGGTCCGGGACGGCCGTCTGTCCGGCGACCTCATCGTCGGAGAAGCGCACCAGGACTTGGGCGCGGCCTGCGCTGACGCGGAGGTCGCCCGGTCCACCGCCACTTTTATGATCCGACTCACTCGAAGAGGATTCAGCGTCGCGCCAGCTTCCCGCCGAGCTCCGAAGAGCGATGACCTTGCCGAGACCCTCTCGTTCTCCGACGGCGCGGGCGCCGCGGAGGACGATCTCGTCGTACGGACCGATCCCGGCATCGTCGGCCTTTGATCCGTCGGGTCCTCCGTCGAACGCGAGGTAGATGCCGGCCGCCGCGACTGCCATGGACCCACGGTAACAGCCGATTGCGGCGCACCATGTCACCCAAGAGGACTACGGCCCCGACCTGATCCCGGTCCGTACGATGGGATCGTTGATTAGTACAAAAGAGGTGGCGCTCGCCCGCGAGCACCCGCGCGGAACGGAACGCCGGAGACTCCTTCCCTACCGTGACGCGCTGAACGACGTCGTCGCATACGCGGCCCTCGCCGAGTCCGACCGCGATGCGATCGTCAGGTGGGCGGAGACGCGCAGGCGGATCAAAGAGGCGTACGGCATCGATCACGACCCTGCGAATCTCGCCGACCCCCTCCTGCCGGAAGACCGACTGCGCGCGCACGTGATCGCCGGCGAGCGCGCGGCCGCGCGGCGCAACGACTTCGCCGATCCGGGCGGGGATCTCATCGCGGTCGTTGCCGCGCTGCGGCGGAGCTAGCCTCGAGCGACGAGCGCCGCGACGACCAGACCGAACCCGTTGAAGAAGCCGTGCAGCGCGATGCATGGATAGATGCTCCCGGTCGATGCGCGCATGTAGCCAAGACCGATGCCGGTCGCGAGGATGACGGGGACGTCGACGATGACTCCGTGCGCGACCGTGAACGCGACCGCGGTGATGACGAGCGCGACGGTCGTGCCGAGCGGCTCGAAGAGGTAGAAGCCCAGCCCGCGGCAGAGCGATTCTTCGAAGATCGGCACGAAGACGGCGATCGCGAACAGATTGGCGGCCCACGCACCGAGCCGGGTCGGATCCCAGAACTCGGGGACGCCCTGCTCACGACCGGCGCCGGAGACGATGCCTATCTCGAGGAACGAGATGGTGTACGCGGCGAAGAGCGTCACGACGCCGATGACCAAAGCCCGCCGCCACGAGGATGGAGCGCGAAGGGCGAAGGTCTCGCGAAACGGAAGCCCCCGCGCGATCAGCAGGACGACGACGAGCAGGACGGCATCGACCGAGATGGCGGCGATCGCGGTCGAGTACTTGAAGAAATCGTCTGGCTTCAGACTGACGACCGTTCCGCTCAGCCGCAAGGCATAGGTCGGGACGGCGAGGAGCACGATGAGGACCGCCCAGGCGAGGATGCGGACGGGGCGGAGTGGTCTTTTCAGGCCAGCGCGTGCGCGACGCGGAGCGGTTCGAGCAGCGCGAGCGCGCGGTCCATCTCCTCGAGCGTATTGAAGTAGTGCGGCGATAGACGTATCAGACCGGGACGGTTGTCGCAGATGACTCCGGCGGCGCGCAGCGCCGTTACCGCGGACGCCGGATCGGGGTGCTCCAACGTGACGATCGGCGTGCGCTCGGTCGCGTCACGCGGGCAGCGGATCGTCCAGCCCTGATCCAGGGCGCCGTCGACCAGCCGCTGCGAAAGGAGCTTGTGCCGCTCGCGCACCTTCTCGATCCCGATCTCCGCAAGGAGCTCGAGCCCGGCGCGCGCCGCGTAGATCGCGGCGACCGCCGGTGTTCCGTACTCGAATCGCCGCGCACCCGCGCCGTAGTCCAAATGCTCCACATCGAACGCGAAGGGCTCCTTCACGCCCCACCAGCCGACCGCGCTCGGACGCGCGCGTTCGGCGACGCTCCCGCGGGCGTAGAGGAACGCGATCCCCGGGCCGCCCATGAGCCACTTGAGCGTGCCGCCGACGAGATAGTCGATGCCGCTCGCGTTCACATCGAAGGGGATGGCGCCGATGGACTGGTATGCGTCGATGACAAGGACGGCGCCCTTGCGGTGGCAGATCTCGGCGAGGGCGCGTACGTCCTGGATCCAGCCAGTCGTGAAGTAGACGTGCCCGGTGCACACGGCGGCGGTGCGCTCGTCGACAGCGCGTTCGAAGAGCTCGAGCGGGACGCGCACACGGTCGGGACTCCGAACGAACTCGACGCGCGCGCCGCGGTCCGCCACCGCGAGGAAGGCGTGACCGTCCGTCGGAAAA
>VBDV01000005.1 GCA_005882765.1 Chloroflexota bacterium | reverse complement strand
CTGCCACGTGAGGTTCGGCGATCGCAGGATCTGCCAGAAGTACTTCTTCACGTTGTAGGTGTGGCCCTCGGCCCAGCGCATGCGCTGCTTGATGAGACGGTTGACCTTGGAGACGCACTCCGCCGGGGCCTGGATGTACGGCGTGTAGAGGACCTTGTACCCCGCGAGATACAGCCGGATGGTGAGTTCCCAGTCCTCGGTGATCGAGGTAGACCAGCCGAGCTTGCGCAGCACGTCTGCGCGGATCATGTAGACCGAGCCCGAGATCATCTTCATCGCGCCGAAGAGCTCCTGGCCCGCGCGCTCGAGGACATAGGAGCCGGCGAACTCGGCGCGCACGCCCTTGGTGATCCAGTTCTCGCTCGCGTTCAGCATGTGCCACTGGTAGCCCTGCACCACGGCGAGGCGATCGCCGTTTGTCGGCGCACCGTGGCCGTTGCCGTTCTTGGCGTGCCCGTTGCCATTGCCGTTCTTCGCTTTGGCCAGCCGGCCGAAGTAGTCGAGGAAGTGCCAGATCGCGTCGGCCGGCGGCACGAAGTCGGCGTCGAAGATCATCACGTACTCGGTCCGCGGGTTCATGCGCCGCAGCGCTTCCTGCAGCGCGCCGCCCTTGAAGCCCTTGCGGCTCGAGCGGTGGATGACGCGGACGCGCGGGTGGTCCTTCCAGCGCTTCAAGAGCTCGACGGTCTCGTCGGTGGAGTCGTCGACGACGATGACCTCGTAGTTCTCGTAGTCGAAGGAGGTGCAGGCCTCGAGCAGCCGGTCGACGACGCGCTTCTCGTTGTAGAGCGCGAGCTGGACGGAAACGAAAGGCTGCTTGTCGGCGGGCAGGCGGATCTCGCCCATCCTCTGCCAGGGGTCGTTGACCTGGACCGATCCGCCCTCGCTCAGGTTCTCGCCGCGTAGGGTGCGGTAGCCCTCTTTGTGCTGGCCGTTCGCGTGGCCGTTGCCGCTCGCCTGGCCATCGGCCTTGAGGCCCTTGCCATTCGCGTGGCCGTTGCCGTTCCCGTTTGTGTGTCGTCCCTGGAACTTCGCCGGATCGCCGAAGAGCGTGATGAGGATGACGCTCGCGATCGTCACGTAGTACTTGAGCGCGTAGAGGAAGAAGAAGAGCCCGCAGAGGAGCGCGAACAGCGAGAACGCAAAGCGCGGGGCCAGAGCGTCGCGGAACAACACACCGAACCCGCCGATGCCCCCAACGATGATCACGCCGAGCACGAGGCTCGCGTACACCTTGCTCAAGAGGTTCCCGGTCCAGATCACGTTGCGGCTCCCGCCGCCGTTCCAGACCCGCTCGAGGGTGTCCTTGATGTCGTCGGCGGTCGCGGTCACGCGTGTGAGGCGCAGACGCGAGTGTCGCTCCGCCTCGACGAACGCGGCCTGGTCCAAGGGGTCGGCCATGGCCACGACGCCGTGGCCGCGGTCCGCCGCGGTGACGACGATGCCCAGACCGCGCGCCACGTCGAACGGCACGGAGCGCGCCGCATCGCGCTCGACCGGGTCGACCAGGCGCGGCGACGAAAGGCGCGACTCGGTCGGGTCGATCGGCGCGGAGATCTCGGGATACGGCGCGAGCGACACGAGCGGCGTGTCAGTGGCCCGCGCCAGGATGTCGGCGAGCTCGGGCTGGCCAAGCAGGCCGAGGCGCACCACCGTCGTGGCGAGCGACTCCCCCGACGCGCGCTTGGCGAGCGCTTCCTGGACCTGCTCGGCCGTCATCACCCGGCTGCCGAGGAGTAGCTCCACGACGCGCCGACCCTCGGGCCGCAGCGCCGAGAGCTGCTGTCGAGCGGTGACGGCGGCTGTGCTCGCGCGGAGCGCACGGAGAAGCTCCTCGGACGGCGCGTCCTTCGATACGAACGCCGTCGCGCCGGCGGCGAGCGCAAGGTCGCGAATGCCCGGGTTACGGGCGAGAAACACAACCGCGGTACCGGGGAGCTCCGCGAGCAGGGTGCGAGCAACGTCGAGGCTCCCGATACCGGGCATCGAGTCGTCCAGAACGATGAGATCAGGCCGCAGCGTTCGCGCCAGGGCGAGTGCTGTCGACCCGTCGTCGGCTTCGCCAACGATCGTGATCTCGCGTTCGTTCGCGAGGAGCGTGCGAATACCCTCGCGGACGGCGAGATGGTCGTCGGCTACAAGGACACGGATCACGCCCCTCGCTCCCCTTTCTGATATGCGCCAGCGGGCCCACCCAAAGCCTGCGAGGAAGCGTCAGCGAAGGCGTCCATCGGACGGGGGAGGTCGCGTACCTGCCGAACAGGCGGAGCGACGCGGAGTCGCGGTTGAGACGGTCCCGCTACCGCAAGTCCGCGTTGACAACGGGCTGAATCTGACTCGACCGCCTACGAGGCGGTTAGCTCGTCCTCCGCGCGCAGCTCGACGGTCGTCTGGGTCGTGCCCTCGAGCCGCAGATGAAGCTCCTGCAGCATCTGAATCACCGCCCCGAACTCGGCGGGACTGATCGCCTCGCCGACCGCTACCGCGAACGTCGCGACGCCGTTGCGGAAGTCGCGGAGATGCAGCGCGTTGACGGTCGAGAGGGCGCGGATCCGGGCTTCGGTCTCGAGGAGCCGAGAGAACGAGTGGATCGGGGAGATCACGATCTGGATCTGGTGGAGGCCGGCGTCATCTGCGACTCGGAGCTCCGGGCAGGGTACGGCGCTTCAGGGATCTCGAGCGAGTTCGTCTCAGCGATGAACTCCTCGGTGATGAATGCAGCCGGCTCAACCGGTGAATCGGGCGCGGTCGCCAACTCCGTCGGCAGGGACGCCGCGTCCCAGAGCGCAGCGAGGCGTGTGTCGGGCGCGGGCATCGGAGCCGGGGGCGTCATCGTGACGTCATTCGCCGGGACGACGCGCTGATCGATCATCGGCTCGATCGGCTCGTGGCGAACGACGTCCTTCATGTAGTCGGCGACGAACGGCTCGATCTGTTCGGCCGGAGCCGCGGTGAGCTCGATTACTTCGATCGGCGGCGGCGCCTCGGGCCGGCGGAATTCCTCGACGTACTCGTCGACAACCGGCTCGGTCGGTTCGGCCGGCGCCGCGGTGAGCTCGATCGCTTGCCGACGCAACTCCTCGTAGTCGTCGACCGTTGAGGCTGCAGGCTCAATGGGCTCGAAAAAGTGCGTATCGACGGGCAGCGGGGCGGCCTCCGCGAGCGCAGCCTCGAACGGAATCGGTTCGATCAATGGGGGCGCTTCCGCGGCGAACGACTCCTCGACAATGCCCGCGGCTGGTTCCACAGGCGCGGGCTCGGCTGCGAAGATGTCGGCCGGCGCGATCGGTTCGGGACGCCGCAGCTCCTCGACGTCCTCTTCGACGATCGGTTCGGTGAACGCGGGTCTCACGAACTCGTCGGCCGGCTCGATGACCGACTCGACCGATTCGATCGGCGCCTCGATGGTCGCGGCCCGGTCGGCGACCGGCGCCACCGTGTCGACATCCTCAACGAGCTGCTCTGGCACCCCAGGCGTTGCCACGACGGCCTCGGTCGTCTCGACGACCGCGGCCGTCGGCGGAGGAGGCGCGGCCTGAGCGCGGAAGTCCGCGAGCAGCTCAGTGAGCAGCGACCGCATCTCGTCCGCGATGGCGGCCCGGACGTCGGGTGCGATCCGTCGTTCGATCGCGTTCGCTCCCGCACCAGCGGAAAGTTGATTGCTGCGCGCTTCCTGAAATGCTTCGCGCAGCAGCCGCATCTCCGTTGCGAGCATGCGGCGCTCCTCGCTGGCACGGGTCAGCTCAGCGTCCGCTTCAACACGCGCGTCGCGGCTCATCTTGTCAGTGCCGCGACTTTTGTCGGCCTTCGGGGCGCTGAGAGCGCGGCCCGACTCGGATTCAACGCGAGGCGGCTCCGGTTCGACCTCCGCCAATATCGCGGAGACCCGCGCCTCGAGCTCAGCGATACGTCCCGTCAGCCCGGCGAGGATGTCGTCGGCCGCCAGAGACGAGGGATGGGCGCGGCCGCCCTGCCGGCTTGCGAGCCAGATCAGGTTTTCCGCGCCCGTCCCTTTGTCCTTCACCGCGCCAAGCGTACGAGCCGAAACCGTTTGAAGACCGGCCGTCTGGGGGGTTTTCCGGCTAGGCGAAGGCGCGTCGGAGAGCGCTCTGTGCCCCGTGGTAGCCGCACATCCCGTGGACTCCCCCGCCGGGAGGAGTCGACGAGGAGCAGAGGTACACGTCGCGCGCCGAGGTCGCGTAGGGATCGAGCTTGAAGAACGGGCGCGTCATGAACTGGAACAGGGTGTTGGCGCCGCCGCCGATGTCGCCACCGATGTTGTTCTCGTTGTGGCGATGAATCTCGGCGGGGCCCATGACCGACCGGGCGAGAACGCGTTCGCGGAAGCCCGGCGCGAAGCGCTCGATCTGCGCTTCCATTCGCTCGGTCATGTCAAAGGTCGAGCCATTGGGAATGTGGCAGTACGCCCACATGGTGTGCTTCCCCGCGGGCGCGCGCGATGCGTCGAAGAGGCTCTGCTGTCCGACGAGGATGAACGGACGCTCGGCAGGCGTCCCGCGCGCGATCTGTGCTTCGCTCTCGGCGATCTCATCGAGCGTGCCTCCGAGGTGCACGGTACCCGCGCGAAGGCAATCACTTGCGCGCCACGGGATCGGGCCATCCATCGCGTAGTCGAGCTTGAAGACGCCCGGCCCGTAGCGAAACGAACGGAGCTTCGCGCGATAACCGTCCGACAGACGTGCGCCAGCGATGGCGTCGAGCTGTCGGGGAGTGACATCGCAGAGGTAGGCGCGCGCCGTGCCGAGCTCGGCGAGGCTTCCTACGCGGCGGCCCGTCTCGATCCTGCCGCCGAGCGATCGCAAGCGAGCCGCGAGCGCATCGGCGATGCGTTGCGACCCACCGCGTGGCAGCGGCCAATTCGCCACATGCGTCACCACCGCGAACACGAGGCCGAAGGACGCGGTGAACGGAGCGTCGAGAGGCAGCACCGAATGCGCCGCGAGGCCGGCGAACAGAGCTCGCGCGCGCACGCCGCTGAACGCGACGCGAGCGAGGAGGCGCGCGGGGAGCGCGCCGGGAAGACCGAGCCGTGCCATGACGAAGGGATGCCGCGGAAAGCGGATGAGCGGTCCGAGCGCGTCCGCGGCGAGATCGTTCCACTCCGGTACGAGTGGCGCGACCAGTCTTCGGTACGCGCGCGCGTCGGGGCCGAGGTTCGCCGCCGTCGCATCGATCGAGCGCTCGAGAAGCACCGCCGTGCCGTCGTCAAGCGGGTGCGCGAGCGCCGCAGGGGGCTCGATCCACTCGAGTCCCTCACGCGAGAGGTCGAGCTCGCGAAAGAACGGCGATGCGGCGCCCAAGGGATGGAACGCCGAGCAGACATCGTGCACGAATCCAGGGAGGGTCAGCTCGGCCGAGCGGCAGCCGCCGCCGATCGTGTCGTTCGCTTCGTAGACGGTGACGGAGTGGCCCTTGCGCGCGAGTTCGATAGCGGCCGACAGCCCGTTCGGCCCGCTGCCGACGACGGCGGCGTCGATCATCAGAGAACGCGGACGCGACGGCTGATCCGGGACCAAGATGCGTCGGCCGTCACGACCTCCGCATCAAGCGCGTCACCGGCGGCGATGACGAGGGCGTCCCCGAGTCGTAATCGCGTGCTTGACGCCCGCAACTCAGCCGCACGACGTGCGAGGCCCGCATCGATGGGGAGAACGACCATTCTCAGGGCGGCGAGCGCGGCCTCCACTTCCGAAACGGCCTCTGGCCCGACGCGATAGGGATGGACCAGGATCTCCGCGAGCACGCTTGCGATCAGGACGCATTCGTCCCCTGAGGCCCGCCGAAGCCGCGTAATCGCAGACGCGTGGTGTGCGTCGACCGCGTTGAAGTACGCGATCAGGACGCTTGAGTCCAGGACTAGGCGCGCCACTCGCCTCGCAGCTTACGGAGGTAACCAGCTGGGTAGCGCAGGATTCCCGCGTAGCGGTCGATCGGGTCGTCGGGCGGCGCGAGCACGAGGCGCCGCTTGGCATCGACGTCGACCGCGAGGACCATGCCGGGAACCAGACCGGCTCTCTTCAAGGCTTCAACAGGAAGCGTTACCTGGTTCTTCCGGCTGATCCGTGTCGTCCCTCGACGTCGAGTTCGGGCCTTTACTGATTTCATCCAGAAGTAAAGGTAATCCTCTGCGCAGGCCGAGGTCAAGGCGGCCGACATCAGCGACGACCGCGCCGAACGACTAGCCGCCGGCGCCGCGAAGGTGCCGTTCGAACCAGTCGAGGGCGCGACGTAGGGAGTCGACGCGGTTCTCGGTCACGCGGAAGCCGTGCCCTTCCCCGGCGTAGACGTGGTAGTCGTGCGTCTTTCCGCCGTCGCGCAGCGCCTTGACCACCTGCTCGGCTTCGCTGCGCGGCACGCGCGGATCGTTCTCGCCCTGGAGGATGAGGAGCGGGGCGCGGATCTTGGACGCATGCGTCAGCGGCGAGCGCTCGCGGTACAGCTCCGCGTCCTTCGCCGGATCTCCGAACTCGCGAAGGAGGTAATCGCGCAGGTCGCCGCGTGTCGTCTCCGCCATCGTCTTCCACGAGACGATCCCGACCGCCGAGACACCGGCCGCGAAGCGATCCGGCCGCAGCGCGAGCGACATGAGCGTGAGGTAGCCCCCGTAGCTGCCGCCGTAGACACCGATTCGCGCGGGGTCGGCAAGCTTCTGATCGCCGAGCCACGTCGCGCCGAGGGCGATATCGTCCAGATCCTTGCCACCCCAGTCGTGGCGGTTCGCTTCGCGCCACGCTTTGCCGTACCCGGTAGACCCGCGCGGGTTGGGTTCGAGCACCACGAAGCCGGCGTTCACGAAGACCTGGGTGGCGACGTTCCACTCACGGTGGTGCTGTGCTGTCGGCCCGCCGTGGATGTTGATGATCGCGGGAGGGGTCTTCTCGCCTCGCAACGCTTCCGCGTAGGGAAGGAAGAGGAGGGCGGGGACCTCATCACCGCCCGCGCCCCGATACCGAATGTGCGAGGGCTCTACGAGCGTGGCGGGATCGATGGTTGCCGGAAGCGAGCGCGTGAGCGCGCGCGCCTCGGTCGCGCGCTCTCGCGTCACGAAGACGTCCCACGGACGCGAGGGGCTCGAGAAAAGGAATGCGGTGGTGTCGCTGTCGGGGCCGATATCGGGCGACGCGTGGATGCCGGGGATGTCGGATACCGCGTGATCCGCGTGCGACACCGTGAAGACCCGACGAAGCGAGACCGCCGCGTCCTCGTTGTGAAGATACGCAAGCGCGCGACCGTCGGGTCGCCACACCGCTCCGTACTCGTCGTGGATGCTTTCGGTCATATGGTCGACGCGGCTGATCTCGCGCTCGGCGTAGCTCGCGACAGCGACCTCCTGCCGTCCGCGCGTGTCGGTCGTGAATGAGATGCGCGCGCCGTCGGGGGACCACTGCGGGTCGATCGACTCGCCATCCTTCCCGTCGCGGGTCAACAGACGGGTGATCTCGCCGCCGGCCGCCGCGACGACGTACAGGTCCGCGTTTGTGCGGACGTCCTCGCGGCGCGACCAGAAGACGAGGAGCGTGCCGTCGGGTGACCAGCGCGGCTGCATGTCGTCGCGGGACCCGTCGGTGAGTGCGCGCTTCGCTCCCGTTCCGACCTCGATCACGTGGACGGCGAAGGCCGTGCCACCGGCGTTGGCGGCGTAGGCGATCTTCGTGCCGTCGGGAGACCACGCGATGTCGCGGTGCATGACGCCGGACTCATTCGTCAGGTTGCGCTCGCGCTCGCCGTCGCGATCGACCAGCCAGATGTCGAATCGCTCGTCGCCGCCGCGATCGCGCAGGAACGCGAGCTGCTTTGCATCGGGCGACCACCGCGGCCACACGGATCGCTCCTTCGCGTCCGTCAGCTGGTAGATCCGCGCGCCATCGAGAGGCGCGCTATAGATCTCGAACGTCCCCGAGCGGTTCCAGGAGAACGCGGCCTCGCTTCCGTCGGGCGAGAGATCGACGCCGCCCCAGATGTAGTCGACATACGGCACACCCGCGAGCTCCTCGACCGAAAGCCGGCGATACCGATCGCCGATCGAGCGCGGAGCGACGACGGGTGGAGGCGGCTGGATGTCCGTCTCGGGGTTCGCGATCGTCGTGGGCGGCCGCGGGCTGCTTCGAGCGGTCCAATCCTCTGCGAAGCTTCGCGGGCGCTTCGTTGCTTTTGCGGGCGGCTGTGCAGGCCCAGCCGCGGTCGCGCCTGCCGCGGCGGGCGTTGGCCTTCGCGGCCTCTCAACCAACTCGCGCGCGGCTGTCGCCACCACGAGCGTTTCCGGACCCATTGCGGCTTCGCGTGGGGCCGTGACCTCTCGCGGGACGATGGGGTCGTGCGGCACGAGCTTGTCCTCGAGACGTCCTTTGTATGCGCGATCCCACGGCGCTTGCAGGAGGATGCCGAACTGTTTAGGCGGCTTGGGTAGCTCGTCCTGGAGCGCGAGGAGGTTGTCCTTCCCCGCATTCCACATCGGCGACCGTCGCGCGGAGAGAACGACCGAAAAGCTCAGGGGGAGGAGAGTTCGCGCGGCATCGCTCGCGAGGTCGAGATCGCCGCAGACCAGCACGCCCCCCGCCTTGCGCAGGAGAAGGACCGTGGCGCCTTCGCCGTTGGCGTGCACGCGGACAGCACGGGCATCCGGCCGGACGAGCTCGTCATCGCCGAGGACGAGGTCGGGGCCACCCGGTAGTCCATCTGCATCGTCGGCGTGCACGGCGACTTGCAGACCGAGCGCCTCGCGGTACTTGGCTGCGTCAGCGGCGCGAGCCGCATTCGTCGCGACGAGCAATGACGCGGGACCTGCGCCGCGCACGAGCCGAAGCGCGCGCTCGCTGAAGGGCGGGGCATCGATGAGAAGGTTCCCGCGCTCGCCGTCGTAGACGATGTATTGACGCTCGTTCTCGAGAGGCTCGTACAGCTCGAAGATCCACGACCGAAGCTGATGAATATCCACGGGGCCGACTTATCCTAGCGTCGGAAGAACGAGCAAGCCGTCCGCGCGGACGAGCGCTTTCTTCATCTCGAGTCGACGCGCAACATGCGCGACACGATCCTCGCTCCAGTCGAACAGCTTCGTGACCTGACGCTCGGTGACGCCGCCGGAAAGACCGAGGAGATGCGCGAGCAGCGCGCTCATAGCGTCGGCAGACGACGCGCGCTCCGCGGCACGCACCGTTTCCGGATAACGGTGCACGAAGAGGTCGTACGTGTAGTTGTAGTCCTCGCGCCCCTCGCCCACCGCGCGCACGCGCGCGACGTACATGAGCCGCTGGAGCTCTTCTATCGCCTTCGCGTAGTCGGACTTCCCCTCCTGCGAGGTGATGCCGAGCGCGGACCGCATCCGCTTGGTCTGCGTCTCCCCGTTCACAGCGAGGAACTCGATGATCCGGCGCGCGATCTCGGAGAGCCGGCCGGCGCGCACGTCCTCGAGGTGATCATCCGCATCGCCGGCGCGACCAAACGTCGCGTAGAAGATGGGCAGCAGCTTCATCGAAACGAACGTCGGCTTCTTGACGAGAAGCTTTCCGTAGTAAAGGCGCTTGTCCGCGGCGAGCTCGTCCTTCCATCCCCACATCCACTCCCACTTGCGGCCATCGCTCCGAGTGTCCAGATGGTCGAAGGCGGCGG
>VBDV01000037.1 GCA_005882765.1 Chloroflexota bacterium | reverse complement strand
GCGAGGCGGGGGAGCTCTGTCTTCGCGGCCCGAACATCATGGACGGCTACTGGCAACGGCCGGATGAGACCGCCGCGGTCCTTCGCGACGGCTGGCTGCGTACAGGTGACATCGTCCGCATGGACGAGGACGGCTACTTCTACGTCGTCGACCGGGTGAAGGAAATGGTCATCGTCTCCGGATTCAAGGTCTACCCGCGCGAGGTCGACGAGGTCCTCTACACACATCCCGCGGTTCTGGAAGCTGCGGCGGTCGGCGTGCCCCATCCCTCGAAAGGCGAGGTGGTCAAAGCGTTCGTCGTCCTGCGACCGGCCGCGAAAACGAGCGCGCAGGAGCTCATGGACCACTGCCGCGCGAATCTCGCCCCCTACAAGGTCCCCGTGGAGATCGTGTTCCGGACCGAGCTGCCGAAGACGCTCATCGGAAAAGTGCTGCGTCGCCAGCTCGCGGCGGAGGAGCCGAGCATCGCCGTCGTGCCGCTGCCGCGCGCCGGCTGAGCTTCACGAGGCGGCCCTCTGCCGGAGTAGGTCGAGGATCTGGTTCTGCCCGTTCAGGATCTCGATCTGCTGCGTCGACATTCGGTGCAGCGCGCTCAGGGTCTCGTGATCGGCCTCGGCGCGGGCGTCCTGCGCGGCCGAGATCACTTTCTGCCCGACGATGATGATCGGCAGGAGCACGAGCTGCAGGAAGTTCGATGAGAGCCAGTTCACGAGAACGGTCGGCGACCCTTGTTGGATGGCCGCCGGCAACGCGACCAGGGCGATGGCCGTGAACACGTAGGCGCAGTACATCGTCCCCACGATCTTCGTGACCCTGACCGCTATCGCCGCGTTCAGGCGACCCATCGGCCCCGTGCCGTGGACACGAGCGTGGATCTGTTCGGTCAGCACGAGGCGCGGTACATGCTTCTCGGGGTTTGTCATTTGCGTCATAGGTCTCCTCCTCGCCACCTCTTGATCGAGCGCGACAGTACGCTCGTGGCCTCGGGAGGTTGCTTAGGGCTTCGTCCAGCCGACCGGTAGGAGCTCGGCTCCGTCCAGCGTTGGGTAGTAAACCTGCCAGCCGTGATAGCCGCGGTACGCCAGCGGATCCGCCTTCATGACGTTGCCGTAGCCGAGGAGCGCGTTGACGTACGCCTGGGAGTGGTTGTAGGCGAAGAGCGCCTGCTGCATGTTGTCCGGTGCTCCGGACGCCTTCAGGTATCGCGCCGCACCCATGATCGAGTCGTGATCGTCGTTGATGTCGCCGCCGTCGCCGTACTGGCCCCACGTCGCCGGAAGGAACTGCATCGGCCCCTGTGCACCGGCACTCGATAACCCGTGGATGCGGCCCATTCGGCTCTCGACCAGATGAACCGATGCGAGGTAGTACCACGGCACGCCGAACTCAGCTTCGGCTTCCTTGTAGTAGCCGAGGAGCTGATCGACCGGCTTCGCCTCGACGATCTTCCAGTCCGGAAGATTCTTTGGGATCGGGCCCTTCAGCAGGCGCAGCTGCCTGCCGGCCTCGAGGCTCGCACTGACCGCGCTGCGTGTTTGTTCCGGGAGCGAAGAGAGGACGGGGTCTTTCCATTCGGGGAAGTCCTGAAGCTCGCTGTACGCGAGCTGCTGCAGATGCCCCATCCATGTCAGGTGCGCCCCGGTCAGGTCCGGATCACGGATCGCCGCCTCGACGACTACGAGCTGCTTCGCCAGCTCAGCGGCGTCGGTAGCCGGCGCGGGCAACTGGTCCCAATTCGGCGAGGGCAGGGCGGTCGCCGTTGGAGCGGGTGACGCGGTCGGGGCGGCGTCGGTGGCGGTCGGTGCAGCCGACGCGGAAGGGATGATGGTCTCGGACGCAACGAAACGCGAACCCGGCCCCGAGCAGGCGACGAGGCCGGCAGCGAGAACGAGAGCGATGAGTCGGGCGACGGAGGAGAACGGCCGCGGTCTGATGATGAAAGTCTGGTGGCCCGGCTCCGTCCGGTAAAGGTCCCCAAGCGGACGTTCTTGGCACAGAAAGCCAATCTGCGGTGTCAGAGCGGCAACGTGTTTCGCCGATCGCGTCCTATCTCTGCACCGACCCGACGAGTCTCGGGACGCTTGACCGCTATGGAACCGCGTGCACGCAGCTGCGAGAGCTCAGGCCGCGCCGACCGGGTGCGGTCGAAGCCTTGCGAGCTTGCGGACGTCGCCGGTGATGGTGACTTTGGCGACCGACGCGCGATCCCGCATTCCCGCAAGGAGGCCGATGATCCCGTCCGGCGGCCCCGAGAGCACGAGATCCGGCGACGCCGGTCGGCCGGGCACGACGCGAACGGTCCCGTTCGCCGAAGCGATGGTCATCGGAGCGTCACCGGTATCCACCTCGATGACGAGGCGCGGCCTGCGTTTGTCGACACCTTCATACAGAACGTGGATCGGGTGGGTGAGCCAATGGCTGCGGAACTCGTCGTTCCCGAGCGGCCGTTTCATCAGCGGATTGGCCCAGCGTCCGAGGGAGTGGACGACCTCGCGCAGTCCCTCTCCCCATTTGGTGAGCGCGTAGGTGTGGTCGTCGGGGCGCTCGATCACGCCGGCGTCTTCGAGGGCGCGAAGTCGGTCTGCAAGGAGATTCGTGGCGATCCCGGGTAGGCCCCACAGGAGCTCGTTGTACCGGCGCGGTCCGTCCAGGAGCTCCCTCACGATCAGGAGGACCCAGCGGTCTCCGACCACGTCGAGGCCTCGCGCGAAGGTGCAGTACTGACCGTACGATCTCATCCGACGATCCTACACTTGACAATCTCAAGTCGTCTACTTGATTATCTCAAGCGCCGATCAAATTACCGGATGGGGAGAAAGAGCGATGGCAAGCGACAGTCGCGACCTCGTCACCTCGTACATCAAAGCAGTGGGCGAAAACCGGCTCGAGGCGCTTCCGGCGATGCTCGACCCCGACGCGGAGTTCGTCGTCGGCGACACCACGCTTCGTGGCGCCGACGCGTTCATCGGAGGGTTCCGGCGGCTTACGCCGATCATTCTTCGCAACGAGATCCGCAAGCTCTTCGTCGACGGGGACGAAGCGTGCGTCATCTACGACTTCGTCACGGATACGCCCGCGAAAGCGGTCCCGAGCGTCGAGTACATCAAGATGCGCAACGGCCGGATCTTGTCCTCGCTCCTTGTGTTCGAGCGCTTGCACTGGCCAGAGGTGCAGGCCGTGCTGAAGGAGCGCGCTGAGAGGCAGGCCGCCGCGGCCTCGGCCTAGACGCCGACCTTTCGCGGTGGGATCGGACGCGCCCGGCCGCGCATGCGAGGCGGGATCGAGACGCACTCGCATTGCACGGGATCCTCGAGCAGCGCCCGATCCCAGCCGGCGAGGTCCGCCGCGGCGTCGTAGGTGCTCTGGAGGAAGTCGAAGAGCATCGCCGACGGATCCGCCGCGGTCCGCACGGCTTCGTAGGGCAAAAGGAACTCGCCACGCGCCGCATCCCACCGGGCCGCCGCCGGGCGGATCTTCGCGGACGCGACTCCGTCGATCGCCGGCATCGCATAGGCGTAGTACTCGGCGCGCGGCACGCTGGCATTGCCCGGCCAGAACCCGGCAGAGATGAGCTCATGCGAGTACGCCTCATGCATGACGTGGACATTCACGTTCGGTGGGGTGCCGCCGGCGTAGGCGGGCGCGCGCCTACCGCTGAACCTCGCGGCGGCGAGATCGAACGATCCCCAGAAGAACTGGACGGGGCTCGCCTTGCCGAGAAATCCGGCGCGGAATCTCTCGAAGACCACGTCGGTGCGCAGGAGCGCGGCCGCGAACTCGCGCGCGCGGTCGCGGTCGTACGGGCGGAGCGCGACGTCTTCGGGAAACGGTACGGCGACGGCGACCTCGTTCGGCACCGTGTCAATCTGTACATCGCGTACCCCGAGCCGCTCGAGCGAGCCGAGCACCTCGCGGTAGAAGTCCGCGACCGACATCGAGCGGAGCGGCATCGCGCTCGTTCCGCCGCGGCTCGTCACGATGGTCAGCTCGTGCGCGACGAAGTCGAGATCGATCTGGAAGGCATCGTCATCGCTCGGCACGAGCCCGGTGCCGAGGCCACGAGGCGTCACGAGCAGAGCGGAGTTCCACCAGTGATTTATGAGCGGCGTCTTTGCGAGGCGGATCTTGCCAACGATCTGGGTCCACATGTGGATCGCGTGGAGCGTCTCCTTCCACGCCTCAAACTCGAGCGAGGGCCACGCATTGACCTTCATACGCGCCTCGTTGTCCAAGCTCTTCACGTTAGACGATCGCCGTCACTAGGCCGTGCGCTCGCCCCAGAGCCGCGGATCAGACGAGTCGTCGCAAACGAGCGCGAACGTCGTCGGCAGACCTGTCTCCAAGCGACGCGAGCATCTCGCGCTCGAGATCGGCCTTCTTGGCGACGCGGATCGCTCGTCTCACTTGCGGGATGCTCGCCGGCGACATGCTCAGAGCGCGCACCCCGAGCCCGACCAGCGCGAGCGCCGCCTCGGGGTCTCCCGCCATTTCGCCGCAGACCGACAGCTCGATGCCGGATCGTTCCGCGGCTTGGACCGCGAGTCGCACGAGCTGGAGGAGCGCGGGATGAAGCGAATCGCGGTAGCGTTCGAGCGCGGGGTTGCCACGGTCGGCGGCGAGCGTGTACTGGAGCAGATCGTTCGTCCCGAGGCTCATGAAGCCGACCTCGCGCGCGTAGCTGTCCGCGGTGAGGATCGCCGAGGGGATCTCGAGCATCACCCCGAGCTCCGCAACCCCGATCGCTCGACCGTCGGCGGCGAGCTCCGACGTGGCTCGATCAGCGAGGCGGCGCAAGGTCGCGACGTCCCCCGCGTCCGCCACCATCGGCGCCATGATCTTCACCGGTCCCTTGACCGCGGCGCGATAGCACGCACGCAGCTGCGTCACGAAGATCTCGGGCTGCCGGTCGGCAAGACGCAGCGCGCGGACACCCAGGAACGGGTTCGCCTCGTCTTTGAGCGGGAGATACGGGATCGGTTTGTCGCCGCCTACGTCGAGCAGGCGGATCGTCACCGGGCGCGGCGCGAATGCTGCGACGACGTGGCCGTATGCCTCGACCTGCTCGTCCTCGGACGGGGGTGTCGACCGCTCGAGGAAAAGGAATTCGGTGCGGAACAGGCCGACGCCGCGCGCCCCGATGGAGACTGCGCCCGCAGCTTCGCCCGGCGACCCGATGTTGGCGAGCAGGTCGACGGCCACTCCGTCCCTCGTGATCGCCGGGAGCGCGGCCTCGCCGAGATCGCGACCGCGATCGCGCGCGATCGCACCGGCGCGCGTCTCGTAGCGCGCGACGTCGTCGCGGGTCGGCGACACGAGCACCTCGCCGCTTTCGCCGTCCAGCGCAAGCGCGGATCCCGGACCTGACGCCTTGAGCGACGCGAGCAGACCCGTCGCACCGACGACCGCGGGGATCCCGTACGCCCGCGCGAGGATCGCGGCGTGGGCCGTCGGGGAGGAGGCTTCGAGTGCGATGCCCAAGAGGCGCTCGCGCGGCAACGTTGCCGTGACCGAGGGCGGCAGATCCTCGGCCACGACGATCGACGGCTCGAGCAGACGCACCCCCGCGCTCGCAAGTCCGGCGAGCTCGCGCCCGATGCGATCGCCGACATCCATGACGTCGGCGGCTCGTCCCGCGAGAAGCTCGTCGCCGAGCGCGCGGAGCTGGTCGGCGACCGTTGCCGCCGCGCCCGCGATCGCGGCGATGGCGTCGACGCCCTCCACCCGGATACGCGCGGCCGCGGCGTCTAGGAGATCCGGGTCGCGCGCCATCATCGCGTGCGCGAGGAACACTTTCGCCTCGTCGGGGTGTCCTGCGGCGGTGACCTCGGCCGCGAGGCGCTCCGAGGCTTTGCCAACGGTCTCGGCGGCGGCGAGCATCCGGGCGACCTCGGCTTTTGGCTCGGCGACCCTGCCGGCCGACACCGGGGCCGCGCGTTCGAAGCGGACCCATGGGCCATGTGCCACACCCGGAGAGGCGGCGACACCGCGGATGCGCACGGCGTTCTCGGTGGTCACGATCGCAACCGGCGCGACGAATCGATCCGCGCGTGGACGATCACCGCTCCACGATCGGCCGCCGTCACCGGCCGCATTCGTGTTCCGGGTGACCGGATCGCAGCGACCGACCAGGCGATCGCGTTGCCGAGAGCATCGGACCCGCCGCCCGCCGCGAGGAATCCCGCGAGCAGGGCGTCGCCCGCGCCGACCGTGTTAACGACATCGTCGATGGAGGCCTCCGCGTGCGACGCGGTGCGCGCGTCGACGAGGAGCGCGCCGTCCGGCCCAAGACTCACGAGTACCGCATGGGCTCCGCGTTCAATGAGCTCGCGCGCGGCCGCATTGACGTCCCCGATCGTCGCGAGGGGCCGGCCGACCAGCTCCGCGAGCTCGGCGGTGTTCGGTTTGATCAGCGCGGCTCTCGCGCAGACCGCCGCACCCAGGGCCTCGCCGCTCGTATCCACGGCGATCCGTCGGTCCTCTGACCCGAGCGCTATCAGACGCGCGTAGAAGTCGACCGGCGCGCCGGGCGGAAGCGATCCGCAGCCCACGACCCAGCCTGATCCTGCGACGGCGGATGCCGCGGCAAGGATTGCCTCGACGTCATCCGGTCCGAGCTGCGGGCCGGGCTCGTTCACCTTCGTGACGGTACCGTCCGGTTCGACCAGGCTCACGTTGACTCTCGCCGCGCCTTTGATCGGCACCGCCGTGATCGGCACGGCGTCGGCCAGAAGTCGCAGGTACACGGTCGCGGAATCGGCGGCGAGCGGAAGGATGGCGGACGTGTCGACGCCCTCCGTTGCGAGCGCGAGCGAGACATTGAGACCCTTGCCCGCCGCCTCCGAGGTCGCGGCTCGCGCACGGATCATCCTGCCGCGGTCGAGTCGGTCGATCTGGATCGTGCGGTCGATGCTCGGGTTCGGCGTGACCGTGACGATCACGGCCGCGCGAGAGTCGGTGTCTCGAGGTGGTGCGCGAACAGGATCGCCTCCGCGTCGGCGTTCCACGTACCGCCCGCGCCGAGCGCCGCGCCGAGCTCGGGATCAGTCGCGGCGAGGTCTGCGACATCCGTCAGCGGGAGGCTCGAAAGCTGCGGGAAGATCACGATCTTGCCGGCGAACCGCCCCTCCATGAGCGCGCGCAACCCATCGGGCGCCGCCTCCATCCCGCCGACCGCCGCGAGGGCATGACCCGGCGACAGCTGGCCCGCGAGTGTCTTGCGGACGACGAGCGCCTGATCCGCGATGCGCGACCCAGACGTGCCCGTGTACTGAGCGCCATGGAGGAAGACGCGCGAGAGATCGAGGCTCGCGCGAGTCCCGACGGGCAGGCCCGCGAACAGCACGAGCATTCCGTCCCCAGCCAAGAGTCGCGCCGCCTGGGTCACCGCGGCGGCGGTCGGCGCGGTCACGATGATGTCGTCGGCGCCGCGGCTGCGCGTTTCGGTCGCCACGACGGTGGCAAGGTCTTCTTCGCTCGGCCTCGTGATCATCAGGAGCTTCCGATCGAACTCCCGCGCAACTGGCTCCAAGCGGGCGCGCGCGATGGCGAGGCGGTCGCCGTCGAGGTCGACACCGATCAGTGTCGACGGGCCGTTCGGCGTTTTGAGCGCGCGCTCGAGATGCATCTGCCCCATCGGACCGGCCGCGCCGACGAAGAGAGCTACGCCCCCCGGTCGAAGCTCGGCGCGATTGCGGCGCTCCCCGTAGGCCGCGGCGACGAGCGGCCCCGTCGTGCCCACGTATGCGGTGTAGTGGTAGTGGATCCGTCCGACATCGATGTCGCTCGGTCCGTCGAGCGGTTTGTCGCCGACGAGGTTGAGCACGCCACCGAAGGCCAGCGCATCGCTCGCGCGCGCGGCGAAGGTGCCCGAACGCGGGTCGAGAAGGATGATGTCGTCGAAGGGCCCGCGCGCCGCCGACTGCTCGACGGCGGAGAGCGTCGCGTTCGGCGCGCTCGATCGCAGGGCGGCGATGAGATCGTCGCGCAGTCCTGAGACGACGATTTCGCGCGAGTCTTTGAGCGTCGCGCCGAAGTCGTACGAGGGGTGGTCATCCGGATGCCCGACGACCCAGGCACGCCCGCCGCGCAGCGGCACGAGTCTCCGACGTTGGCTGTACGCAGCTTCGACGCAAGCCCACGGCTCGGTCAGCGCGGTCTCGGCATACCCCAGTCGGTCGTCGACCTCCACGACGTACGCGCCGTCATCTGCGGCGAGTACCTCGGGCCCGACGAGGTGGTAACCGATGAGTCCGCCCGGGATCGTGTACCCGTACGCGGTGCTGCGACCATTCACGTAGATGTCCGGCTGAATCGCGAGCCGCTGGCCGGGGTGGAAGCGGTCGGCGAGGTTCGCGCCGACGGCCATCACGGTCACCGCGGTCTCGTGTCCGAGCCGCGTCGGATCCGTCGCGAGATTGCGCCCGTAGAGCTTCGGGTGCTCGCCGCCGAGCCTGATGAGCTTGATGTCCGAGAAACAAAGGCCGACCGCGTCGACCCGCACGAGCAGCTGATCGTTTGATGGCCGCCCCACGTCGACCCACTCGGGCCGCCCGTCGCGGCCGACGCTTTCGACGCCCTTGCCGTAGACGTTCCACGCAAGCGTGCGGCTCGGGATGGCCGACGGCACGCGGTGATAGTCCACGTAGGTCTCCTTGACCGAGGTCATTTCGGTCGGGGGAGGTCCGCGTTCTTCAGCACGCGGCCGGTCGGATCCATGATCCCGACCTTCGTCCCGATCGTCAGCGGACTCGCCGTGAAGAGATCGCCCGCGTTAATGACGACCCAGCGATATCCCGGGAGCGGCGCGAGGCGCTTTATCGCCGGGCCGATGTCGGCCCCGGTCGGGGCCACGTTGATGTGTCCCTGCGAGGCGACAAGATCGGCGAGTCCCTCCGAGTCGGGTGTCGCATGCAGCGAGTCGGTGATCGCGCTCAGGATCGCGTCGCGGTCGAGACGAGCCACATCACACCTCGGTGCTGCCCGTAAGGATCGCGGCGACGGCGTCGGCCGCGCTCCGGGCGTCGCTACCACGAGCGACGATACGCACGTCGTCGCCGACCGCGGCGCCGAGGCCGAGAAGCGCGGTGATGCTGCGGGCGTTCGCGCGCCGACCGTTGGCGTGTATCGCGACCTCGGCTTCGAACGAGCGTGCTCGGTCGACGACGATCGCGGCCGGCCGCGCATGGAGGCCCGCGGGGTTCGTGATGCGGACCTCGAGAGTGACGTCGTCGCTCCGCACAGGATGGCCGTTGGCTGCGGGAGCCTCGCCATCGGTGGCGGTGAGCGTCCGGTGGATTTCGGCCGCATCGACCGTGCTGCCCAGCCGGCGGCACAGCTCCTCGTCACCAAGAATGGTCGCGAGCCGAGCGAGCACGTGGAGGTGCTCCTCCGATGTTGCCGCCAGCCCTATCACGAGGTGGGCGCGTTCGTCTCCCCAGAGGACGCCGTCCGGGAACTGCGCGACCGCGAGACCGGTGCGGAGCACCGAGTTCTTCGACTCGTTTGTCCCATGTGGCAAGGCGATCCCATTGCCGAGATACGTCGAGACGATCTTCTCGCGCTCTCGCATCTGCGCGACGTACTCGTTCGTCGCGCAGCCCTGTGCGACGAGGATCGAGCCCACGAGATCGATCGCCGATCCCTGATCCGGCGCCGTGGCACCCACCACGACGGCGGATTCCGCGAGGACTTCGGACGTCACGAGGGCTGTCCGTCGGCGGTGATCTGTTCGCCCGCGACCAGGCTCCGGAGGAGCTGATCGGAGGCGGTGTTGTTCATGAAATTACGGAACGTGAGCACGACCGCCGTGGGCGCCACCTTCCGCGCGCGTGCGGCCAGCCCTTCGTGTGAGACGACGACGTCGGTTTCGGCGGGTATCTCGTTGACTGGCGAGTGAATGACGCGAACGTTCAGCCCCGCGTCCTTGATCCGCTTCTTGAGCTGGTTCGCGCCGATCAGGCTTGACCCCATCCCAGCCTCGCAGACGAATACGACGAGCTTCACCTCGTCGGCGCGCTTTGTGACCATGAGACACCTTCCCCGTCCACCGGCCGGCCAGAGCGACCGGCCGGTGGACAACGCGTCGTGAAGGAGGCTACGCGGCGGCCATAGTCGGCCTCTGGGTCTGAGTGGTGTCGGTCTCTTCTTCCTTGGCCGGGAAGAGACGCAGCAGCATCGAACCGACGGCAAACGACACCGCCGCCGCGGCAAAGACTCCGAGGAACACCCCGAAGTGCTGACCGGGAGGCGTGACCGCGAGGTAGGCGAAGATGCTTCCCGGGGACGGGGTCGCGACGAGACCGGCGTTGGTAGCGACGAAGATGATGTCGGCGGTGATGCCGCCGGCCCACATCGCCACGATCATGATCGGGTTCGACAGGACGTACGGGAAGTAGATCTCGTGGATCCCGCCAAAGAAGTGGATGACGATCGCGCCCGGAGCGGAGAGCTTCGCCGCGCCCTTGCCGAATAGCGCGAACGAGAGCAGCAGCCCGAGGCCCGGCCCCGGGTTCGTCTCCAGCAAGAACTCAATCGCGCGCCCGTTCTTGGCGGCGTCGATTACTCCGAGGGGCGCCAGGACGCCGTGGTTGATGGCGTTGTTCAAGAACAGGACCTTGGCAACTTCGATCGGAATGTCGGCGATCGGGAGCAGTCCCGCGTTGATGAGAGCGTGCACGAAGTTGCCGAGCGCGTTCGAGAAGGTGTCGAGCACCGGTCCGACCACGATCAGACCGAGAATCGCGAGGATCGCACCGAGGATGCCGGCCGAGAAGTTCGTCGTCAGCATCTCGAAGCCGGACGGGATCTTGTCCTCGGTCACTCGGTCGAACATCTTGATCAAGTAACCCCCGAGCGGTCCGACGATCATGGCCCCCAGGAACATGGGGACCGACGATCCGATGATGATTCCCGCGGTCACGATCGCGCCTACGACTCCGCCACGATGCCCGTAGACGAGCTTCCCACCGGTGTACCCGATGAGCAGCGGCAGCAGATACGTGATCATCGGCCCGACGAGCTTCGCGATCGTCTCGTTCGGGGTCCAGCCCGTCGGAATGAAGAACGCGGTGATGAGGCCCCAGGCGATGAACGCGCCGATGTTTGGGATCACCATTGCGGCCAGGTTGCCGCCGAAGCGCTGAACTCGTTCCTGCACAGGTTCCACCCCCTCTACTGCGAAACGGGCGGCATCATCGAAGCGGGCGGCGCGCGTCACAAGTGCCAATCTGTCGGGAGGGAGTTGTGACAATCCGGCTCACGCCGATCAGTGCGCCGGTTCTCCCAGGAATCGCGCCAGACGGCGCAGGTCCTTCTCTCGGAGGAGCGGACTCACCACGACGAATTCCACGCCGGCCGGCTGCTCGTCGAGCGGGACGGTGCTCACGACGAGGTCGGATGACGCGCCGGCGAGCTCGTGCTCGTAGGCGGTCTTCGAGACGACGCGCGTGATCTCGACGTTTGGGAACTCGGCGGACAGGCGCGAGACGAGGATCCACGCCGTGGCCATGCCCGCTGGGCACACGACCGTGATCCTCACTTTCGGGCGCAGGCGGTTCCGTTCGAGGGATCCCGCGAGGTACATCGTGAGGAAGCTGACCTCCTCGTGCGGCACGACGGCATCGCCGAGCGGATGCAGGGTGGCAACGATCTCACTCGCGACGCGGTAGACGTCGGGATATCGCTGCTGCACCTCGTGGTCGAGCGGGTTGCTGACCGGGAGTCCGTATCGAAGCCGCACGCGCAGCCGCCGAAGGTGCTCGCCGAGGCTTCGCCGAAGCTGAACGTCCTCGGCAAGCGAGGGATGAAGCCGCGAGGCGGCTTCCGCCACCAGATGATCGATGACTGGCTGGTCGTCGGGCTGCGTGGTGAGGCTAGCGTCGACGAGCTCAACGAATCCCAGAAAGAATTCGGTGATCGCCGCGATGTCGGCGTCGCCGAGCACGAGACCCGCCTGCGCCTCGACCGCCGCGGCGATCCGTGCGGCGGCCGCCGCGACCGGGTGATCGATGAGCGAGCGCAGCTGGCCGCCCCGCATCTCGGCCGGGTGACCTGCGCGTACTCGCCGGCTGACGATCGCGAGGTACAGCGTGGCGACCATCGCCATGGACCCGCCGTCGTCAGAGGGCAGGAGCTGTTCGGTGAGGATCTCGCGATGCGTCGGGAGGTCAAGTCGCGCAGCGAACTCGGAGAGCCCGCGGCCCTCGGCCGACTGCGTGGGGGAGCCGTTTGGTTTGACCATCTCCGCGAGGAGCTCCTCAGCGGGCACCGCTTCGAGAACAAGGGAGAGGAGCCCTTTGCGGATATCGAGCTCGCTGCCGCGCACCGCGATGCCCACTCCGGGAAGGCGCTGCAGGTGAAGGTGATGTCCCTCGAGCCACGCCTCCGCCGCTCGGACATCGCGGCGCACCGTGGGCCGCGACGCGCCGAGGGCTTCTTCGAGATCGGCGATGTGGACCGGACGCGGAGACTCGTCGAGAAGTGCTGCGAGCACACGCAGCTTGCGGTCGTCTCCATCGAGGACGCGCGGACCCGCGACCGAGCCGAGCGCCGACAGGAGCGCATGTCGCCGGTCCTCGTCGCCCTGAACCCACACGCCCACGCCCCGGCGTCGCATGACCCGAAGGCCCTCTGGGCGAAGGTACGTGTCGATCGACGGCAAGTTGTAGCGGACGATCCGACCGGTCAGGTTGAGCTCGCTCGCAATCGCCTCAACGGTCGATGGGCGCTCCTCGGTGAGGAGCAGCCGCGTGATCGACGCCTGTCGGCTATCGAGTGGAACGACCGCCATGGCGGCGCAAATCTAAACTTCTTTCGGAAAGGGGATGCTCGTGGCAGATACCGCGGTAACAGTCGCTGGACAGCTGAAAAGAGTGCCGAACGCCGTGCGTCCTACGGTCAATGCCGCTAGACGGATGGTGAAGGCGATCGCCCCCAACGCCACGGAGATCGCTTACCAGAGCAAGCCGCCGCGCTCGAAGAGCGCGATGTGGAAGCTCGCCCGGTATGCCGTCGGCGAAGAGTACGTCGCTGGGATCGGCACCTTCTCCACGTACGCCGCGGTCTTCTTCTATCGCGGCCGAGAGCTGGATGACGGTAGCGGGCTGCTCCAGGGCGGCGGAAAAGATTCGCGCTTCATCCGGCTGCGGACGCCCGCCGACGCGACGCGACCCGTGGTGAAGCGCATCGTTCGAAAGGCCTTCGCGCTAGAGACGGTCAAGAAGAAGTAGGCGGCGCGGGTCCTGTCCCCGGCTCGGGGCCGTGCCCTCGCCGCACCCTTCCCGCCTTTCGCGTCGTTCGCTGCGCTCACTCCGCAACGCGGGTCCTGGGCTTCCGCGGCTCGTGCACAACCCTCTCGCCGGTGCCACCCGCGCCGCGCATCTACAAGCGGTTCGTTCCGGCGATCTCGCGCAGCGCGGCGATTCGCTCCGCGGTTTCACGCAGCTCCGGCCGGCGACGCGGCTCGAACCGGCGCGACGAAGTCCGCGGGAGCTCTGGGAGTTTTCCCTCGACAGCCCACTGGGCTTGGCGAGCAGCACCCGAGGCGGCGGCCTCGACAATTCCCGGACGAGTCACCGGAAGTGCGAACACATCGGCGCACAGCTGGGCCCACGCATCCGATGCCGCCCCGCCACCGATGAGCGTCACCTCCGCGGGCGCGACCCCTGTTCGGCGAAGCGCGTCAAGCGCGTATGCGAGCCCGAACGTCACCCCTTCGAACACCGCGCGGACGATCGTGTCCCGCCCGTGGTCCGGACGCAGTCCGGTGAGGATCCCGGCCGCCTGCGGCCGGTTCGGCGTGCGCTCCCCTGAGAGGTACGGCAGAAAGACCGGCCCCGGTCGGCCGCTCTGCGCGACGGCTGCGTCGACCTCGGCATGACTCATCGCGAACAATTCGCGCGCCCACTCGGTCGCGCTGGTGCAGTTGAGGGTGGCGGCGAGCGGGAGCCAGCCGCCGGTCGAGTCGCAGAACGCCGCGGCCTCGCCGAGCGGGTCGACCGCGGGCTCGGCGCGATACGCAAACACCGTACCGGAGGTTCCGAGGCTGACCGCGACCGGACCGGCCGCGACGATGTCGCAGCCGATCGCCGCGCACATGTTGTCGCCGCCGCCCGCGCTGACCGGAATCCCCGCGTCCAGCCCGAGCGCCTCGGCAGCCTCACGACGCAGCGCGCCGACAACGCCGATGGATGGCGCGACCGGTGGGAGCGTGCGCTTCCAATCGCGTCTCTCATCGATCGCGCCGAGCACGACCTCGCTGTAACGCCGCGAACGAACGTCGAAGTAGGCGGTGCCCGATGCGTCGCCGTATTCGGTCACGAAGTGGCCGGTCAGCCAGAGGTTGAGATAGTCGTGCGGCAGGCACATCCGCGCGGTCCGCGCGTACGACTCCGGCTCGTGTGCGGCGAGCCACGCGATCTTCGGCGCGGTGTACCCCGGAAGCATGAGGTTGCCCACGAGCTCGAGGACTCTGGGCGCGCCGCCGAGCTTTCGCGTCAGCTCAACGCACTCCGCGGCCGTCGTCGTGTCGTTCCAGAGCTTCGCCGGCCGCACCGGTCGATCGCCCTGATCCAAACAGACCAGACCGTGTTGCTGGCCGGACACGCCGATGCCACCGATCTCGAATCGCTCGCCGCGGATGGCGTCGCGTACGGCATCGCGCAGCGCGTCGATCCACCATGCGGGGTCCTGCTCGCGCGTTCCATCGTCGCGCTCCACGATTTCATGGGGAGCGCGGCCGACCGCGACGACCTCGCCCCTCGTTTGGTCGCGGAGCACGACTTTTGTCGACTGCGTGCCGCAGTCGATGCCGAGAAAGACCCTGCGCACGCTCGCGCTACCGCCCGGCGTACATGCGCTGCGCGAGGGCCCATGCGTCCTTACCGCAGGTCGAACCGAGGATGCGGCCGGTGAAGTCGTCGGCCTGGATGTGGATCCCGCCGAAGATGCGCGATTGCCCGGCCTGATCGGCCGCGTCGTAGTAGGTCGCCCACTGGAGTGAAACGTCCGCGCCCGGCCCCGTGTCGATCCGGAACGAGCCCGCCTTGACCGTCCACTCCGAAAGCCCGCCCGGAAAGTACTCAGTGCCGGTGATCCCGGTCATGACTTCGGCCGCGGCGCGACTGAACGTGCTGTGCCCCGAGATGTAGCCGGGGAAGGACGGCGTCACGAAGGTCTGGAGCTGATACGGCGTCCACGTCGTTCCCAGGACCCAATCGACGCTCCCGCCCGCCGGGGAGTTCAGACTCCGATGCCAGGCGCGGACCGCGATCTTGCCCTCGTTGCCCTTGAGTGATGCCATCGGCCCGCCGTTCGCGGTCTTGTTCTTTGTGATGAGCTCGACGAGCCCGGGCACGAGGGGCAAGCCCTCCTTGTTGTATGCGGCAAGAGCTGGATCGGTCGACTGACCGAAGCTCGCCATGTACCGGATCATCGAGATCGGCCGGATGCCGTCGTAGCGGCCTTTGAGCCCCCACGCCGCGATCGCCGCGTCGTGGACCGCGCCGTTCAGAGCCAGATACAGCTTCACGTCCCACTCGAGCCGATCGACGACCGGACCCTGGCCCCCGATCCGGAGATTTGGGGCAAGCGCATCCGAGACCGTGTTCGCGATGACGTTCCAATGGCCCGGCGGGGTCTCCGAGTTCGGGCCGTCGGCCCAGAACTCGGCGATCGTTCGGTAGAAGTCGCTCGCACGGACGATGTCCGGCGCGTAAGCGTGACCGGTCGCCGGATTGCTGGCGTAGCCGTGACCGCTGTTCGAGCCGAGTGGGTTCGCGCCGATGGCACCAGGCCCGATGTCGACCGTCGCGTCGCTCGCAACATCGAGCAGGCTGCTATCGCGGATGACGTCCACCGCCTGCGACTTGTAGAGCGCGTCCGTCGTCGGATCGCCGAGCCGCGGCGGTGGACCGGGATCGAACGGCACGCCCTCCGCGCCACCCGGCGGGATCGCGAAAGAGGTGACGTGCCCCCAGTGCGGGCCGACCGCTGTCTGCACGCCGCTCGGCAACACGACGCCGTTCTGGCTCACCAGAAATTCCACCTGGAGCGGCTGCCAGCGGTTTGGATCGACGATCGTGATATCGGGCAGCGCCACGACGAGCGGCGGATTCACCGGTTTGTAGTTGGGCGCGGCATACCCGTTCGCTTCGTTCGACCCGTCGCCGAGGCCGTACTCGAGGACCGTCTTCGCGATGCGGTTGCCAACTGCCGCGGGCGTATCGCCCTCCGTCGTCGTCAGTGAAGTCGGATACGACAGCGTGTCCATGAGGTCAGCGAACGCGGATAGTGACTGGTCGGCGCCCACTGCCTTGATGAATCGCGCCGTCAGAACCCGGTAGGCGGCGTAGCTGATGGCCTCATTGCGAGCCGCACCGACGTCGCAGCGATCGACGCTCAGCTTTTCTTTGAAGAGGTAGCCCGTCGCGGTCGGGTCATAGGCTGCCCACGCATCCCACATCGCGACCGAGACATGGAACAGGTTGCGCGCGTGCACCGGCGGATTCGGAAGCGCGCGCCGGATCGCATCGAGCAACGCGTCGTCCCAGCGCCGCGCGACCGAGAACGTTGCCTGATACGTGCTCGGCGGACACGGGGGCGGACCCGGGGGTGGTTCCCACGGACGCGTCACCCCAAGGACCGTGCCGGTCACGAGGACGACCGCCGCGAGCGCGGCGGCGCCGACGCGGACTCCTGTGCGCGAAGTGATCGGGCGAGAGTTCACCTGATCCGCAATCTAGGTCAGCTTCCCGTCGGCGACCATGGGGTTGCCTCCGCGATCCCCTTCTTGACGATCGTGAACTCGTTCGCGGGCACGTTTAACCACGGGCCGGTCTCCCCCCCCGGCCACAGCACGCGCACGTCGGCGCGTTGTGCCGTGCCCAGGCCGAAGTGGATCCAGCCGAGCTGACCGCCGGCATGGCCACCACCGATCGTGAGCTCGCGTCGCGCGACGCGATCGCCGACGCGCACCTCGACCCACGCGCCGATGGCGTTCGCGTTCGGTCCGGTCTGCGCGACGCTGAGCTCGATCCAGTTGCCCATCGCGCGAGGACGCTGCGCGTCGCCGCTGCCGACGTTTCGCCAGAGACGCACCGGCGAGCCGTAGCTCACCTGGACGAGATCGAGCATCCCATCGAGGTTGAAGTCAGCGAGGGCCGCTCCGCGCGCACGGTCGAACGTCACGATGCCCGATGCATCGGCGGCCTCGCGGAACGTCCCGTCCGGCTGGCCGAGGAAAAGATCGCTCGGGTCCTTCTGCGCGTAGTCGGTCTGATCGGAGACGTTTCCCTTGGAGACGAAGAGGTCCACCAGCCCATCGTTGTTCACGTCCGCGAATTCGTCGTGCCACGCCGTCGAGGGGCGGAGGTCGCCGCCGGTGAACGGCTGCGCGCTATTCGCGCCGCGCCGCAGCGCGATATCGCGGTACGTCGGCCGGGAGGGATCGGCGGCGAGTGTCTGCAGCCGGTTGTCGGCCTGGCTCGTGAGATAGATCTCGGGATACCCGTCGCCGGTCAGGTCGTAGCTCGCGATCCCCATGCCGTTCACCTGGAGGTTCACCCAGCCGTCGTCCGCCGTGTACAGCGAAGGCGCCGCACCCGGCGAAATGCGCCAGAGCTGCTCCTCGCCGTCGGTCGGCAAGTAGTACTGCTTGTCGTTGCTCACGCGAAGATCCATTCGCCCGGAGCGGCTCCAATCGCTGAAGAGCATCGACAGAGCACACCAGCCCGGCCGAAGGGGCACCGGCCGTCCGAAGGTCGCGCCGGTAGGCGACGGCCGCACGAGCTCATTGTCGAAGCAGAGGTGGTGCGGATTGTTGCTTGCCGGATCGGTGTATCTCCCGAAAGCGAGCGTGGGCAGGCCCGCGGAGCCTTCCCACATCGCGCTGAACGCCGTGGTGATCGACGAGCCGCCGTCGAATCCCCAGCGCTCGTTCGCGCGCTCAAACCGGCAGCCGCCGAGTCCCCGGAGCAGAACGTTTTCGCCGTTTCGGAGCACGACGAGATCGGTCGTCCCGTCACCGTCGATGTCGATCGGGTAGGCGCCGGTGGCGCCCGCGAGGTCCGTCACGGCGTCGCGGATCCTGGTAAAGCGGAGAGCACCACCGATCGGGCTATCGTTCCGATAGAGCGCCGCTGCGCCGCTGCCGCCCGCGAGGTAGAGGTCGGGCTTTCCGTCGCCGTTGCAGTCGAACGCGCTGACACCCCCGCCTGTGGCGTACTCGAAGCCGCCGCCGTAGACGTGGTCGACCCCGGCCGTCGCCGTTTCTTCGACGTACCGCGGGGCGCCGAGGGCCACCGCCGGGCCCCGGCCGGCGGGGAGGGCGCTTCGCACATCGGGCACGAGCCCGAAGCCGACGATCGCAAGAAGAGCAACGCCGACGATGAGAGCGCGCCGGGAATCCATGGAGCAGATGGTCGCGCGAAAGAACGGGCGTCGTGGTCTGACCACTCGAATCTCTTAGACCGGGGTGGTAGCGTGGCAGCCGCGCCACGCTCAGCGCTGGCGCCCAAGGGGGAAGGAGATTGCTACCCGATGCGTAGACAGTTAGTTGCACTCGCGACTGGGTTCACGTTGATCGTCTCAGCTTGCGGTGGGGGTGGCGGAAGTGGCAGCAGCCCAACAACTGCTGCGTCCAGCTCGCCTTCAGCCGCGGCCGCGACGTGCACGGTCGGAGTCTCGTGGAACAACTATCAGGAAGAGCGCTGGGCCAAGTGGGATGAGCCGGCCATCAAGGCCGCGATCGCGGCCGGTGGCGGGAAATATGTTTCCAACGACGCCAAGTCGTCGGCGGAGACTCAGGCCAGCAACGTCGACAACCTGATCTCGCAAGGCGCGAAGGTCCTGATCATCCTTGCGCAGGATGGCACCGCGATTAAGCCTTCCGTCGCGAAGGCAATCCAGAACGGCGTTCCGGTCATCGCATACGACCGGCTCATCGAGGACCCGAAGGCCCTCTACATCACCTTCGACAACGTTCTCGTGGGGAAGCTCGAGGCGCAGGCCGTCTTCGCGGCGAAGCCGAAGGGCAACTACGCGATCATCAAAGGCAACAAGGCCGACGCGAATGCCGACTTCCTGCGTAGCGGTATGGAGCAGGTCATCGGGGCTGCCGTGAAGGCCAACGACATCAAGATCGTCGGCGAGACCTACACCGACAACTGGGACCCGGCGAAGGCGCAGACCAACATGGAGCAGATCCTCACGCAGAACCAGAACAAGGTCGATGCCGTTCTCTCTGAGAACGACGGCATGGCCGGCGGCGTGATCGCCGCTCTCACGGCGCAGGGCCTCGCGGGCAAGGTGCCGGTGTCCGGCCAGGACGGCGACAAGGCCGCCCTCAACCGCGTCGCTCTCGGCACGCAGACCGTCGACGTGTGGAAGGACGCGCGGTTGCTCGGCAAGACCGCCGGCGACGCGGCGGTCCAACTCTGCAAGAACTCGGACCCGAGCAAGGTCAGCGGAACGGCCAAGTTCACGACGCCAGGCAACAACAGCCTGAGCTCAATACTTTTGACGCCGAACCCGATCACGACCGCCAACCTGAACGACGTGCTCACCGCTGGCTGGATCACCAAGGCCGATCTGTGCCAGGGTGTGCCGGCCGGAAGGGCTTCCGCCTGCGGTTGATGCCTTCGCAACTCGTGTGATGAGCGCCCCGCCCTCGCTCACGCGGGGCGGGGCGCGTCTTTACTGAGGCGCATGACGGAGGTCGAGTCGGCAGGCTGATGGGAGTTTCGGTTCGAAGCGAGGCCGGCGTGGAAGGCGAACCGCCTCGCTCCGTCCGCTCATTCGTGGCGGCGGTTCGTTCCGCGCTGGTGCCGGTTACGGGCGTGCTCCGCACCGTCGAGGTCGACCCGCGCATGCTTGGGATGGTTGCGGCGCTGGTCATCATCTGGATCAGCTTCAACATCGTGTCGGGCGGGACGTTCCTTTCGGCGCGGAATCTCTGGAATCTGTCGGTGCAGAGCGCCTCGATCGCGATCATGGCGACGGGGATGGTTCTGGTCATCGTGTCGCGGAACATCGACCTTTCCGTCGGATCCATGCTCGGTTTCCTCGGATACACGATGGCGATGGCGCAGGCGGTCTGGATCCCAAACAGCCTCGGAGCCGGGCTCGAGCAGCCGT
>VBDV01000036.1 GCA_005882765.1 Chloroflexota bacterium | reverse complement strand
TCGTCGTGCTCTGGGAGTCGCTCGACTACGGCATTCGCATGCTCATGCGCTCGGCCGAAGTCCAGCTCGACCAGGACGAGCAGCTCGGCACAGGCGGGAACACCCTGATCATGGGCGCGGCGCTCGGCGGCGCTCTCCTCCTCTTCATCGGCGTGCCGTACCTCGCTACGAGCCTCGCGCGCGCGATGATCCCGAGCTCGGTCGTCTTGAACGTCACCGAGGGCCTCATCCGTCTTGCGCTGCTCGTCGGCTATCTCGTCGCGATCTCGTTCCTGCCCGACGTGCGCCGCGTGTTCGCGTACCACGGCGCGGAGCACATGACGATCCACGCCTTCGAGCACGGCGATCCGCTCACGCCCGAACGCATCGAGCCGTACCCCACCGCGCACCCGCGCTGCGGGACGGCATTCCTCCTCCTTGTGGTCGTGGTGTCGATCGCGATCTTCGCCTTCCTGCCGCGCGTCAATCTGCTGGTCGACCTCGTCGTTCGTCTATTGCTCGTCATTCCGGTCGCGTCGATCTCGTACGAGGCGCTGCGCCTCGGCGCGGCCCACGAGCGGTCCCCGCTCATGCGCTTGCTGGTCGTGCCCGGCCTTCTCCTGCAGGGCATCACGACGCGACGGCCAGACGCGCGGATGATCGAGGTCGCCGTCGCGTCCCTCGAAGAGGCCATCGCCGGCGACCGCGAAGCGGAGGCCGCGGCATGACCGACACGCTCACGCCCGGACTCCGCAGGCGGCTCGAAGGCGTCGAGGGGCGCTACGAAGAGCTCGAGCGGTCGGTTAGCGCGCCCGAGACCACCTCGGACCGCAACCGGATCCGCGAGGTCGGCCAGGAGCTCTCGTCGCTCGCCCCTATCGTGGAGACGATCCGCTCGCTTCGCGATGCCGAGAGGCGGCTCGCGGAGGCCCAGCACCTTGCCGAAGGCGACGATGCGGAGATGCGCGACCTCGCGCTCGAGGAAGTGGGGGAGCTCACTACGAAGACCGGCGAGCTCACCACTCGCCTTCGCGCGCAGCTCGTGCCGCGCGACCCACTCGACGAGAAGAACGTCATCGTGGAAATCCGGGCGGGAGAGGGCGGGGAAGAGGCCGCGCTGTTCGCGCTCGATCTTTACACGATGTATCTCCGCTACGCCGAGCGGCATCGCTGGAAGGTCGAGGAGTTATCGGCAAGCCACGCTGAGAAGGGCGGCTTCAAAGAGGTCATCTTCAAGGTCACCGGCCGCGGCGCGTACTCAAAGCTGAAGTTCGAGTCCGGAGTCCACCGGGTTCAGCGCGTTCCCAAGACCGAGGCGCAGGGCCGCATCCACACGTCGACCGCGACGGTCGCCGTGCTGCCCGAGGCCGAGGAGACCGACCTCGTGATCAACGAAGAGGATCTGAAGATCGATCTGTACCGCGCCGGCGGCCACGGCGGGCAGGGCGTGAACACGACGGACTCCGCGGTACGCATCACGCACCTGCCCACGGGCGAAGTCGTCACCTGCCAGGACGAGCGCAGCCAGCTCAAGAACAAAACGAAGGCGATGGCGGTCCTTCGCTCGCGGCTGCTGGCGCGCGCTGCGGAGGAGCGCGCGGCGCGCGAGTCGACGGCGCGCAACGCCCAGATCGGACGCGGCGAGCGCTCGGAGAAGATGCGGACGTACAACTTCCCACAGGACCGCCTCACCGACCGACGCCTCGGATACAACCTCTCGAACTTGGACCGGCGTATGGACGGCGACATCGACGACCTTGTCGAAGCGCTCTCGGAGCAGGACGAGGCCGATCGCCTCGCGCGCCTTGAAGAGGACGGCGAGTGACCCGGTGAGCGGCACGCTGCGCGCGGTCACGATCGTCAACGTGCTCATCTACTTCGGCGCTGCCGCATATCACTCCGGCGTGCTGGTGCCCGCGGGCGCACTCGCCCCGGCCGCGATAGCGGAGGCGCTCCTTGGTGTCGTCTTGGTGGTTGGGCTGGTCGGCTGGCTTTCGGCGAGGGTGGCCTACGTCATCGCTCTCGCGGGGACGCTCTTCGGGCTCAGCATCGTCGTCGCGCGCGGTCTCCTCGGCGTCGATCTCTGGATCCATGTGCTCATGCTCGTCGGCCTGGCCGCGGGCTTCGCGCTTCTCTTCGCGCGCCGCACCGCGTGATCGAGCTCGCCATCCGCGGCGGGCTCGTCGTCACACCGAACGGCGAGCGTCACGCCGACCTAGCGATCTCTGCCGGCCGCATCACCGCGATCGGCGACGTGGGTCCCGCCTCGCGCGAGATCGACGCGAAGGGGAAGCTCGTCCTCCCAGGTTGCGTCGACCTCCACACACACCTCGCGTCGACGCCAACGTTCGCTCCCCTCGATGACTTCGAGCACGGAACACGCGCCGCGGTCGCCGGCGGGGTCACGACCGTCGTCTCGATGGTCTACCAGGAGGAGGGCTCGCTCAGGCGGGGCGTCGAGCGCGGACTGCGCGACGCCGAACGATCACTGACCGACTTCGCCTTCCACGTCGTCGTCACCGATCCGAGCGATGCCGCTCGCGCCGAAGTCGCCGCACTCGTGCGCGATGGCCACGCCGGCCTCAAGGTCTTCATGGTCTCGCCGCGATTCGCCGAGCGCCGTGACGACTACGCGCTCCTGCTGCGAGCGGCCGCGGGTGCCGGCGCACTGGTCGCGATCCATGCCGAGGACCACGCGATCGTCGCCGGACGGACCGCGGCGCTCCACGCCGCGGGGCGGACCAGCGTCGAGCACTTTCCCGAGAGTCGGCCCGTCGAGGCCGAGGTGAAAGCCATTCGGGAGGCCGTCGAGCTCGCCGAGCGAACGGGTGCCGCGATCTACCTCGTTCACCTCAGCTCGCGCGCGGCGCTCCACGCGCTTCGAGAGGGAAAGGGACGCGCGCGCGTGCTCGGCGAGACACGCCCGCTGTATCTGTACCTCACGCGCGCGCAGTTCGACCGCCCCGACGCCGCGCTCTGGGTCGGTCAACCGCCGCTTCGCGATGCTGACGATGTCGCCGCCGTCTGGGCGGCGCTTGCCGACGGCACGCTCGACACCGTGGGCACCGATCACATTCCGCACGCGCGCGCGGCGAAGCTCGCGCCGGGCCTCTCCTTCGATCGCATCCCGCCCGGGGTTTCAAACCTCGAGACACTCCTGCCGATGCTCTATTCCGAGGGCGTCCGCAAGGGACGGATCACGCTCTCGCGGCTGGTCGAGGTGCTCGCGTCGTCTCCGGCACACGTCGCCGGGATGTACCCACGGAAAGGCGCGCTCGCGATCGGTTCTGATGGCGATGTCGTGATCTTCGATCCGTGGGCGCGACGCATCGTCCGCGCCGCCGACCTTCACTCGGCCTGCGACTACGATCCGTACGAAGGGTGGGACGTCACCGGCTGGCCCGAGGTCGTCTTATCGCGCGGCGACGTCGTGTTCGAACGCGGTTCTGTGGTCGCGAAGCCCGGGAGGGGAAAGCTAGTGCCGCGCGCGCCCTCGCCGCACTAGGCTCCGAAACAACAAAAAGCCTCGACGACCCATGGCGTTTGACTCGGCTCCGCCTTCTCGTCCGCGAAGCTCGCCGTAAGACGGAGGTCGTCCTTTGCGTAGGTGAGGAAACCGAATCCGCCGTTGTCCACATGCCATCCCTGCGCCTGCAGCGTGCGATTGAATGTGGGCTGGATTTCCGCGGGATGCAGATCTGGACACACGAAGGGCAGCTTGTACGCGCCGTCGTTCGTGAATCCAGCCGGGCTTTCCCGCCAGCCGCAGCCCTTGGGAAGATCGAAGCCGGTGGGCTCACGTAAGTACGCGAATGGACTCGCGGGCGCGGGACCTCCCGCCGAATAAGGCCGTGAGTACTGGACCAGCGTGAAATCGTCGGCGTAGGCCGGTCCGTCGAGCCGGTACGCCAGCGTCATCGTGAGCGTCCCTTTGGCGTAGTTCTGGAGGCCAACTCCGATCGGTGGTCCCGAAAGATGAGCCCACCTTTGGCGCATCGCGATGACCGCCACCGATAGGTTTGCCTTCGCCGATCCACACTGAACTCGCCAGAACGCGCCCTGTTCGTCGCTGTGCCGGCGCATGTCGAGGAGCCGGCATTCGGCCGGTAGCGCCAGCTCCAAAGGGCGGTCGGTGGAGGGAAACACGAAGGCCGGGTTTGGCGTGGTCGGCTGGGTCGGCTTTGGCGCGGGGGTCAACGTGGGAGTGACCGCACTCGTCGGCATGGCGAAGAAGGCGACCTTCATGGACCCGGCGACGACGAGCTGCGGACGGATCACGCCCGTGAGAACGACCATGCGGTACCCCGGTGCCGGGGTGACCTGCAGCGTCGCGATGAACCGATCCTCGGCGGTGTATTTCGTCGGCGCATAGCCGAACAGCCAGATCTGTGGCTCGATCGAGGCACACGCCGCGGCGTTGGAGGGGAAGTGCGGATCGTCCCAGAGGCCGGTCAGCGCGACCAGATCATCGCGCTCGTCGGCGCTCGAGCTGTCAAAGAGGGATGCGCCGGCGCGGAACGGGAGCCATGCTCTCGAGTAGCTGTCGTCGGCGCGGGTGCCTGCGTACCGAGGATCCGCAGCGAGATGTGCGTTCTCCTCGTCGATCGTGGGGCGCACCCAGCTCTCATTCGAGCCGCACACGACGAAGCCCGTCCCGCCGTCCCTCCCCTTCCAAGAGACCGGCGCGACCGTAGCGCTCGCGATGGCAGCCGGCGGCCGTGCTGACGCCAGCGCACCGCCGTCCATGTCGGACGGCCAAAGCTTCGGTGCGGCAGCGGCGATCACGAGGACTCCGAGAAGAATCGCCGCAGCGGCGAGCTCACGCACCCGTTCAGTGTCCCCGCACGCGAGCCGAGCGTCGTCAGCGTCGCGAGCCCCAACTCATACATCCGTGGTAGAAGAAGGACGTGGAACGGCTCCGTTACGACGAGGACAAGGCGTTCTTCCTGGCCGACGACGCGTCGACGATCGCCCGGATCGTCCGCACGGTCCCGGCGGATCGGCTCCGCGCGACGAAGTTCGACGAGTGGACGGCGGTCGAGATCATCGGCCACGTGGCCGACGCGGCCGAGATCTTCGCCGACCGGGTGCAGCGCTGCATCGACGAGGATCGGCCGACGGTCGCGGCGTACGACCAGGACGCCGTGGCGGCCGAGCGCCGGAACAACGAGCGCGATCCGATGGAGCTCTCGCGGCGGCTCTCCGCCGCGCACTCGCGCATCGTCCAGCTTCTGCAGCGGCCCGGCGCCGCTGCCCGTCCGGGCAGGCACGGCGACTGGGGCGACGTCGACGCCGGACACTTCGCGGCTTACCAGGCCGATCATTCGCACGCCCATACAGGCGAGCTGGCAAAGGCTTTTCCGCCTACCTTCTAGGCGACGCCTTCCAGGAACTCAACTCCTAGTCATGGCGTAATACATGCGTGCCGACCCTGCGGGACCAGGCCCTTGCGCCGCTCTCGCGTGCCGACGCGGAACGTCTCCTTCCCCTGCTCGCGAGCGGACGTCAGACGCTCGAGCGGCGGGTCCTTCGCGCACGCTGCCTCAAGTACTTCGAGTCGTTCGATCTTGCGTGGGCCGAGCTGAACGAAGTCCTTCCACTGGTCAAAGAGCCGCTCCTCGAGGCGCGGGTCGCGGTCGACCTGCTCCAGCTCTCGTATTACCTCGTGCGGCGCGACGAAACACCGAGGCTCGCACAGATCGCGCAGAAGCACGCCGCCGGCGACCCACTGATGCTCGCCGAATTCCACCTCGGCAACTCGACCGTCCTCACGGCGCAGAACGAGATCACGAACGCGCTCCAGAGCGCGCGACGCGCGGAGGACGCCCTCCTCACCGCGCCGAAGGGACGATCGCGCGACCTCGTTGTCACCCGCGTCCAGCGTCAGCTCGCTCATCTCCTCTCGCACTCGGGCGACTACGTCGATGCGACCGCCGCTGCCGAGGCGACGGTGCGCCATGCCGCCCGCGTCGGCGATCCCTGGGAAGCGGCGTGGGCCGTCTACACGACGGGGTTCGTCGACTGGGCCGCCGGGCGCATCGACCAGGCGGTCGACCAGTTCACCAAAGCGGAGGCGAGCCTGCGCACGTACGGGTCGTCGGTGTGGCGCTACACGTGTCTCTGCCTCGCGCGCGCTCGGATGGAGCGTGGCGAAATCGCCGACGGCGACCGCCTTGCGCGGCAGAGCGCGACCGGCGCCGCGGAAGATCACGCGCACCTGGCGCTTCTCCGCGGGGAGACGGACGTGGCCGACCGGATCCTCAGCCGGGCGCCGACTGGGTTCCCCGAAGACGAGCAGTTCCGCAACAACGTTCGCGCGATCGTTCGCGCGGAAAAGGGCGACCCGCGCGGCGGGGTGCGGATGCTCGACGAGGCGGCGAAGGAATACGAGGCCCGCGGCATGGCTCACTGGGCGCTCGGCGCGGCGGTGCACGCGGCCTACTGGCGCGAGTCACTGGTGCGTGGCGGTGGCGCGTCGCGCGCGGCGGGGCTGGTGCGCGACATCGGTGCTCGCGGCGGCGAGGGGTTCGCCTACTACCTACCCGAGGTCGCGTCGTGGCTCGGGCGCGCGGCCGAACGCGACCCCGCGGCGCGCGAGCTCGCACGAAAGATCAGCGCGCACGCCGATGCCGCGCTACGGCGCGCGAAATCGGACAACGCCGCGCCCGTCGGTTCGTCGGCTCTCGACGAGGCCACCTTCTACCTGAGGACCGTCGGCCTCACGTGGCGCGAACTTGGCATCCTCCGCGAGATGGAGCTGCTCTCGCGTGAGGGCAAGCGCCTCGAGCGCGCGGCCCTCGCCGATCGCCTTGGCGTCTCGCCGAACACGCTCCGCGTCCATCTCACGCGAATCCGCGCGAAGCTCGATGTCGGGGACAAGCGCGGCGACGAGGTGCTGCTCTCGGCCGCGCTCACGCAGCGTCCGGTGGCTTAGTGGCGAATCGGCCGAACGAAATTGAGCGCAAGCGTCTGATCAAGGAGTACCGAACGCTCGCCGACGGAATCACCTCCATTCTTTTTCGCATGGATCCTGTCGGCATCGCGGTCGACAATCCACATACCGACGAATACGCGTCCGAAGCGGCGATGATCGCGAGATTCTTGCCCGAGGCGAAGGACACGGAGGACCTCGAACGGGCCGTACGCGAAGTTTTCCTACGGCAATTCGGCGAGCCACTCTTGGGACCGATCACCCAATATCGCGACATCGCCCTCGAGATCTGGCGATTCACCTCGGAAGTTCGAAAAGCCGCCAGCGGCTAGTCCAAGGTCACCTTCTCGGCGACGGGTCGCCATGAATCATGAAGACGGCTGCATGCGGCGGCTATTCTGGCCGCTCCGTGTTCGGACCGTTGCTTCGCGGCGAGAAGGTCACGCTCCGCCCCGCGCGTGAAAACGATGCAGAACGGTGGGTCATCGACGTCGCCGATCAAGCGATCGGCGCGACAGGGATCCACGCCATCAACTGGCTCGACGCGAACGGAACCACGGGGATCGTCATCGGTGAGAAAGCCTCATGGGGAAAGGGCTACGCGACCGAGGCGATGCGGCTCCGCACTCGTTACGCATTCCGCGAGCTCAACCTGCACAAGCTCATGACCGAGGTCGACGCCGGGAACGAGGCCAGCCGGAAGGCGCTCGAACGTAACGGATACCGGACCGTGGGGATACGGCGTGAGCAGACCTTCCGCGAAGGAAAGTGGCGTGACCGTTGGCTGGGAGAGGTACTACGCGCGGATTGGGAGAAAACCCAGGCCTGACACCCGCCTGCGACCCTTCGAACGAGTGGTGCTCTGGTAGCCTCGGGCCGCGGGAAGGGTCAGTGAAAAAGCTACTCGTCGTTCTCCTGTTGATCGTCGCCGGGGTGGGCGCGTTCCTCTATTTCCCTCGCGGCGGAACGGCCACGTCCGCGTCCAACGCGGAAGGTGCGCGCGCCGGCGCCGCATTCGGACCGGCGCTCGACGGAGAGGTCTACGCCACCGGGGACCTCGTCCGCGCCAACGTCGACGGCCGCGCCGTCCTCACGTTCTTCGACGGCTCCTCCATGTCGGTCGACCCCGGATCGCAGGTGAAGGTCGTCGCTCTGAATCGCGTGTCCGCGGACGGCATCCAGGTGACCATCGAGCAGTCGCTCGGGCGATCGTGGTCGTCTGTACAGAAGCTGAAGACACCGGACTCGCGGTACGAGGTGCGCACGCCGAGCACGGTCGCCGTCGTCCGCGGCACCGGCTTCCTCACGTTCGTCCAGCAGCTCGCCTCGGGCGGGACGCAAACCACGTATCAGGTTGACGAAGGCACCCTTCAGGTGACCGCGACCGCGGGCGGCACCGTCAGCGTGCCAGCCGGTAATCAGGTCACGATCGCCGAGGGCGCCGCGGCACCCGCGAGCGCTACGCCGATCGCGCCGGCACCGCGCCTCGAGATCAACGGCTCGCCCGGCCTCGCTTTCCTCGTTGTCGCCCCGACCGGTCAGTCCTGCGGGACCGCCGGCGGCAAGGCCGAGATCTTCGGGTGCGTGGTGAGCGGCGATAAGGTCATCGTCCGAGATCCCGCGGCCGGCCGGTGGGGCGTGTTCCTGACGTCGCCCGGCGCCATAAGGACTTCCGCATTCACGTTCGACGCACTCGTCGGTACGGCCTCCGTCGCCAGACAGATCATGGAAGGACCGCTCGTCGCGGGCCAAATGGTCCGGTCCGGCATCACCCTGAAAGCCGGCTCGCCGCTCACGCTGTCCGCGTTCGAGCCGGCAACGGTCGTGACAAGCGTGTGCGCCGCGACCGCGCCGGGTCGCGTCTTCGCGTCGGGGGCGGTCGACGGTCGCGCCGACGCGGTGAAGACGTTCGCCCGCGACAACAAGGCGACCCCGGTTTCGCTGGTGTTCACCGAGGACGAGCTGAACCAGGTCGTGAACAAGAACGCCCCGTCGGCCACGCAGGGCGTGACCCTGAGCGAGGCCAAGATCAGGATCGACGGCGGCGGGATCCACGGGACCGCGAAGGCCGCGACGCAGTTCATAACGGTGAACGCGAGCGCGGACGTCGTCGGCGGCTCCGTCGGGGACAAGTTCACGCTCAAGGTGTCGCATCTCGCGGCCGACCCTCTTCCGCCGGGGCTCATCGATGCGGTCAAGGGCATCGTTGACTCGACCACCGCGGACATCTCTGGCTCGGTACCGTTCGTGGTCAAGCAGGTCGCGTTCCGTAACGGGTGCTTCTGGGTCAGCGGGGTGACGGCGACCTAAGGGCGCGCGCACAATTCGCGCGTGCGGCCTGAGCTCGAGAAGCTGGTGCGGGATGGGATGTCCCGCTATCACGTCCCCGGGGTAGCGATCGGCATCCTGCACGACGGCGACGAGGACATCGCCGCGTACGGTGTCACCAACCTCGAGCACCCCCTCCCCGTGGACGCCGACACGCTGTTCCAGATCGCATCGATCACGAAGACGATGACGGCGACCGTCATCATGCGGCTCGTCGAGCGCGGCGTCCTCGACCTGGATGCACCGGTCCGGCGCTACTTGCCCGAATTCAAGCTCCGCGACGACGACGTCGCGAAGCGCGCGACCCTCCGACATCTCGTGACCCATACCGGCGGCTGGCTCGGCGACTGCTTCGCGGACTTCGGCAAGGGCGACGACGCGCTCGCGCTCTACGTCGCGGCCATGGCCGAGCTCGAGCAGCTCACCCCGCTCGGCGAGATCTGGCATTACTCGAACTCGAGCTTCGCGGTCCTCGGCCGGCTCATCGAGGTCGTCACCGGAAGGACGTACGAATCCGCGGTGCGCGAGCTCCTGTTCATCCCGCTCGGCATGACCAGAAGCTGCTTCAACGCGGACGAGGCGATCACCCATCGCGTCGCCGCTGGCCACTCCGTCGTCGACGAGCAGCCGCGCGTCGTGCGGCCCTACGCCTTCCCGCGCGCCGCGACCCCGGTCGGCGGCGTGATCTCCAGCGTGCGTGACCTTCTCGCGTACGCCCGATTCCACCTGGGCGACGGCCGGACCCCCGACGGCGGCCGTCTCCTTTCGGTCGGCTCGCTCGAGCTCATGCGCACGCGACTCGCGCCGGCGGACAACGACCGCGGCATCGGTGTCGCCTGGTTCCTGCGAGAGGTCGGCGGCGTGACCCTCCAGTACCACGGCGGGTCGGCCATCGGCCAGCAGGGCGTCCTCATGCTCGCGCCGGAGCGCGCCTTTGCGATCGCGGTGCAGGCGAACTCGACGCGCGGCGCGCTGCTGCATCAGGCGATCACCAAGTGGGCACTCAAGACGTTCATCGGGGTCGATGAGCCGGAACCCCAGCACGTGCGCATGACGAAGACGCGCCGCGACGAGCTGGTCGCGCGCTATACCGCCGCCGGAGCCGACGTCGAGCTCCGCGCGGGCGGCGACGGCGTGCTCCTCTACCGCTCGATCTACCACAACATCCTTGGCATCACGCCCGCGCCAACGGACCCTCCGCCCTCTCCGGTCGCGTTCACCGCGGAGGATCGGTTCGTGTGTCTCGAGGGTCCGTTGAAGGACGTCCGCGGCGAGGTCATCCGCGACGAGACCGGCGCCGTGCGCTGGCTCCGCACCGGCGGCCGCGTTCACCGGCGCGTGGACGCGTAGCAATGCGCCAGTACCTCGACATCCTGCGCCGGGCCCTCGAGGAAGGCGACGAGCGTGCCGACCGCACCGGTGTCGGGACACGCGCGGTCTTCGGCGAGATGATGCGGTTCGACCTTTCAGAGGGCTTCCCCGCCGTGACGACGAAGCGCCTCGCGTTCCGCTCGGTGGTCGCCGAGCTCCTCTGGTTCCTCGCCGGAAGCTCAGACGTGAACGACCTCCACGCCCTCGGTGTCCGCATCTGGGACGGGAACGCGTTCGCCGACTACTGGCAGGCGCGCGCCCGTTTTCCCGGCGACGCCGGACGCAACTATGGACAGCAGTGGCGCGACTGGATCGCACCAGACGGCCGCCACATCGACCAGCTGCGCGAGACGATCCGCCTCATCCGCGAGCAGCCCGCGAGTCGGCGAATGCTCGTGGTCGCGTGGAACCCCGGCGAGCTCGAGCAGATGTCGCTGCCGGCTTGTCACGCGCTTTTTCAGTTTTTCGTGGCCGGTCGAAGGCTCTCGCTCATGATGTACCAGCGCTCCTGCGACCTCGTCCTCGGTGTGCCCTTCAACATGGCCGAGTACGCGTTGCTCTTGCATCTGGTGGCCCGTGAGGTCGAGCTCGAGCCACACGAGTTCGTCCACGTTCTTGCCGATGCCCACGTCTACCGCGACCACATCGACGCGGCGCGCGAGCAGCTCGAGCGCGAGCCCTACCCGGCGCCGACGTTGTGGCTGGACCCGGAGCTGCGCGGCGTCGACGACGCGGTGGCGCGCTACCGGGAGATCGTGGCGCGCGCGAAACGCGGGGAAGCGCCGGGTCCCCTGCTCGATGGCTTCGCGAAGCTTCTGAACTACCAGCACCATCCGCCGATCAAGGCGAAAATGGCGGTTTGAGCCGGATCGCATTCGTCGTCGCCCGCGACCGCCACGGGGTCATCGGCAAGGACGGGCACCTTCCCTGGCGGCTTCCCGACGATATGAGGAACGTGCGCAAGCTCACCGTGGGGAAGCCGCTCATCATGGGACGGCGCACGTTCGAGTCCATCGGCAAACCCCTCCCGGATCGCACGAGCATCGTCCTCACGCGCGACCCCGACTTCCACTGCGACGGCTGCCTCGTCGCGCGCACAACCGACGAGGCACTGGCGCTCGCGGGCGACGTCGAAGAGGTCATCGTGTTCGGCGGCGCCGGTGTCTTCAAAGAGTTCCTGCCGCGCGCGGATCGGATCTATCTCACCGAGGTCGACACCCAGGTCGCCGGAGACACCTACTTTCCGCCGCTCGACCCCCGTGACTGGCGCGAGGTCGAGCGCACGACGCATCCAGCGGACGCGCGCCATCCATTCGCGTTCACGTTCGTGACGCTCGAGCGCGTGCGGTGAGCGCTCCCGCCGGCTTTGTGTGGGACCCGCGCCTGGCGTCGCATGTGTACCGAAGCGACCATCCGCTCAAGCCCTGGCGCCTGCAGGGTGTGCACGACACCCTCGAGCGGCTCGGCGCGTTCCGGAATCCGAACGCGCGACTCCTGCAACCGAGGCTCGCGACGCGCCCCGAGCTCGAGCGGATCCACGACCCGGCGTACGTCGACGCGATCGCCCAGGCCTCAGCCGATCCCGACCTCGACTACTCGGCGTGGGGCCTCTCCGCGTGGGGCGACACTCCGCCGTTCGCCGGGATGCACGAAGCATCGCTCCTCACCACCGGCGCTTCGCTCGTCGCCATGGAGGACGTGATCGCAGGGAAGGCGCGGGTGGCGTTCAACGGCGCAGGCGGGCTGCACCATGCGATGCGCCGGAACGCGTCGGGATTCTGCATCTACAACGACCCCGCGATCGTCTGCGGCGCCCTCGCCGACCGCGGGATGAAGATCGCGTACGTCGACATCGACGCCCACCACGGCGACGGTGTGCAGGCTGCGTTCTACGACACCGATCAGGTGCTCACGATCTCGCTGCACGAGTACGGGATCATCCCCCGGCTCGGCCGGCCGTTCTTCCCCGGCACCGGCTCCGCGGACGAGCGCGGCACCGGCAACGGCGCGGGATACAGCATCAATGTCGCGCTCCCGCCGTACACCGACGACCTCGCGTACATGCGCGCGTTCGACGAGGTCGTCCCGCTTCTCCTCGAACGCTTCCGGCCGGACATCCTCGTGACGCAGCAGGGCATCGACCCGCACTTCACCGACCCGCTCACCGATCTCCAGCTCTCGACGCACGCTCGCGAGCACGTGGTCCGCTGGTTCGCGTCGACGCCGTATCCCTGGATCGCGATGGGTGGGGGCGGGTACGACCTCGATGCCGTGCGCCGAACGTGGTCGATGGAGTACCTGATCATGCTGGGCGCTCCGGTGCCGGAGGCCCTGCACGATGACGATCCGCCCGTCCTTGGCGGCCGTGCGCGGACCGCGGTCGACACCGCGACCGACCAAGCCACGAGCGAAGCGCTGGCCGCAGCGTTCAGATGATCGCGACGGTCGCCGATCGCTGGCGACCGAAGGCCTTCGCGGCGTGGGCGCTTGGTGCGGGAACGTTCTGGGGCCTCGCCTGCGTCCCGATCGCGATGGTGTTCTCGACCGTTTCTGCCTATCGGCTTTCGCAGACCGTCCACGTCGACGACATCGTGTTCGGATCTACGCGCAGCGCGATCGTCGACACGCTTCTCGTGGCGATCGGCGTCGAGCGCACGGCGGTGCTGGTGTACGTGCTGCAGCGATCATTCGACGCGCTCGTCGTCGCGGCGGCCATCACGCCGATCTTTCTCTGGCTCCTCGGCTCGAGCGCGATCCACGCTGCCGCGCGGTTTCGCGGAGTCCGCGGCCGACCCTACCTGCCGCTGCTCGTCCTCTTCGGCTACGCCGAGCTCGTCTATCAGGCGCCCACGTCCCTTGCCGGCATCGTGTTCGCGGGAGGGCCATTCACCGGGATCGCCGACGCGGTGAGCGTCGCGATGCTCGTGTGGTTCGCGCTCGTCGTTCATCGCGCGATCACGCTGCACTACGGCGTATCGGGGGATCAAGCTCTCGCGATCTTCCTCATCGGCGGGCTCGCGTTCTACCTGCTGCCGCTGATCCTCATCGCGGTGCTCCTCGTCGCGATCGTTGTGGCGGCGGCCATCCTGCAGTACTTCTAGACGTGCGCCGGGTGTGGGCCATCGTGCGGTGCCGTTGCCCGAGGTGCCTCTCCGGTCACGTGTGGCGCGGTGCGTTCTCGATGAACGAGCCCTGTCCGGTCTGCGGCCTGCGGTTCGAGCGCGAGACGGGGTACTGGACCGGCGCGATGGTCGCGAGTTACGCGCTCGGGATTCCCGTGCTCGCTCTTCTCGTCCTCGCGGTCTGGCTCGCGAGCGGCTGGGACATCCTCATCGCCCTCGTCGTCGCGGACGTTCTCTTCCTCGCAATCGTGCCGTTCGTCTGGCGCTACTCCCGTGTGGTGTGGCTGCATCTCGACTGGCTGATCGACCCGGTCCCGTTGACTTGACCGACCTGACGTGGGCCGATGCGCGCGAGCGACGCCTCGCGCGCAGTCACCTGGTGACGCCGGCACCAAAGGCACGCCTCATCGATGTCGTCCGCGACGTCTGTGGTCTCCAGGCGCAGCTCCTCTCGGCGGCGGAGCTCGCGCTTTCGGCGCGCGTTGTCGGCGCGACCCAGGAGTCGGTGAGGGACGCGCTCTGGGTGAAGAAGACGCTCGTTCGCGCATGGACCGTCCGCGGCACGATCCACGTCATCCCGGCCGACGACCTCCCGCTCTGGATGGCGGCGCTCGGCACTCGTCGCTACTGGGAATCGAAGGAGTGGCTCGAACGCGAGCAGCTCACCGCGAAAGACACAAGGGTCATCTTCGACACCGTGCACGATGTGCTCGGAGAGAATGGGTCCACCCGCGCCGAGATAGCCGACGCAGTCGTGACCCGCCTTGGCGCGAAGTTCCGGTCAAAGATCAGCTCCGGTTGGGGCGAGCTGCTGGCCCCGCTCATGTACATGGGCAAGATGTGCTTCGGTCCGTCCGTCGGCCCGAACGTGACCTTTGTTCGCGCGGACCGTTGGGTTCCCAAATGGCCGCGCCTCGATTCGGAGGAAGCCCAGCGCGAGCTCTTCCTCCGCTTTCTTCGGGCGTACGGGCCGACCACGCTCGACGGGATGGCACGGTGGTTCGGGATGAAACCCGCGGCCCTGCTCCCTCATCTGCGATCGCTCGAGCCCGAGACGGCCGCGGTCACGATCGAGGGGCGCAAGGCCTGGATGCTGTCGCGCGCGCGGAACGCATCGGAGCGGCGCTCGTCGGCGGTGCGTCTCCTCGCCCAGTACGACTGTTACGTCATCGGCTCGCATCCGCGTGACACGATCGTCGACGAGGCGGCGCAAACCCGGATCCGGTCGTACAAGCGCGGTCAATGGGAAGGAGTCGTGGGTGTCCCGGTGCTCCTGATCGATGGGATCGTGCGCGGCGTGTGGGACCGCCGCGATCGTGGCGGGCGGATCGAGATCGGTGTGCGGCCGGCCGGCAAGCTGAGCTCGGCGCACCGCCGGGCCCTCGAGATCGAGGTTGAGCGGATCGGCCGTTTCTTCGGTCGCGAGGCCACGCTAACGTGACGACCATGCCGGCAGCGTGGACGCCGAGCGCCGCGTACCTCGACCGCAGCCGACTGCGCGCGTTCGCAGTGAAGAACGGCTGCGCGGATTACGCCGCGCTCCTGCGCTGGTCGACGGAAGACCTCGACGGATTCTGGGCCGCGACCGAACGCGACCTGCGCATCGCCTGGCGAACGCCGTACACGCACGTGCTCGACACCTCGCGCGGGCTGCCCTGGACGACGTGGTGGACCGGCGGGCGGATGAACTACGTCGCGACGGCCCTGCGCCACGACGGCGACCGCGTCGCGGTCATCGCCGAGGCAGAGGAGGGCACGGTCCGCACGCTCACCTACCGCGAGCTCTCCGATCAGGTCGCGAGCTTCGCCGCCGGGCTGCGGTCGCTCGGCGTGAAGCACGGCGATCGCGTCGCCGTCTTCCTCCCGCTGACCGTGGAGTGCGCGGTGGCGGTCCTCGCGATCGGAGCGATCGGGGCCGTGTTCATACCCATCTTCTCCGGCTACGGCGCGGAGGCGATCGCCGGTCGGCTGCGCGATGCCGAGGCGAAGGTCCTCGTCTGCGCCGACGGCTTCTACCGTCGCGGTCAGGTTGTCAAGATGAAGGAGGTCGCCGACGAGGCGGCGGACGGCGCGCCATCCGTCGGGACCGTGGTCGTCGTCGATCGCGTGGGCCGGGCGTATCCGAAACGCGGCCGCGACGTCGCCTGGTCTGATGTCACGCACGTCGGCGCGGTGCTCGATTTCGCCGACACCTCCGCCGAGGACCCCTTCATGGTCATCTACACCTCAGGGACGACCGGCAAGCCGAAGGGCGCCCAGCACGTGCACGGCGGTTTCCCGGTGAAGGCGGCGCAGGACCTCGCGCACTGCTTCGACCTTCAGGAGCGAGACGTGATCCTATGGTCGACCGACATCGGCTGGATGATGGGTCCGTGGCTCATCGCGGGTGGGCTCATGCTCGGAGCGACCATCGTCCTGTACGACGGGACACCCGACTTCCCTGACGCGTCGCGGATGTGGTCTCTCGTCGAGCGCCACCGCGTGACGCACCTCGGGATCTCGCCGACCGCAATCCGCGGCCTGATGCGCTCCGGTGAGGAACCGGTCCGCGCGAAGGACCGCTCGTCGCTCTTCGTCCTTGGATCGACCGGCGAGCCGTGGAACCCCGATCCGTGGTGGTGGTACTTCCGGAACGTCGGCGACTCGCGCTGCCCGGTCATCAACTACTCGGGCGGCACGGAGATCTCCGGCGGCATCGTCGGCTGCACCACCTGGACGTCGATCCAGCCGGGCTCGTTCACCGGGCCGTGCCCGGGAATGGACGCGGACGTCGTCGACGATCGCGGCCGCTCCGTGCGCGGGGCCGTCGGCGAGCTCGTCATTCGCAAACCCTGGCCGGGCATGACGCGCGGTTTCTGGCGCGATCCGCCGACAGAGGAGGGCCGCTACTTCCAGACCTACTGGTCTCGCCTGGCGAACACCTGGGTCCACGGCGACTGGGCGCGCATCGACGACGAGGGCTACTGGTACATCGAAGGGCGCAGCGACGACACCCTCAAGATCGCGGGCAAGCGCGTCGGTCCTGCGGAGGTCGAGTCCGCGGCCGTCGCACACCCCGCCGTGTCGGAAGCGGCAGCGATCGGCGTGCCGCACGAGATCAAGGGCGAGGCCATCGTCGTCTTCGTGGTGCCGCGCCCGCTGCATGCGCCGACGCCCGAGCTCGCTCGTTCCGTCCAGGACAAGGTCGCCGAAATCCTCGGCAAACCGCTACGTCCGGAGGCCGTCCGCTTCGTGACGCAGCTGCCGAAGACGCGCAACGCGAAGATCCTGCGCCGCGTGATCCGCGGTGCGTACCTCGGAAAGCAGGACCTCGGCGACTTGAGCTCGCTGGAGAACCCCGCGGCAATCGAGGAGATCGCTCGGCTCCGCGGCTGAACCGGCTGCGGCTGTCACCGCTCCCTCACCTGATCCCCCAATCACTGTCGCATCGTGAACCCGTGCCGAGTCGCCGCCCGATCCTGTCCCCCAGCGCGCTCGCTGTCTTCTTCACTTGCTTCGTCTGCGCATGCGCATCCGACCTGCCGGGCCCGAGCTCGACGCCTCCCGCTGCGGTCAGCGCGAACGCGACGCCGGCTGCGGAGACGACTCGTCCGAGTCCGTCAGCGTCCCCGTCCGCGGCCGCGCCGTCGGCGGTAGCGGGGGTGCGGACGAATCCGATGGGTCTGCTCAGCGGCAACTGGATCTTCGCGGCGAAGCAGGCATTCGATCAGCCGCAGCCTGAAGCCCAGATCTGGGCCGTGCCGATCGCAGGCGGCACGCCCAAACTCGCATTCGCTTACGTCGTGCCGGGTGGAGGGATTCCCGAGGCGCCGATCGACAACGCGCCGTACCTGCGCCGACAGTTTTCGCCGGACGGACGGCGGATGGTGATCGCGGTGAATGGTCAGCTCGTCGTCGTGGACCTCGAATCCGGAGCAGCGCGAGCGCTCGGCGTGAAAGGAACCTTCCCATCATGGAGCCGCGATGGTTCACGGCTCGCCTTTCTCTTGACGGTGCCGAATCCCAACGCGATCGGTCCTGATGTCAGCATTGCCACCGTCGCCGCGGATGGAGGCGCGGTTCACCAACTGGGCCTCTTGACCCAAGCCGAGTCGCTCGAATGGTCCGTCGACGGCATGAATCTGCTCGTCCCCCAACAGGGCAGGGTGTCGATCGTGGACGTCGCGAGCGGCGCGGTCATCCGCACGATCGATGTCCAGTCCGGCCCAGCTCCTTCGTTCGCTCACTTTCGGCGCGGGACGCCGGCCGTTGCTCTGGCGCTATTCGGCTGTGTGGCATCCCGAAGCCTCATCAGCCTGGACGCGATCTCGGCGCCGATCCGGACGCTTGTCACGAGCCCAGGGACCGGCGAGCAATGTCTCCTCGCGCTCGACCCTCGTTGGAACCCCGCCGCGGATGAGCTTCTCTATGTGGCGGCGCCGATGAACGCCCTGTGCTGCCGTCCTCACGTTCTCGACATCGCATCGGGGAAGGACGCCGTTATCCCCGTGGAGGCCTATCAGGCGACGTGGAGCGCCGACGGCTCGGAGATCGCGTATCTCACCCCGTCGCGTGCCGTGGGCTATGGCTCCACGATTCGCGTCTGGCCGAGGGATGGCCGAAATGAGCGAGTGCTTCTCGTCGTCACCGGCTACGACAGGCTCGTGTCGATCGCATCGGTTGCCTACTAGGGGCGCAGGCGGGCACGCCTAGGCGGAGACACGCACGCGCGTGCCTCCGCCGCTCAAACGATGCTCAGACCGTTCTGTTTACTGTGATCGCGCGAACGAGCGCGACGATGAGTGCCGCGATCAGGAAGAAGAACGCGACCGCGAGAAGCGCGGCGAGATCGAGGGCGGGGGGACCCGACGGCTCCGGGAAGATTCCCTGGAACGGGCGCACCAGCGGCTCGGTGATGCGGTAGAGACCCGAAATGAGCGGCTGATTCGCGTTCGCGCCGAAGAGCTTCAGAACGAACCGGAGCAGCAGCAGCGTCTCGAGCACCGTGAAGAGAAGCGTGACGACGCGGGTGACCGTCCACACCACGTCGTTTCGCGCGACGGTCGTCGTCGTCGGCCCGACGTTCACGTTCGAAGCGGTCGGCGTCGTGTACGCGGGACGCTGGACGATCCGTTCGCGCTCGTAGCGTTCGACTCGTTCGGTCGTGTCGTGGTCACGTGGTGCTGATGTAGCCATGCCGAGGGAGGCAGCAGGTGGCATGCCAAATCGTTAACCTGCCAAGCGGCCGTGGATTTTCCGTTTGCATATCGCCAGCGGGTGCGCTTCGGTGAGACGGACCTTCAGGCGGTCGTCTACTACGCCAATTACCTTCTCTTCGCTGAGGTCGGCCGTGTCGCGTATCTCCGCGAGCTCGGCATCGTGTACGAGCGCGACCTGCTCGCGCAGGGTGTCGACTTCACGATCGGCGAGGCGCGCGTCCGTTATCACGCGCCCCTTCGCTTCGATGATGAGTACGACATCAGGGTCCGCATCGGCGAGATCCGACACTCGTCCTGGACCTTCGAGTACGCGATCGACCGGGCGGATGGGGCGCACTGCGTCGACGCCTCGACGATCCAGGTGATGCTGGACCGAAAGAGCGGTCGCCCGATCCGCATACCGGGGGCGCTCCGCACGATCCTCGAGAAGGCGAAGGAAGCCTGATGGATCCGGTCCTGCCTGACGACCTCGTCATGCTCCAGCGCTCGGTCCGCGAGTTCGTCGAGGAGCGGCTCGCGCCGCTCGAGCGAGAGATCGAAGCGAAGGACGAGATTCCGCGTTCCGTGATCGACGCGATGGCCGGCATGGGCCTCTTCGGTCTCGGGTTCAGCGAGGACGTGGGCGGCCAGGGGTTTGGCAAGCTCGGTTACTGCGTCGCCGTCGAGCAGCTCGCCCGCGCGAACGCCTCGCTCTGGAACGTCATCGGTGGATCCGCGGGTCTGTGCGGCACCGCGATCGACATCGGCGGACCTGACGCGCTTCGCAAACGCTACCTGCCGGACCTGCTGTCGGCGCGGAAGATCGGCGCGTATGGACTCTCCGAGCCTGGCGCGGGAAGCGATGCGGGTGGCCTCAAGACGATCGCGCGCCGCGACGGCGACTCGTACGTCATCGACGGCGCGAAGACCTTCATCACGAACGCGCCGATCGCCGACGTGTTCGTCATCTTCGCGACGCTCGATCCGAAGCTCGGGTCGAAGGGGATCACGGCATTCGCCGTCGAGCGCGCGACAAGCGGTCTCGAGATCGGCCGCAACGACGCGAAGATGGGACTCCACGGCTCGACGACCGCGCAGCTCTACTTCCGCGAGATGCGCGTTCCAGCGTCCCAGCGCCTCGGTGAAGACGGCAAAGGGTTCGCGATCGCTCTCGCCACGCTCGATTACGGCCGCATGGGTCTCGCGGCGCACGCGGTCGGCGCCGCGCAGCGCCTCCTGGAGGCGTCCGTCGCGCACGCCAAGACGCGGACGCAGTTTGGACATCCGATCGGCACAAACCAGGCGATCCAATGGCTCCTCGCCGACGGGGCCATCGAGGTCCATGCCGCCCGTCTCATGGTCTATGACGTGGCGTCACGCGCCGACCGCGGCGAGCGAGTTACCGACCTGGCGTCGAAGGCGAAGCTCTTCGCCACGGAGGCCCTCGGACGGATCGCCGACGGGGCCGTTCAGATCCACGGCGGCATGGGTTACATGCGAGAGCTCTGGATCGAGCGCGCGTACCGCGACGCGCGTATCTACCGGATTTACGAGGGCACGAGCGAGATACAGCGACTGGTCATTGCGCAGGGGCTACTTGCGGACAACTAGCACCATTTCTGGCGTCAGATGTGGATAACCCCATGAATACGGTGGATAAACAGCCTCCGGGGCCGGTTTCTGTGGACAAACCCCCTGTACCGCGAGCGTCCATCGCCGACATTTGGCGCGTTCCGCTGGCCATTTGGCGGGCCCGGAAAGCCCTCGACGCCGGTGAGCTCGAGGCGGCTCGGGCGCTCGTCGCGCCGCTCCTCGAGCGCTTCGGAACGGTCACCCTCGTCCGCAAAGCCGCGGCGGAAATCCTCTACGCCTCGGGCGACCCCCTTTCAGCCGCGTCGCTCTTCGAACAGGTTGCGAAGAAGCTCACAGGCGACCGTGCGGTTGCCGTTGGACTCGTCGCCTCGTATGCCGCGCTCAACCGCGCCGGCGATGCGCGACGGAGCGCCGCGCTCCAGCCGGAGAACGTCGACGTGCGGCTAGCACTCGCCTGGGCCGAGCTCGCCGCGCTCGGCGGCGACCCACGTCGCGGATCGATTCTCGTCACGGAGATCGCGAACGATCCGGAGCTCGCCCGCTCGGCCGAGCGGATCGCGATGCATCGGGCGCTCGAGGCGATCGTCGGCGCGCGCGCGGGCGATCGTGACCTCATGCGCGCGAAGCTCCGCACGGCCGAGAAGGACGCGCCGAAGCTCCGTGCAGGCGACCGCGCATTCCTCGGTTATCTCGGAGGCATCGCGCTCCGAGAAGCCGGTCTCATCGACGACGCCCGCGCCACGTTCGCGCTGGCGATGGATGCGTCGCCGGAGTCGATCGGCGCCGCGCTCGCGCGCCGCGAGCGCGCGAACCTCTCGCGCTAGCCGGCCGCGCGCGATCGGCGGAGCAACGCGAGAAAGTCCGCCACCGGTCCCATCGGCGTGCCCGCGTCGGTCCGCCGTATCGCCACGATCGGCCGCCGCACCGGCGGGGCGCCGACGACGCGGACCGGACGCAGTAATCGCGTGCGCAACTCCGCGAGGAGCGCCATGCGCGGCAGCAGCGCGACGCCGAGACCCTCGATCACCATCTTCTTCGCGGCCTCGACGTTGTCCATCTCGATGACGCTCTCGGGCACCACCCCGGCCTGACGGATGAGCGAGCTCGTCAGCTCGTAGTAGCTGGATGCGCGGTCGAACAGGATGAGTCGATCGTCGGCGAGCTCCTGGAGCCGGATGCGATCGCGCCGCGCGAACGGATGATGGCGGCTCACCACGAGGACGAGCTCGTCATCGAACACCGGGATGAGCTCGGCGTCTTGGTGCTGGATCGGCCGGCCGACTCCGAGATCGACCTCGCGTCGGAGCACCATCTCGAGGACCTCTTCGGTATGTCCGGTGCGCACGCCCATCCGGACGTTCGGGTGCGTCGTCTGGAACGCCTTCAGAAGGGCCGGCAGGACGTACGTGCTCACCGCAGGCGCCGCGGCGATGAAGAGCTGGCCGACCTTTCCGAGGCGCAGATCGTCCACGGCCTTCTGTCCCTCGAGGACCTGCGCGATCGCGCGTTGCGCGTAGGGGAGCAGGGCACGTCCCGCGTCGGTGAGCGTCATCCCGCGCGCGCCTCGGACGAAGAGGTCGACGCCGAGCTCCCGCTCGAGGCCCTGTAAACGTGCGGTAAGAGCCGGCTGGGTCACGCTCAGCGTGTCGGCGGCGCGGCTCACGTTGCCCAGTCGCGCGACTTCGCTGAACGCTTCGAGCTGCGCGAGGAGCACGCGCCATCATAAGCACAATTGATCGCACCTATCCAAACAAACGATTTGTCTTATGGCAGTTCAGGCACGCAGGATGCCCTGCCATGGCGACCATGAACAGCTTCGACCGCGCCGAGACCACGCCGGGCGAGTACCGGCCGATCCTTCGCGTCGCCGCGACCGACAAGGGGAGCGAGTCGCAGCAAACGGAGTGCTGCTGCCCTGAGCTCTGCCAGCTCGACCATGACAATTAGGTCGCTCGCGCAAACACCGCTCCTGCCGCCGGGCTTCACGGTGCCGGCATCGCGGTGGACCGATCCGGCCACACGCCTCCGCGGCCTCTTAGAGAGCGAGCCATACGTGTTCGCGCCCGGCATCTACGACCCGCACGGCGCCGAGATCGCGATGTATCACCGCGCGACCGCGATCTACTTCTCGGGCTACTCGTTCGCGATCGGCCACCTCGGTACCACGGATATGGACCTTTACTCCGGCCCGGAGATCGCCGACGGCGCGCGCCGCACGATCTCCGCCCTTCGGAAGTTCCAGCTCACGATGGCCACCGGCGACCCCGAGAAGGGCGTCGCGCCGACGCACCTCGAGATCCCTCCGGTCGTCGTGGATATGGACGGCGGCTACGGCAACCTCTTCAACGTGCAGCGCGTCGCCGAGCTCTACGTCAACGCCGGCGTCGCGGGCGCTCACATCGAAGACCAGGTCCTGCCGAAGCGCTGCGGGCACATCGCGGGCAAGGCGCTCATCTCCGCGGACGAGATGGTCGGCAAGCTGCGCATGGCGCGCGCCGTCGCCGAGGACCTCGGCCGCGACGACTTCGTGGTCATCGCCCGCACCGACGCGGTCTCGGCCGTTGACGCGCCCGAGACAACGCGCGGGCTCGACCTCGCGATCGAGCGCGCACTTCGGTATCTCGATAGCGGCGCGCCCGACCTCGTGTGGTGCGAGTTCCCGAACTCGGGCCGCGAGCCGACCGAACGGTTCGCCGATCAGGTCCGGCGCCGCTTCCCGGACGCGAAGCTCGCGTTCAACTGGTCGAGCTCGTTCAAGTGGTTCAACGACCCGAATCCGATCTCCTTCGCCGAGCTCGGAGAGCTCGGGTACAAGTTCCTCTTCATCACCCTGGCCGCCCAGCACGCCATGGGCTACGCGTTCTCAAAGCTCCTGCAGGGCGTTTCGGAGGAGCAGGAGCGCGCGTACGTCGCGCTTCAGCGCAAGGAGTGGGCGACCGACGACGACATCCCAACGAAGAGCCACCACCTCTTCACCGGGGTGCCCTATCACCAGGTGCTCGGCCAGACGATGGGCGCGTCGCGTCTCGGCACATTCGAAGGCGAAGCCGCCGAGAAGGCGGTCTGACGATGGATACCGATGACGTGATCACGTACGACGACGTCGACAATGAGAATGGGGACCGAGAGAGCTGGATCGCCGAGCAGGCGCGGCTCGTCCTGCTGGAGGACGGGAGCTAAGACCCCACTGGAATCGCGCGCAAGAGCGGCGAGCTGACCATCAGATCGGCCGAGCGGCGGTTGCACGCGATGGCGACGTCGTGCAGCACCGCGAGCCGGATCAAAGAGCGCACGTCGGTCTCATGCGGCTGCGTCGAGAGCGGATCCCAGAAGAACACCACGAGATCGATCTCGCGGCGCGCGATCATCGCCGCGATCTGGGCATCGCCGCCTTGCGGTCCGCTCAGCAGGAGCTCGATGGGAAGGCCGGTGTCGCCGGCGACCAGCTCACCGGTGTGTTTGGTCGCGAAGAGCTGCGCCCGCGAGAGCAGATCGCGATTCCATCGCGTCCACTCGAGCATTTCGATCTTCGTCGCGTCGTGAGCGATCAGCGCGGCGCGGAGAGGTGCTCCCATGCATTTGATAGTGCGGCCTTCGGCATCGCGATTGGGCGCGGCGAAGTGCCGATAAGGTGATGATTCGGTGAAGTCGCGCTACGTTCCGACCACGACCCCGCCGTCGACCGAGAGCACCGCGCCGTTTATGAAAGATGCTTCATCCGACGCGAGAAAGAGATACGCGTACGCGACATCTTTCGTTTCGCCGAGGCGCCGGATCGGCGTGCGCTCGACCATCGTCGCGAGAATCTTCTCCGGCATCTGACGGACCATCTCCGTCCCGATGAACCCAGGCGCGACGGCGTTCACGGTGATGCCCTTCGGTCCGAGCTCGCGCGCCCACACCTTCGTCATACCGATCACCGCGGCCTTCGTCGCCACGTAGTTCGTCTGCCCGAAATTTCCGTAGAGGCCGACGACCGAGGACGCATTCAAGATGCGGCCGGAGTGTTGCCGGATCATGGTCGGCGCGACCGCCTGCGTGCACGCGAAGACGCCGCGCAGATTCACCGAGATGACCGCGTCGAAGTCCGCCTCGCTCATCACGCCGGTGATCTCGTCGCCCTTTGACTTCACGAGCTGCGCGTCGCGCAGGATCCCGGCATTGTTCACGAGCACATCGATCCGTCCGTGCTGCTTCGCCACCGCGGCCGCCGCCTTCGCGGCCTGCGTGACATCGGTCACGTCCACGCGCTCATCTGCGCCATCCGCCACATCCCACGTCACGACGGTTGCGCCCGCCTCACGGAAGACTCGCGCGGTCTCGGCGCCGATCCCCCGCGCGCCTCCGGTCACGATCGCGACCTTCCCGTCGAGCCGGAACATCACATGCCCGAGTCTTCGGGCTCTTCCTCCCAGCCTTCGTCGGACTGCAGCTCGGTCTCGTAGATCTCCGGCTCGAGTCCAAGCTGCTCGATGACCGCGACAAGGCCGTTGCGCTGCTCCGGCGGAGTGGTGCGGATCCAGCCGCGGATCACGTCGTCGACGCTCACGCTCGCGGCGGCGCGCTCACCGGCGACGGACTCGGCCTCGTCGCGCGCGGCCGCCCGGGCGAGCTCGCGGATCGTGTCCGGCACCATGCGGCACAACGTCACCAGGACGCCCTCCGCGGGCTCATCCCATTCCATCAGGCGATCGCGTCGATGCCGGTCGCGAAGCGGCCGATGATGAGCTTCTGGATCTGCGTCGTCCCCTCGTAGAGGCGATTCACGCGCGCGTCGCGCCAGTACCGTTCGACTGGGAACTCGTCGGAGAAGCCGTAGCCGCCGTGGATCTGGATGGCGTTGTCGGCGGCGCGCTGAGCGGCCTCGGACGCGTAAAGCTTCGCGATGCTCGTCTCACGCGTGTTCGGCCGTCCCTTGTCTTTGAGGTCGCCCGCGCGCCACACCAGGAGACGCGCGGCCTCGGTCTCGACGACCATGTCGGCGATCAGCTCCTGCACGAGCTGGTGTCCGGCGATGGGCTTTCCGAATGTCTTACGCGTGGTCGCGTACTGGACCGACGCGTCGATGCACGCCTGCGCCACGCCGACCGCGCCGGCCGCGACCGAGTAGCGCCCTGAGTCGAGCGCGGTCATTGCGACCTTGAAGCCATCGCCGATCTCGCCGAGACGGTTCGCATCGGGCACTCGGACATCGTCGAGGATGAGCTCGCTCGAATCCGACGAGCGCAGCCCCAGCTTTCCGTGGAGCGCCTGGCTGCCGTAGGACTGCCGGTCTCGCTCGAGCACGAACGCCGTGATGCCTTTGGCTTCTTTCGCTGGATCGCCCTGGGCGAACACGAGGGCGAGCTTCGAGACCGAGCCGTTTGAGATCCACATCTTTCGTCCGCGAAGCACCCACGAGTCGCCGTCGCGCTTTGCGGTCGTCCGGAGCTTTGTGGCGTCGCTGCCGACCTCCGGCTCGGTGAGGCCGAAGCATCCGATGACCTCGCCCTTGCAGAGCGCGGGCAGCCAGCGTTGCTTCTGTTCCTCGGTGCCGAACTTGAGGATGGTCATCTCCACGAGCGAGATCTGCACGGACAGCGTCGTTCGGACCGACGAGTCCGCGCGCCCGACCTCCTCGGTCACGAGGGCATGCGAGACATAGTCGAGGCCGATTCCGCCGTACTTCTCGGGCACCGGTCCACCGAGCAGACCGAGCGGCGCCATCTTGCGCAGCACATCCTTCGGGAAGGTCTCGCCGCGATCGCGCTCCCGCGCACCCGGCGCGATCTCCTTGTCCGCGAAATCCTTCGCGAGCTTGCGAATGGACTGCTGCTCGGGGGTGAGGTCGAAATCCAAGCCCCGAGTCTATGGTGTGCCGATGTTCGATGATCGCCGCCGTCCGCTGCGCGAAGACGAGCTCGCGCGCATCGCGGGCGCGATCGATCCGCGCGCGCGCGCAATGCGCTCCGCACCGATCCTCGGCGGCCTCGATGCGGCGACGTACGCGCTCGACCTCGATGTCGCGGGCAATCGTCGCGACCTCGTGATCCGACTCTTCACCCTTTCCGAGCATCGCGACGGCAATGCTGCGCGGCGTTACTGGAAGGCCATCGACGCGATCCCAGCCACGGCTCCGGTTCCTGTTCCGCGTCCGGTGCTTCTCGATGCGGAGGGCGCACTGGTTGGCGTCCCGTGCATGGTGATGACGCGGTTGGACGGCGTGCCCCTCGCGCGCCCGGCGGACGAAGACAGTTGGATCGATCAGCTCGCGGGCGCCCTCGCATCGATCCACGGGATCGGCGTTCGCAGTCTTCCTCCCGACTACGCCCGCGGTCCCACGCCGGCCGATGGGATGGAATCTCATCTGATCCGCTTCGAACCGAAGACCCCGGACGGTCTCTGGCTCGAGGTCGCACAGGCGCTGCGCTCCGCCGCCACGGGCGTGACAGCGAATACGCCGGTCTTGACGCATCACGACTTCTGGTTCGGGAACACCTTGTGGTCCGACGAGCGCCTGACCGGGGTCGTCGATTGGGATGAGGCGCGGATCGACGACCCCGCGTTCGACGTCGCGTACGCCCGCCTCGATATGCAGCTGACCTTAGCTGGCGACGCTCCGGACCGACTGCTCGCGCGGTACGAGGCGCGTCGCGGGCCGCTGCACGCGGTGCCCTTCTGGGACCTCATCGCCGCTCTGCCCGCGTTTCGCTGGCTCGACGACTGGGCCGCCGGCTATCGCGAGGTCGGCAGGACCGAGCTCACCAACGATGTCGCCCACGAACGGTTCACCGTGTTCGTCCGCGCTGCGCTAGGGGCGCTCTAGCCGCGATACGGCCGGCGGATGGCCATCCAACGCGCCGGCTCGGCGAGTGGCACGAAGCCGTACTTCGCGTAGAGCCCGTGGGCATCGCGCGTTGCGAGCAGCACATTGCGCAGGCCCTGCATGTCGGGATGCGACATGACCGCGTCCATGAGCGTCCTGCCGGCTCCTTTTCCGCGATGCTGCTCGAGAACAAAGACGTCGCAGAGCCATGCAAACGTCGCGCGATCCGTCACCACGCGCGCGAACGCCACCTGCGGCGAGCCTTGAGCCGGGTCGCCTTCGAAGACCGAGAAGCAGATCGATCCGTCGATCGCACGATCCATGACGTCGCGCGGGACGCCTTGGGCCCAGTACGACTCGTCGTGAAGGAAACGCCACACGAGGTCGCGGTCGACGTGTCGCGTGTCGCTCGAAACGACGTAGTGCCCCACGCCCGGCGAGTCTAGACTCGCGCGCCTGTGATCCTGCTGCTCATTCAGGCCGCGCTCTTTCTCGCGGTCGTCGGGCTCTTGGTCGGGGCGCTGCTCGTCGACCGCTCAGGTGTGCATGGCCGCGACTACCTCGTCTTCGAAGAGCGCGCGGTGCTCTCGCAGCGGCTCACGGTCGCCGCGTTCGTCCTCGTCATCCTCGAGTTCCTTGTGGGGACGCCGCTCCTCGGTGCCGTGCTCGCCATCCTTGCGATCTTCTGGACGCTCTGGTGGCTGCCCGCGGACCATCGGCGTTTCGACGTCGCCGTGCAGTCGGTCTTCGAGGCGCCGCCGGAGGCGGTCGCCGCGGTCATGTTTGACATTTCCGAGCAGCCACGATGGATGGACTCGATCGTCCGCACGGTGCTCGAGACGCCGGGGCTCCTCCGGAAGGGAAGCGTCATCAGGCAGACGCTTCGGGTCTCCGGTCAGGATCTGGTCGCGAAGCTGGTCGTGGTGGACCTCGTCCCCTACGAGCGCCTTGTACTCCAGGTCATCGTCCATCACGCGGAGCTCTTCGATAACTTCGAGGTGCAGCCGCATCCGCGCGGCTCGCTCGTGACGTACTCGGGTCGGCATCAGCTCTCGCGGTTGAACGCGGTCCTGACCGGATGGCGCCTTCCGGCGCTTCGCCGGAGCTTTGCGGAGAGGCGCACGGCCAACCTCGAGCGGCTGCGCACCATCGTCCACCCCGCACCCATCGCGCGCCGCGCATAAAAGGAACAGCCCGCGGGTTTCCCCGCGGGCTGTTCGAATGGTTCGGGTTTAGAGCCTACTTGCGGCCCTTGCCCTTGCCGGAGTGGCTCGACTTCGCGTTGGACTTGTTCTTCGACTTGTCCTTGGCGGCAGTCTTCGCTTCCTCACGGTCTGCCGTGGCTGTCGCGACTTCGTGCTTGACCTTCTCGACGTCGGTCGCCGTCGTCTCCTTCGACTCGGCTGCCTTCGTCATCTCAAGGACTGCCGTGCGAGCGTCGTCGACGACCGCCTGCATGTCCTTGATCGCTTGGTCGACGATGTCCTTGTACTTCGAGTCAAGACCGCTCGTGTCGAACGTCCGCGCGCTGCCGGTCGTGTCGGCCGGAGCTGTCGAGCCGCTCGGCGCGGTCACGCTGTTCGTGGTCGTCGTGTTGGTGGTCGTGGTCGTGTTCGTCGGGGTCGTGCTGTCTTCGTCGTCAGAGCACGCGGCACCGAGCTCGACCGCCGCCTGAATGTCCGAGTGCGCCTGGCTTGCAATGCCCTTGAGCTCGGCCTTCGCGCTCGCGACAACGGCGCGAGCGTCGGTCGTCAGGACACCGCTCTCCTTCTCAGTCTCGTGCTGAAGCTTGCGAGCGTCGCGCGCAAGATCCTTGAGGTCGCCGTCGAACGCCTTCCACGCCGTGTGGAGGAGTTGGGCCGCGTCGTTGCGGGCGTGCGCCGCCGTGCTGCAATCCGTCTTGTCATCCGCGAGCGGTGCGGCGTTCGCGCTGCCCGCGAAGGTTGTCGCAGTAAGTGAAAGGATGAGTGCCCCGGCCGCGAACGCACGCGTCGTGCGGCCAGCCATGGTGCGGAACATATGCACCTCCTGTGCACAAGTTCCTAACGAGTCGCTCCCGCGCCGGTTAGCCCCCGATCGGGTGACAGGACGGCCGTACTAGGACCTCTGGGGTACTTGCCCCCCGCATCACTAGACTTCGCGCCGATATATGGAGAAACGCCCAGTCGATCTCGGCACACGCGACGGGACGCTTGTCTTCGCCGTGCTCCTGCTCGGGATCTTCGCGATCAGCGCCTCAGTCTTGTTCGTGGTCCTCGTGGTGAGCGGGGCTACACCGGTTCGCTGACCGCACAGCCCCGGCGACCGACTCTCTAAACTGCGCGCCGTGCGTTTCGGCGTGATGTTGCCCTCCTACATCCGGCCGAGCCGCGAGACAGTGCTCGGGGTGGCGCAGGCCGCGGAGCGACTCGGCTTCGATTCCGTGTGGACGAACTCGCACACCGTCGTGCCCGCTTCGTTCAAGCCACGTTATCCGTACAGCGAGAACGGAATACCGTCGTGGAACGCGAAGACGGCATGGGCCGACGCGATGATCACGCTTGGGTTCGTCGCGGCCGCCACGGAGCGTGTGCGTCTCGGTGTCGCGGTGGTGCCGCTGATCATCACCGATCCCATCACGCTCGCGAAGCAAGCCGCGACCGTGGACCTTCTTTCGAACGGGCGCTTCGAGCTCGGCCTGGGCGCAGGTTGGCTCGTCGAGGAGGGACAGGCTCTCGGTCATCCCACCGATCATCGCCAGGCGCGACTCGAGGAGACGATCGACGTCCTCCGGCTCGCGTGGACACGACCGACGTTTTCGTACGACGGGCGGTTCGTGAAAGTACCCGAGGTCGGCGTGCACCCGCAGCCGCCGCAGGGTGAGCGGTTACCGGTTTGGATCGGCGGCCAGGGCGACGAGGCCGTGCGTATCGCCGCGACGCATGGCGCGGGTCTCTTCATCTGGCTTCAGACGCCTGAGCGTGTCGCCGAGTACGGACGCAGCCTGCGCGCGCTGCGCCCGGGCGCGCCGCTCGCGGCCTGCGTGTGGACTTCGCAGGATGAGCGCCTCTGGGATGGCCAGGTCGAACCGATGAAAAAAGCCGGCGTTGACCTCATGGTCATCGGCCGTCGCTACGACGAACGACAGGTCAGCGAGATCGAGCGCTTCGCCGCGACGTTTCTCTCCCCCGTGCGCTAGGCAGCTCCCACCGGGGCGCGATCGCTACGCGGTCTGGTCACTCGGGCGCGATCGCGACAACGCCAGAGCTTCGTCCGTGACAAAGCTCGCGCCGGGACCGACGCGGTAGTCGAGGTATTCGGGTGGAAGCTGGAGCAAAGGCGCGGGATCGATCGTCAGCCTCGGCCCCAGCCGGGCGTAGCTGACGAGTCCGGACTCTGGGTCGGTGTTCTCCGCCAGGAATTCCCGAAGGGTTGAAAGGGAGGGGTGTGCGTCATCGTCCGGCTCGTAGATCGTGACAAACGCCTTCATCAGGCCCGGCATGAGACGAGTTCCGCGATGTTCCGGGTCCATGTCCCGCGTCGTCGGTACTGCGAATTCATCGGTCGCTGTGAATTACTTGCACATCGGTCAGGGCACCCGCTCGATGACCGCCGCGATCCCCTGACCGCCGCCGATGCAGAGTGACGCGAGGCCGTAGCGCTTCTCGCGCTTCCGAAGCTCGTACGCGAGCGTCAGCGCGAGCCGCGCGCCCGACGCGCCGAGCGGATGGCCGAGCGCGATCGCGCCGCCGTTCACGTTCGTCTTCTCGCGGTCAAGCCCAAGGTCCTTCTCCACAGCGAGGTACTGCGTCGCGAAGGCCTCGTTGATCTCGACGAGGTCCATATCCTTGACCTTGAGGCCCGCGCGCTCGAGTGCCTGACGCGACGACGGCGCGGGACCGATCCCCTTGACGTCGGGGTCGACTCCGCAGACCCCGCCGGAGACGATCCGCGCGATCGGAGTCAGGCCAGCCTTCTTCGCGGCATCAGCCGATGCGACGACAACTGCGGCGGCGCCGTCATTGATCCCCGAGGCGTTGCCCGCCGTGACCGTGCCGTTCTTCTCGAATCGGGCCACGAGCTTGTTCAGCACGTCGAGCGTCGTGTCGGGTCGGATGTGCTCGTCCTTGTCGACGACCGTGTCGCCCTTCTTCGTCTTCACGGTGACGGGGACGATCTCCTCGCTGAAGCGGCACGACTCGCGGGCCTTCGCCGCGAGCATGTGGCTGCGATACGCGAACTCGTCCGCCGCCTCGCGCGTGATGCCGTACTTGCGCCCGAGATTCTCGGCGGTGTTCGCCATGCCGAGGCCGTTGTACGAGTCGACCAGCGCGACCCAGAGGTAGTCCTCGAGTTTCTGCTCGCCAAGCGGCAGACCCCAGCGCGCGCCGCGGATCTGGTGCGGCGCCATCGACATGTTCTCGGCGCCGCCGGCGAGGACGAACTCCGCCTGGCCGAGCTGGATCTCCTGCGCAGCCAGGAGGATCGCTTGCAGGCCCGAGCCGCAGAGCCGGTTAACGGTCAGCGCCGGCGCTTCCTTCGGTATGCCCGACTTCAGGCCGATGTGACGCGCGAAATACACGGCGTCGCCCGACGTCTGGAGGACGTTGCCGAAAATGACCTGATCGATCTGCTTGGGATCGACCCTGGACTTCTCGAGCGCGCCCTTCGCGGCGATGATGCCGAGGTCCGTTGCCGAGGTGTCGCGCAGCGCGCCGCCGTACGTCCCGAAGGCGGTGCGCGCGCCGTCGATGATGACGATGTCTTTCACAAAGATGCTCCCTGACGGACACCCGTTTTCGAGTCAACCGCCGCTCTCATTGTCCCACCAGTGAGCCGCCGCACCTTTCCTCTGAGCCTGGACGGTCGTTCGCGCACGGTCCAGGTGGATCATGGCTATTGGTCCGCCCGCCGAGTCGTACGGGTCGACGGTGTCGAAGTCCTGCGCGTCGAGCCGCGGTCGTTCCGTGAGCGAATCGACCTCTGGCAGAGCTCGACCGAGCATGTCTTTGGCATCGATACGCATCGCTTAGCCCTCAGGGTCCGTCCAGGTCTCTTGACCTACGAGATCGAACTGGTGGTCGACGGGCGCTCTCTCAGCGATGGACTGCCTGCGGGCCCGCTGCGGCCGCCGGCCCACGGTCGGTACAGCTACACGTGGTTCAAGGTCGGAGTAGCGGGGGCTGTGTTCTTCGTCTACCAGCTGATCGTCCTCGGTCTCTTCGGGCCAATCGCGCGGGCGTTCGGGGGGCCGCGGTGGGTGCTCGCCGCCGAGGTCGCGATGGACCTCGCGATCCCCGTCCTCGCTGTCGTCCTGGTGATCCTCGCGTGGCAGACCGACCGGCGCGGACGCAATGTCACCGTCGCGCTCGCGTTCCTTGCGCTGATCCTGTTCGCGTTCCGCGGAACGGCTGCGGAGGCTGCCGACCTTGCGCTTCCCTTCGATGAAGAGAGTGTCGCGTTCGCTGGCTGGCAACCCGCTCCGATGGACATGCGCCGCGTCACCTTCGTAGGTGGGCCCGAGGTCGAGTTTGCGAACTTTGTAAAGGTCCGGTTTCGCCGATTGGAACCGGGCGCCTATCTGCTCCTTCGTGGTCACTTTTCAAGATTGATTGTGGACATGCAGGCGCTGTCGGCGGGCTCGAGGTAACTAACCTACGAGGACAACGTGTGCGAACAGCCGAAGCCCGAGGCCGCTCAACAGGGCGACACCGACGATGAGTGCGGCCCGAACACGCGGAGCATTCGCCGGTGGTCGAAAGAGACCCAGCGCCAGCAACGGAATCAACGCGAAGGTCCACTCGCCCTCGGTGATGAATGCGCCGGTCAGCATCCCGATCAGCCCGGCGACACCGGCGAGGGCCGCGATCCGGCGCCGTGCGTCGTCGGCGCGCCGCCCCCAGTACAGGAGAACGAGAATGACGACAAGCGGCGCCATGACGATCGGCGCGGCCACTTTGTTGAGTTGCGGCTCCAAATTCATGACGAGATATCCGTACATGAGCACGTACGGCACGGCGAGCACGAGCACTAGGGTCTGGGCACGCCGGCCCCAGATGGGAAGAACGCTCCTCGACCATGAGGTTGGCGCGGCCCGGTAGACGATCGCGCCGGCCAGCTCCTCGACCTTCTTCGTTCCCGCCCACCCGTTCGCCACGACGACCGTGACGTCTGGCACGAGATGCGTGATGGCCTCCGAGATCCGCGCCGTGAGCGTGTTGGCATCCGCCTGATCGGTCCCGATGAACCACGACGTGCGATACACGAGCGCAAGAAAGAGCGGGCCCGGCCCCGGACTCTCCGGGATGACCTTCCGCACGAGATACGCCCGCGCGACTGGCTTGACCCGCGAAAGCGTCTCCGCGATCGCCGCGACAACGTCGGGTGCGAGATCGTGCGCCGCGATCTCGTCGTCGGACCTGATTTGCGCACGAACGGCATAAGTCGCTGCTGCCTCGGCGCCCTCTTCTCGGAGGATTTCACCGTACTTCGCGGCGTCTTCGGTTCGTCCTTCGGCGACCAGGAAATCGCGCGCCTCGCTCGCTGCGAGCGCGCCGGTCGATCGGTCCAGCGCGATGGCGCGGTCGATCAGATCGAGCCCTGACGAGTCACCAGTGGCGAGCCGGATTCGTCCGGCGCCGGCAAGGCCCGCGGGATCGTCGCGTGCGGCGAGCGCGTCGTAGATCGGCAGCGCCGCGTTCGCGCCTCTCAACCATTCCGTCAGCTTGGCGCGGCGGCGGAGGTCTTCGATGTTCGACTGTGCGATCGCCGACGTCTCCAGGCGGGCCAACTCTTCCGTGGCGGTCGCGATCTCCTGACGAATCGTGGTGCCCGAGTTGGCGACGAGCTTGGCGAGGGGCGACTCGGCCCGCCAAAGCTCATCAACGCGGGCACAGAGCTCATCCAGCCGGCGTCCGAGGTAGAGGCCCGCCGCGGTCGTCGTGGCGGGAGCCGGCACTCGCGGTTCAGTACCGAGAGATGCGAGCCGAGCGCCGAGGGGCGGATGTGCGTCGTCCATGTCGAGATCGTCCGCGAGCACGGCGTTCAGGTCCCGCCGACTTACGGCCAGATCTTGCTGGCTTCGCACGAGCTCGCGGGTTCGCGCGGCTGGAGCTAGACCCTCGAAGGAGGCCATGCCGACCGTCAGCCCGACGTCCCGCCCGATGGCACGTCCCAACATGGCAAGGCGCACAAGCGCGTCGGCGAGGTTCGGAGCACCGCAGATTTCCGCGGCGGCTTGGTCGGCGCTTGTCTCCTGCTGCCGGGCGAGGGCGAACGAGTACCGCTGGAACGGGGACATATACCACCCGAAGATCCGAGCGAAGAGGCCGGTGGTCAGCGATCGCTTCTCGTGGAGCGCGAGCAGGAGGCGCAACCACGTTTCGCGAACACCGTTGACCCACGCCGTTGCGCGACCGTTCGTGGTGGACAGATGCCCGATCTCATGCGCGAGGATCGCCCGAAGCTCTACAGGGGTCGCGGCGATAAGCGCGGGAAGCCCGAGAAGGAGATAGCGGCGCGTGGGACCGAACGGACCAAACCGCACGCGTTGCTGACAAGCTGCACCCGGCTCCCAGGTCAGCAGCACCTCGTCGATCGCCGCACTGTGTAGTTGAAGCCTCAGCTCTTCAATCAACGAAATGAGCTCGGGCGAATCGACACGATCGAGGAGGACTCCTTTCGGCGCGGGCGCGGTGAAGGTGAACGCGTTCAGCACGGTGAATCCGAGCGTGATGAGTGCGATCCAGACACCGGTGAAGAGCGCGGCAAGGGCCCCCGCCTGGGCCCACCCGTAGAGGAACAGCGCCAGGCCCACCATGAGCGCGACGATCAAGAGGAGTATCCCGACGAGATACGCGTAACCCAAGAGCGCGAAGAGAAGGACGCGGCGCTCGTACGCCGCGGGGTGGGCGCGCGCGAAAGCGAGAAGTCGATCCAGCTTGGCGTCGGTGGACTCGCGGAGCGTCGTCACTTCCTCATGGTGAGCGGCGATACGGCGATGTAACCCAGGTCGGGCGGCGGCCTTTCGACCGCCGACCGGCCCCGTCCTTATTGAATCGTTACGTCGTCGTAGAGCGTGTAGGTGGGATCGGTCGCGTAGTTGTCGTCGTGGTCGATCAGCGTGAGCGTGTACGAGTGCGAAGCCACGAGTGTCGCGGCCTTGCTGCTCCACGCGCCCGTATTGCTGCAGGTCCTCGCGAGCAAAGTCGCCGTTGTCCCAGCGGTGTTGTCGCGAAGCGTGGCCGTGGCCCAGTCGTAGGTCACGGTGTCGGTGCAGACAACGCGGTACCAGAAGGTCAGCGTGCCGCCCGCCACGGGCGCGTTGAAGGTCTGAGCGACCGAGCTGTCGCCGTTGAACGGCGATGTGCTTCCGACCCTCGCGGCGGCCGTGCCGGTGTGTGCGGTCGTCGAGGTCGCGGCGCTACCGCTCACCGTCCACCCAGCGAGTCCGCTTTCGAACCCACCGTTCGTGATGCCGGACGGAGGCGGCGGCGGTGCCGCGCCGATGGTTACATCGTCGTAGAGCGTGTACGTCGGGTCGGTCGCGTAGTTGTCGTCGTGGTCGATAAGCGTGAGCGTGTACGAGTGCGACCCGACGAGTGCCGCCGAGGCACTGTTCCACGCGCCTGAGTTCGTGCAGGTCCTCGCGAGCATGGTCGCCGTCGTGCCGGCGGTGTTGTCGCGCAGCGTCGCGGTAGCCCAGTCGTAGGTCACTGAGTCCGTGCAGACCACGCGGTAGAAGAACGAGAGCGTGCCGCCGGCTGCCGGTGCGGTGAACGTCTGGGCGACGGAGCTGTCGCCGTTGAACGGCGAGCCGCTCCCGACCATCGCCGACGCGAGACCACCGTGGGCGGTCGATGAGGTTGCCGTGCTCCCGACCGTCGTCCAGCCGGTGAGGCCGTTTTCGAAGTCACCGTTGGTGATGCCACTCGCCGCTGGAGCGGTCACCGTGAGGCTGACCGAGGTGCTGTGCGTCGCGCTTGTAGCGGTGCCGGTGACCGTCAGCGTGTACGTGCCCGGCGTGGCGGTGCCCGCGCCGACCGTCAGGGTCGAGCCGCCACCCGTCGTCACCGAGGTCGGACTCAGCCCTGCGGACGCGCCACCTGGCGTGCCGCTCACGGTGAGGTTGATTGTTTCGGCGGAGCCGCTCGTCAGCGCCGTCGAGATGGTCGAGATCCCGCTCTGGCCTTGGACCAAAGAGAGACTGGTCGGGTTCGCGCTGATGGAGAAGTCATTCGGCGGCGGCGGCGCGG
>VBDV01000012.1 GCA_005882765.1 Chloroflexota bacterium | reverse complement strand
TCTACAAACGCGGTCACGCCCTCTTTGGCATCGTCGCTCTTGAAAAGCTCGATGAGCAGCTCGCGCTCGAGCTTCAGCCCTTCATCGAGAGTCATGCCGAAGCCTTGCACCGCAGCCTTCTTGATGCGCCCGATCGCAAACGTCGGACCGGTCCCGTACGCGCGAAGTCGTTCGAGGGCTTTGTCGAGTAGCTGCGCCGCGGGTACCACCTCATCCACGATCCCCGCGGCCAGCGCGTCCTGTGGCCCCATCGCCGTCCCGCGCAGCATGAAGTCGAGGGCTCTCTGGCGCCCGATGAGTCGCGGCAGCCGCTGCGTTCCGCCGGTGCCGGGTAGCAGGCCGAGTGTCACCTCGGGCAGCCCGATGCGGTACGGCCCTTCCGCGGCGATGCGGAAGTCGCAGCAGAGAGCCATCTCGAGCCCGCCGCCGAGGCAGTGCCCGTTGATCGCCGCGACGACGACCTTCGGGGTGCTCTCGAACTTGCCCATCGCCTCGTTCGCGCAGACCACGAACGCGTTCTGTTCGTCGAGACCGCTCCTCGCGAAGACGGAGACGTCGGCGCCCGCGGAGAAGAACTTTTCACCGGCGCTCCGCAGGAGGATCGCCTTCACCGCATCGTCGCGGGCCGCCTCGTCGATCGCGGCCTCGAGCTCCTCCATGAAGGTCTTGTCGTACGAATTAGCGGGCGGCCGATCAAGCACGATGTGCCCAATGGAGTCCTGCTTCTCCAAACGAACTGCCATCAAACCCCCCGCGCCGAAAGTTCCTAGACTTTAGACCGACTGGCGAATGACGCGCGTACGAGCGCGTCGTGGGCGTTCCGCCCACCGAACGGGAGGACTTCTTCATGGCAACGATGCTCATCGACGGTCAGACCGTCGCCGCGCAAACGGGAAAGACCATCGAGGTCAGAAACCCCGCGAACGGCGAGGTCGTGGACACGATCCCCAAGGGCTCGGCGTCCGAGGTCGACGCCGCGGTCGAGGCCGCGGCCAAGGCGTTCCCGGCGTGGGCTTCGCTTTCGGGGACGAAGCGCGCGGCATTTATGCATGCGGCCGCGGTGAAGGTGAAGGCCGCGGTTCCCGAGATCGCGAAGCTGCTCACCCTTGAACAGGGCAAGCCGCTCGCGCACGCCGTGATCGAGGCGACGCGGGTGGCGGAGAACCTGGAGTTCTTCGCGGGCTTCGCCGACAAGCTGCGTGGTGACTACGTGCCGCTCGAGGACCAGAACAAATTCGGCCTCACGATGCGGAGGCCGGTGGGCGTGGTCGTCGCGATCACACCGTGGAACTTTCCGCTCACGCTCATGGCGAACAAGGTGTGCCCCGCGCTCGCGGCCGGCTGCACCGTCGTACTCAAGCCGGCGTCGACGACGCCGCTCGCGACGCAGAGGACGATCGAGATCATCAACTCCGTCGGGATCCCTGCGGGCGTGCTCAACACCGTGCACGGCCCGGGCGCCGAGATCGGCGACGCGCTCGTCTCGCACCCCAAGGTCAACAAGATCGCGTTCACCGGGCAGACCGAGACGGGCAAACGGATCATGAAGCTCGCGGCCGAGCACGTGACGCGGGTCACGCTCGAGCTCGGCGGGAGCGACCCGATGATCGTGTGCGACGACGCCGACATCCGGCGCGCGACCGCGGCCACGGCGATCGGACGGTTCTTCAACGCAGGTCAGGCGTGCCTAGCGGTGAAACGCGTCTATCTCTTCGAGCAGATCGCCGAGGAATTCATGACCAAGATCGCGGATCGCGCCCGGAAGGAGTGGCCCGTCGGCGACGGCATGAAGGAAGGCGTGAAGATGGGGCCGCTGCACACCGAGCGGCAGCGTGCCGAGGTCGAGTCGCAGGTCGCCGACGCGGTGAAGCGCGGCAAGAGGTCTTCGGGCCTGCGCTCCCGATATTCATCGTGAAGGACCTCGACGACGCGATCGCGAAAGCGAACGCCAGCGTCTACGGCCTCGGGTCGTCGATCTGGACGAAGGATCTCGCGAAAGCACGCAAAGCCGCCGAGCTGCTCGAAGCTGGGTACACCTGGATCAACGACATTCAGGTCGCGTACGACCAGCTGCCCTTCGGCGGCACCAAACAGTCGGGGTTCGGCAAGGAGCACGGCATCGAGGGCCTCGACGGCTACCTCGAGAAGAAGTCCGTCGTGCTCGCGTATTGATCGTCGATCCTCGGACCCTCATCGCCGAGGCCCAGGCGTTGGGCCTCTTTCAGCCGCACGGAGCCTTCGAGGTGCATTGCTCGCATTGCCACGCGCGTCTCGATAGCCGCGGCGACTGCGCGACCTGCGGGCTGATCGGCCGGCCCGCTTCGGAGCTCGAGCGTCGGGCCCAGACCGACCCCGACGGGACGAGCAACCTGCTGCGAGCGGCGATCGAGAAGCGGAAGAACTTCAAGCCGGTCGGGGCGCGCGAAGGGAAATCGCCAGAGCGCTGAAACGAGAGAGCGGCCGATTTGGCCGCTCTCTCTTCGTATCTGCGGGATTTGCGATCGGGTTAGCTGTTACGTATGGAGATATTCCCATTGACGAGTGGAGAGATCGGGAGCGGGTCGCCGGTTGTGCAGTCTGGAGCCTGGGCTCCCGTCCCGGTCGCCGGCGGTCCGTTCAGCATGTCGGTCGTCGTTGAAGGGCTGCCGTTGTCCTGGAATCCGAAGTGGACCCAGCCAGGGGAATTCACCGAGCCGGATTGGTCGGCTGGGAAGGGTCGCTGGCCCGACGTCTGCGTCACCTGCGATGTGACGAAGGCCGTCGAGGCGGCGATGACGGCACAGACGGGCGTCGAGCTGAAATGACTTTCGCCGACGGGGCCGAAGTTTGAGCAGGACTGACCGCCGGGGATCGTCTCGTTGAGAGTGCCAAAGAAGCTCAGGTCGTCCCGTTGGTGGACATTGACCGCGATGTTTACCCAGATGAGGTCGTCCGTCTGTCCGCCACCCAGTGAGAGCAAGGCTCCGGGAGCGCGTGCGAGGGCGCCTCCCTGCGCGAGGCCATGGAGCACGATCAGGTCACACGACACCTGCCACCGGCCGCCGCCGACGATGAACGGATTCTGGCCGGGTGAGGCCGCCAACGCGATAGACCCAAAGCTCAGGAGCGGGAGTGGGACCTGCACGAGCGTGCAGGTCAGTCCGGCGGGGTAGTCGATCATCGCCTGGACCGCCGCCGTCAGGCCAGTGAGGGTATCGGTATCCACAACCAACGTGGTGCTCGTACCGTCGTCACAGTTGAGATTGACTTGGGTGAGTCCGATGGCCGCCGTGGGGATCGCCGAGCCGATCGCGAGACCAATCGCGACCGCGAGTGCAAGAACACCGCGCCTCATGACGCTCCTCCGTTATCTCGCCGACGTGTGGGTGGCTGCTGCACAACACATTCCTGTTGCAACGGCGACACATACATAAGGGGTAAAAACGCTCCTGAGCTCGCTCGGCCGGGGACCGAGATGTTCAGCGGGCGAGTCAGGCCGGGACGGCGCGGTCCACTTCGCGACGAAGGCCCTCATCGGTCCACTCGACATGCTCGCCGCTCCGCTCCGTCGACGGGAGCACGAGGTAGGCAACTCCGCGTGCCGGCTCCTTGGGGTTTTTCAGCTTTCCCTCACGCTCCGCGGCGCGGTACTCGTCGCTGCGGGGGAAATCGGTCGTGGATGTGCGGCGGATGCGCTCCTGCATTTCGGTATCCATGTATCCCGGGTTGAACGCGTTCGCGGTCACACCGGTCCCGTCGAGCTCGAGCGCAAGGCTTCGCATCATCTGGACGACCGCCGCCTTGCCGGCCGCGTAGGCCGTCCAACCGGCGGACGGCCGCGTCGCGGCACCCGACGAGATGGTGACGATCCGCCCGTAGCTGCGATCGAGCATCCCCGGCAGCGCGGCACGCGTCACGAGGTACGTTCCGCCCACGTTGATCGCGACGCTGCGAAGCCACAGCGCGGCGTTCGAGCGGGCGAGCGGCACCATCGGGTCCACCATCCCCGCGTTGTTCACGAGGATCGTCGCGGGCCCGACCCACCGCTCGGTGGCGAGGACGAGCTCCTGCACTTGACGCTCGTCGGCGATGTCCGCGGTCTGCGCGAGAGCTTTTCCACCGGCGCGTTTGATCGCTTTCGCGACGTCGTCGAGCTCCGGCGCGTTCCGCGACGCCAGCACGACGGACGCGCCCATGGCCGCGAGGCGCTCGGACACGGCGCGCCCGAGGCCACGGCCAGCGCCGGTGACGATCGCGACGTGGCCGGTGAGCTCGGCCATCAGGGCACGCTCACCGCGAGGGTCCGTGCGAACGCCGCCGCGAGGCGATCGATGTCCTTCTCCTTGTGCAATGCCCAGAACGAAAGCCGGATCGCCTGTGGGATGCCCGGCTCATCGATGAGCTTCACCACGATGCGCTCCTCGTCCCACATCCGTTGTACCAGCGCCGCCACATCGCCCTGGCGCGGCTCGACGACGACGATGCCCGTCGGCGCCTCGGGTGTCGAGCGCACGACGAACGGTAGTTCGGCGATCCGCTCGAGCAGCCGGCGGCGGAGCGCGCGCACGCGATCGGACACCCAAGACCCGAGCAGCCGGTGCACGACGAGCGTCTGCCGCAGGCCGACGAATGCCGCGGCGTCTACCGTTCCGGTCTCGAATCGGGTCGCGTTGGGGTTGTAGTCGCGGCTTCCGGTCGGGAGATCAAGACGCGAGCGCCATCCCAGACGGGTCGGGGCGAAGAGCGCGAGGTCACGGACCCAGAATCCGCCGGTCGCGAGCGGCCCGTGCAGCCATTTGTGGCCAAGGGTCACCACCGCGTCCGCTCCGAGGTCGTCGACGTCGACGCGCACCTGGCCGAGCGCCTGCGCCGCGTCGACGATCGAGATCGCGCCGGCCTCGCGCGCGATACGGCACGCTTCCCGGACGGGCAGTACGTCGCCCGTCTTGCAGGAGACGAGCGAGATCACGAGCGCCCGCGCGCCGTCGCGCGAGCCACTCCGTATCTCCTCGAGGAAGCGATCCGGATCGCGATGCCACCCGATCTCGCGCAGGTCGTCACCAAGCTCGGCGCGCCGGCGCAAGGGGTAGAGGGCGCTGCCGTGCTCCTCGAGCGTGGTCAGGATCACCGATCGCGGCGGGATCGCCAGCCCGGCGATGAGCGTGTTCAGGCCGTCGGTCGCCGACTGCGCGAGCGCGACCCGAGCCGAGCCACCCGGGTCGCCCAGCGCGACCGCGAGGTCCGCCCTGGTCGCCTCGAGGGCGGCGTTGTACGCGGCGTATCCGACGTGGCCGAACATGCCCACCTCGTTCAGCCACGTGCGGAACCGCTCGGCCGAGCGTTGCGCGACCGGGAATGTGGGACCCGAGCCGGCGACGTTGAAATAGAGAGAGTCGCCGCGCAGCGCCTGCAGGGCCGCAGGCGTGGTGTCCGGGCGTTCGTCGATGAGCGGGGCGATGTCGGTCGTCATGCGGTGATGATGCCCCGGATCGCGAGCCCCGCGGTGAAGAGCGCGGCGAAACCGAGCGCGACAGACTGGCCGCGCGGAGCGCGGTCGCGGACCAGCGACGCGGCGAGAGGCATCGCGAGGACAACCGCGAATCCGTACAGGATGTGGAGCGCCTCACGCGGCGGCCCCGTGAACACAAGGACCAGGAGGCCGAGGGTGCCCTGCGCGATCGACGCGATCACGGCGATGGCGACCGCGCCGCGAAAGCCGGGGGTGGGACCGGAGTTGCGAACACCGAGGAAGAGCCCCCACAACCCGACCGCCGTGTAGTAAAGGACGAGTGCTGTAGCGGTGCGCCCGTGGAGCGAGAGAATGGCGACGTCCACCTGCGTCAAAAGCTAGCTCATAACGCACGTATGCTCGAAGCGTGATCGACGTGACGCGTCTCACCCGCCGCTTCGACGGGACGCTGGCCCTCGACGACGTGTCCTTCCAGGTCCACCCGGGCGAGATCGTGGCGCTCCTCGGGCCGAACGGCGCCGGCAAGACCACGGCGAGCCGGATCATCGGCGGGATCCTCGCGCCGAGCGAAGGCGACGTCCTCGTCGATGGCATCTCGGTGCGCAAGGACGCCAACGCGGTGCGCGCTCGGTGCGGCTTCGTCACGGACCAGCCGTCGCTGTACGAGCGCATGCCGCTGCGACGCTATCTCGGCTTTTTCGCGCGCCTCTACGACGTCGCCCATCCTGACGTGCGCGCGGCCGAGCTCGCGAAGCTCCTCGGGCTCGATGACGTCCTCGACCGCAAGCTCGCGACATTCTCGCGCGGCATGCGGCAGAAGGTGGCCATCGCGCGGGCGCTGGTGCACGATCCGCCGGTCCTGCTCCTCGACGAACCGGCGACGGCGCTCGACCCGGAGATGTCGCAGATGCTGCGCGGGTTCATCGTCTCGCTGCGCGCGAGGCACCGGGCGATCCTTCTCACGACCCACGACCTCGACGAAGCGCAGCGCATCGCCGACCGCGTGGTCGTCCTCTACAAGGGCAAGGTCCTCCGGATCGGTGCGACCGCTGACGTCCGCGCGGCGGGCCGGCCGAGCTACACGGTGGCGTTCGCCGGTGATGCCGCGATCGCTCGCGAGGCGCTCCGCCGCGCGGGTATCAACGCCGAGAGCGCGACCGCGCGAGACGGTCTCACCGCGCTCCGGTTCGCGGCAGACGATCCGACCGCGGTCAATCCGGCCGCGCTGCGAGCGCTGCTCGAAGCCGGGGTGCGGGTCATCACGCTTTCGGCGGAGGAGCGCTCGCTCGAGGACGCGTACCTCAGCATCCTCGCCGAGGCACGCCGATGAAGTGGTGGCTGATCGCCTGGCGCGAGATCCGCTGGGAGGTCTTCCTCGATCGCACGTCGCTCCTCCGCACGGGCATCTTCGTCGTGATCCCGCTCTTCTTCGTCCTCTCGAATCGGGGCATCTCGCCCGGACCGGCCGGCGACGTGACGCTCATCGGACTCGCTCTGCAGAGCGTCTTCTTTCCAGCGCTCTCCGGTGTCGCGCTTATCGCCGCGACCTTCTCCATGGAGAAGGAGAACGGGACGCTGGTCCCCCTCCTCGCGGCTCCGATACGCGACTTCGACATCGTTCTCGGAAAGCTCGTGGGGATGGTCGTGCCGGTGATGGCCGCGTGTGTCGTCACTCTCGCCGCGGCGTACGGTCTCGCCGCCTACCGCTACGGCGCGGCGCGAGTGGAGCATGTGCTGACGCCGGAGCTCCTGTACGCGTTGCTGGTGCTGTCGCTCCTGTACCTCGTTACCACGGGAAGCATCACGATGATCGTCGCCGCGCGCGTGAAGTCGAGCCGCGCCGCGCAGCAGGTCGCCGGGCTCGTCATCGCTCTCTCCGCCGCGGTCTTCGCCGGCCTCGGTTTCGTGGCGTCGCAGTTCGGCGAGGGCTGGCCCCTCCTCGCGCTCGGCGTCGGCCTCGTCCTCATCGACATCCTCGCGCTCGAGATTGCGCGCCGCGTGTGGCAGCGCGAAGAAGTGATCGGCCGTGTATGACCTTGACTGCCACGGAGCCAGCGCCTAGCGTTCGCGTTCTCATGCGCGTTTCGCTCATTGTCGTCATTTTCAGCGAGCTCCTTGCGGGAGCTCGTTCGGGAGGCGCGCGCCGCTAGCGCGAGAACGACAGCAGCGCGAAGCCTCCCGAGATCGGGAGGCTTTTTGTTTTCAGGAGGGTGCGTCATGGCGAGCACGGTCCAGCAACGGCTGAACGAGGTCGCGGCGGTCGGACAGGAGATCGTCGAGAGCGGCATCGCCTACCTCGATGGAAAGTTCACGCCACTCGGCGATGCGAAGGTCTCTATTGCGACGCACGCCCTTCAGTACGGGACCGGCGTGTTCGAGGGGATCCGCGCCTACTGGAATCCGGCACAGGAGCAGCTCTACGTCTTCCGGCTGCGCGAGCATTTCGAGCGCATGGCCCGTTCGGTACGCATCATGCGCATCGCACTGCCCGGCGATCCCGACGCCCTCTCCGAGATCGCGCTCGAGCTCCTGCGAAAGAACAGCTTCAAGAGCGACGTGTACATCCGGCCGCT
>VBDV01000011.1 GCA_005882765.1 Chloroflexota bacterium | reverse complement strand
GCGCGCGCCACGACCACCTGTCCGGAGTCGCGGGCCGCGCGGTACTCGATACCGGTGCCGATGATCGGCGCCTCGGGGCGCACCACCGGAACGGCCTGGCGCTGCATGTTCGAGCCCATAACGGCCCGGTTGGCGTCGTCGTGCTCGAGGAACGGGATGAGCGCGGCGGACACCGAGACGATCTGCTTCGGGGACACGTCCATGAAGTCGGCGGTCATCGGAGACGCCTCGTGGTACTCGGCGCCACGGTGCACCTGGACGCGGTCGTCCATGAAGCGGCCCTTGTCGTCGAGCCGCGCGTTCGCCTGCACGACCGTCGCGAGCTCCTGCTCGTCGGCGGTGAGATAGACGATCTCGTCGGTGACGTACGAACGATCCTTGTCGTCGCGAGCCACGCGGCGGTACGGCGACTCGATGAACCCGTAGGGGTTCACGCGGCCATATGTCGCGAGCGAGCCGATGAGCCCGATGTTCGGTCCTTCCGGAGTCTCGATCGGGCAGATCCGGCCGTAATGGCTGAAGTGCACGTCGCGGACGTCGAAGCCGGCGCGCTCACGCGACAAGCCGCCCGGCCCGAGGGCCGAGAGGCGCCGCTTGTGGGTGAGCTCGTCGAGCGGGTTCGTCTGCTGCATGAACTGACTGAGCTGCGAGCCGCCGAAGAACTCCTTGATCGCGGCCACGACCGGCCGGATGTTGATGAGCTCCTTTGGCGTCGCCTTCTCGGGCTCGACGATGGACATGCGCTCGCGCACGACCCGCTCCATGCGGAGCAGGCCGACGCGGAACTGGCTCTGGATGAGCTCGCCGACGGCACGCACGCGGCGGTTGCCGAGGTGGTCGATGTCGTCGGGAGAGCCCTTGCCGTTGTTCAGCTCGACGATCCGGCCGACGATCTTCACGAGGTCCTCGTTGGTGAGGGTGCGCGTGGTCATGGGCTGGTCGAGGCCGAGCTTCCGATTCAGCTTGTACCGGCCGACCTTGGCGAGGTCGTAGCGGCGGAAGTTGAAGAAGAGCGACTGGACGAGGCTTCGGGCGTTGTCGATGGTCGGCGGATCGCCCGGGCGGAGACGCTTGTAGACCTCGACGAGACCTTCGTTCGTGTTGGTAGTGGGATCCTTCTCGAGCGTCGACGCGATGTACTGGTGCTCGGGGTCGGCGTCGAGGTTCGTGAAGAGCGCCGCGATCTCCTCATTGGAGGAGTAGCCGATCGCGCGCAGGAGCGTGGTCACCGTCAGCTTGCGCTTGCGGTCGACCTTCACCGAGATGACGTCCTTGTTCGACGTCTCGAACTCGAGCCACGCGCCGCGATTCGGGATGAGCTTTCCGTAGAACAGCCGGCGGCCGGTCGTGGGATCGTCGACGGCCGTGAAGTAGACGCCGGGCGAGCGCACGAGCTGCGAGACGACGACGCGCTCGGCGCCATTGATCACGAACGTGCCCTTGTCGGTCATCCACGGGAAGTCGCCGAGGAAGACGTCCTGTTCGGTGACCTCACCGGTCTCCTTGTTCACGAGCTCGACGCGAGCCCAAAGCGGCTTGGAGAAGGTGAGGTCTTTCGTGCGGCACTCCTCCTCGGAGTACTTGGGTTCCCGGAACTCGCTCGAGATGAACTTCAGATCGAGGTTCTTCCCGGTGAAGTCCTGGATCGGCGAGATCTCGGCGAAAAGCTCGCCGAGTCCTTCCTCGCAGAACCACTTAAAGGAGTCGATCTGCGTCTGGATCAGGTTCGGGAGCGGCAGGACCTCGGGCAGCGACGCGAAATTACGACGGGCGCGAACGGATGCAGGCACCCGGTCGAGGGTGACGGACATGGGCGGACCCTCCTCAGGGCTGATGGCTGGACAGGTGGATAGACGGCGGGGGCTGAACCTGTGGCAAGGGCAATATCGTATTCCCGACCCCGGGGCTAGGTCAACAGGCGGGAACCGCTCACTCTCGACAAGTGGCCATGTCGTGTCAAGGGGTCAGTTTTTTGGGGCCGTTTGGAGAGGAGACTGAATGGTTCGGAGCTGGCATGTAGCGAACTTAACGGTCGCGGTGCTGCTCGCCTGGGCGGCGTACTGGGCTGCCCTTCCCTGGCTCGACTGCATCCGCGCTTTTCACGCGATTGTGCCTATCGGTGAGCCGCTCCGCCTCTGCACGTTCGGCTTCGGGCTCCCCGGTTTCCAGGGCCCGCTGGGCTGGAACCTTCTCGCGGGCGTGCTCTACGTCGCGGCCGCTATCTGGGCCGCGGCGCGGCGCCGGTGACGATCAAGCGGCGGCTCTTCGAGGCGCTCGGGGGCGAGTGCGAGATCTACGCGATCGGTCTGCCCGCGGAGCGGCTCGCCGAGGGCGAGGCGTGGGTTCACCAGATGCACGACCGTCTCACGCGCTTCTCCACCACCTCGGAGCTCTCGCGATTCAACGCATCCGCTGGATCCTGGACCGCGGTGAGCGATCTTCTCGAAGCGCTCCTTCGCGAGTGCCTTCGCGCGCACGAGCTCTCCGGTGGCCTCGTCAATGCGGCGGTCCTTCCGGCGCTCCTCGCCGCGGGCTACACGCGCACATTCTCAGAAGGTCCGACCGCGATCACCGCTACGGTCGTGCCGCCGGCGTTGCCCGAGGTCCTGGAGGTGCGCTCGGGTTCAGCGCGTCTCAGACTGGGTGCTTCGATCGATCTCGGCGGGATCGCAAAGGGGTGGCTCGCCGACCGCCTCGCGGCCGAGCTCGGCCCGAACTCGCTGGTCAATCTCTGCGGAGATCTGTTCGCGCGTGGCGATGGCGCGACCGGCGAGGGCTGGCCCGTGGGCATGGGAGGGAAGACCGTTCTGCTGCTGGACATGGGAGCCGCGACGAGCGGAACGCGGAAACGGACCTGGGGACCCGATCTTCATCACCTGATCGACCCACGCACGGGACTCCCATCAAGGAGCGATCTCGTGGAGGCGTCCGTCATCGCACGGAGCGGAGCCGACGCCGAGATCTTCGCGAAGACCGCGCTCATTCTGGGGTCGGCGAAGGCAGAGCTGTATCTGGCGGCGCACGACGCGCTGGGCTGGTCGCTTACCGCCTGAAAAACCAAACCGGGACCCCTCCCCTGGGGCCCCGGTCCGGCACCTTTCGCGAGCCCGCCGATCAGGGCGCTCTCGCGGCGAGAACTCTATCGGCCCGCGTTCCGCTACCAGGATTGGCTGCGGGGCTCGCGGACCGAATCTGCGAGATTCGGCCCAAAAGGGCCGAATCTCACTTCATTTCGACGGTCGCTCCAGCGTCCTCGAGCTTCTTCTTCACGGCGGCGGCCTCGTCCTTGCCGATGTTCTCTTTCACCGGCTTGGGCGCGCCGTCGACCAGATCCTTGGCCTCTTTGAGACCGAGACCGGTGAGCTCGCGGACGGTCTTGATCACGTTGATCTTCGACGCGCCCGCTTCCTTCAGCACGACGGTGAATTCGGTCTTCTCCTCAGCCTCGGCCGGCGCGGCCCCGCCTGCCCCGCCCGGTGACGCGGCGACCGCGACCGGTGCCGCGGACACGCCCCAGCGGTCCTGAAGGTATTTGCCGAACTGGGCGATCTCGAGGATCGACCACGCCTCCAGCTCTCCCGCGAGCTTCTCGAACTTAGGGTTCTCTTTGACTTCCGTTGCCATCTTTCTCTCCTTCTTATTGCGAGCCGCGCGCCACAAGCACGCGGACGAGATTTCCCTGTGCCGCGGTGAGTACGCCGACGACCTGCGCGAGCGGGGCCTGCAGGCTGCCGACGATCATCGCCTGTAGCTGGGGTCGCCCGGGAAGCCGCGCGAGCGAGGTCACGTCGTCGGCGCTCATCGCCCGGCCGCCGATCAGGGCGCCGAGTATTTTCAGCGCCTTCAACACACGCGCCTCGTCGACGAGGCTCTTCGCCAGCTCGACCTCGTCGCCGTCGCCGATCGCGACCGCGGTCGGTCCGGCAAGCATCGAGCGCAGCTCGCTCTTGCCGGACTGTTCTGCCGCGCGCGCGAAGAGGCTGTTCTTCACGACGTGGTACTCGATCCCTCGCGGTCGGAGGCGACGTCGGAGCTCTTGGAGCTCGGTCACCTTCAGCCCGCGGTACTCGGTGACAACGAGCGAGACGGTCCCACCGAGCTCACCCGCGAGTCCTTCCACTTTCTTCGCCTTGGCGGCGACCCCTCCGCCCTTGCGCTTGACCTTGGGTCCGGTCTTGAGCTTCGCCAAGCAGTTGCCCTCCTTCTAAATCGAAAACGCCTCCGGTCCCCGTTCCTGAGAACGCGAAGGCGTCAGGCGGCTGCAGCCGCTTGGCTTGCCTCCGCAGGCTCGGAGCACCTCTCCGACTTAATCCCTAAGGAACCGGCTTCTTTGGCTATGAAGTTTGTCTTTGGAGTCTAGCGAATCGGCCCCAGAACCGAGTGCATCTGGGCGAGGAGTTTTCGAGCCTCGGCTCGGTCGGTCCCAACGCGCGTGTGGAATTCGTCGTCATGGTCTAGTTCTCTAACGCCGTTGCAGACTTCGTTCAACGCGTTGCTCAACGTCACGAGTTCCTGGGTCGAAAGCTCAACCTCAGCAGAGTTGCGCTCGCGTGTAAGGACTCTCAACCCCTAGCTCCGCGCCTGACCCGCCAGCTCGTTGGTTGCTCCGAGCTCGAGCTTGACGCTTGGGCCCTGCGTGCTCGTGAGATGCGCGGCGCGGATGTAGGTGCCCTTCACGCCGATGGGCCGGGCACGGTTCACCGCGTCCATCAGGGTCGCGAGGTTGCCGAGGATCTGCTCCTGGGTGAACGAGGACTTCCCGACGACCGTGTGGATCACGCCTGTCTTGTCGGTGCGGAATTCGACCCGGCCGCCCTTGGCGTCACGCACCGCCTTGGCCACATCGAATGTGACCGTGCCCGACTTGGGGTTCGGCATGAGCCCGCGCGGGCCGAGGACGCGACCGAGACGGCCGACCTGGCCCATGAGGTCGGGGGTCGCGATGGCCACATCGAAGTCGAGCCACCCGCCCTCGATCCGCTTCGCGAGATCCTCCGCGCCGACGGCGTCGGCGCCGGCGGCCTGCGCGTCGCGGGCTTTGTCTCCCTGGGCGAACGCGATGACGCGGACTTTCTTGCCGGTCCCGTTCGGTAGGACCGCGGCGCCGCGGACCATCTGATCGGCGTGCTTCGGGTCTACGCCCATTCGGAGGTGCAGCTCGACGGTCGTATCGAACTTCGCCTGACTGGTGTCCTTGATGAGCTTCGCGGCCTCGGTGGGCGGGTATTCGCGGCCGCGCTCGATCTTCTCCGCAAGCGCCGTGTAGCGCTTGCCGTGCTTCTTCGCCATGGACTCGCTCCCTTCGGCCTTCTGGGCCTCCCGTCTGTCGCGCGGTGGGCGCCCGCAGTGCGCGGGAGAGCTTGAATTCTAGCCGGTGATTTCCACGCCCATGCTGCGGGCGGTGCCCTCGACCATCCGCATCGCGGACTCGATCGTGTTCGCGTTCAGGTCGTTCATCTTGATCTCGGCGATCGAGCGGACCTTCGCCTTGGTGATCTTTCCGACCTTGTTCTTGTTCGGTTGTCCCGATCCCTTTTCGATGCCGGCTTCCTTACGGATGAGGTCGGCGGCGGGCGGGCTCTTCGTGACGAACGTGTAGGTGCGATCCTCGAAGATCGTCACCACCGCGGGCACGATCGTGCCGGTGAGCGACGCGGTGCGCTCGTTGTATTCCTTTATGAACTGGCCCATGTTGATGCCGTGCGGGCCGAGCGCCGTGCCGACCGGCGGCGCTGCGGTCGCCTTGCCGGCGTTGATCTGCACCTTGACCTGAGCCTTGATCTTCTTCGCCATCTCGCTACTTCACCAACTTCTCGATCTGTAGGAAGTCCAGCTCGACCGGCGTCTCGCGGCCGAAGATGGACACGAGGACCTTCACCTTGTTGCGCTCGGGGTTCACCTCGTCGACCACGCCGTGAAGGTCGGTGAAGGGGCCGTCGGTCACGCGGACCGCCTCGCCCTTGGTGAAGGCCACCTTGTACTTCGGCGCGTCGAGCTTGATCTGGCGGAGGATCGCACGCACCTCGCCGTCGGTGAGCGGGGTCGGCTTGTTGCCGCTGCCGACGAAGCTCGTGACACCGGGCGTGTGCACCTGGTAGATCTTGTCGCCCATGTCCATCGAGGTGATGCGGTGCTCGAGGTTCGTTTTCACCTTGTTCTCATAGCCCGAGTACGTGTGGATCACGTACCAGCGGCGTCCGGTGTCGATCTCCTCGGCCGTCGGTGCGGACGGCGGGACGACCTCAGGCTGTGCCTCGACGACCGGCGGCGCGATGTCGACTGGCTCGGCCTCGGCGACCGCGCCCGCGCGGCGCAGCACGCTCTTGACCTCGTCGACCGATACCTCTTCTTCGGGCTCCGCCGTGCCGAGGAATGCGCGGGCGGCTTCCGCCGCCGCCTCGTCCGAGAGCTTGGCGGCATCGACCTCCGCGTCTTGCTCGGGCGCGGGCGTCGTCGATTCCGGCTCTGCCTGCCGCTCTTCGTTGCTTGTGAGGTCGTCGCGCTCTTCGCTCATGCCTCTCCTCTTAAGGGACGGCCGGTGCCGGCGACGGCACAGGCTGGTTCAAGATCAGGCCGTTGACGACATACGTGAAGACCTGGTCGGCGCCGAGGATGTAGGCGGCCACGATCGCCGAGATGACGATGACGATGATCGTCAGCCGAACGACCGTCTGGCGCTCGGGCCACGTGACCTTCTGGAGCTCCGACCAGCACTCCTGGGCGAAGCGGACGATCCCAACGCTCCCGGTCCGGACGGCCGGTGCCTGCGAGCGGGCGGCCACTAGCGTGCCCCTGCACGGCGGGAGAGACTCGAACTCTCAACCGCTGGTTTTGGAGACCAGTGCTCTACCAGTTGAGCTACCGCCGTATGCCGCTCGTGTCGAGCGGCATACGGCGGCTGAGCGCCGGAGCGCGAAGACCGCCGCCGGTCGAAGCCGAGGGGCGAAGCCCCGAGGTACTGACCGTGCTGCCGTTCGATGAGCATCGTCAATTATCGAGTCTCCCTATGCGGCGTGTGCTTACGGCACCGCGGGCAGA
>VBDV01000035.1 GCA_005882765.1 Chloroflexota bacterium | reverse complement strand
CGAAGGACATCGGCTCGCTGCAAGACCTTCTTCGGGCGCCAAAAGCCCGCGGTGGTTTCGGCGAGCTGCTGCTCGAGCGTCTCCTGCACGACGCGCTGCCGGCGACCGCATACGAAGTCCAGTACACCTACCGGGACGGCTCGCGCGTCGACGCGATCGTCCGCTACGCGGGACGGATCGTGCCAATCGACGCGAAGTTCCCCAACGAGACCTGGAACGCGCTCGCGAAAGCCGAGGACCCGGCGGACCGGCGCGCGAAGAAGCGCGCATTCCTCCAACAGGTCCGTCGGCACATCGATGCGGTCGGCCGGTACGTGTCGCCGGCCGACGGGACGATTGACTTTGCAGTGATGTATATCCCGTCGGAGTCGGTCTACTACGACCTCGTCCTGCGCGAAGAGGAGGGGGAGCCCGACCTGCGCGCATACTGCGCCGAACGCAAGGTGATCCCGGCTTCGCCGAACACGCTTCTCGCGTACCTGCAGGTCGTTTCGCTCGGCGTGCGGGGGCTCGCGATGCAGGAGCGCACGCGCGAGCTGCAGCAAGGCGTAGCTGCGGTCCGTCGCGAGTTCGAGCGGTTCGTCGAGCTCCATGACCAGCTCGGCCGTCATCTCGAGAACGCGACAAAGAAATTCGACGAGACCGACCGCGCACTGTCGCGCGCGTCGAGCGCGATCGAGACGCTCGCGCAGGCGCCGATCGCGGCGGGCGGCGAGCAGGTCGCGCTTCCACTGCGAATGGAGCCGCGACGGGAGACCGAGGAGAGCTGATCAGGCAGATCCTCGCTCTCGGGACGTTGGCGGCAAGCGCGGCCGTGATCGTCCTCGTGCTGACACGCGATCCCACCGACCCGCTCGCGGTCGCGGCGGTGATCGGGGGCTCGTCCATCGCGATCGCCTGCGCCGTGGCACTCATAGGCGTCGCGGTAGAAGAGCGGGACGCCACGCTCGCCCGCCCGCGCGCGCGCCGCCCACGCCGCTTCCGGGCGGTTCGCCGGGGGCTCGAGATCGGAGCTCTCGTGGCGGCGCTCGGCCTCCTCCGTGCCATCGACGGCCTGACCGTCATCACCGGCGGGTTCGTCGTCGCCGGGTTCGCCCTGGCCGAGCTCGTCCTCAGCGCGTCATCGACGACGGCGCGTTCGGGTTAGCCTCAGGCCCACTTGGACACCGCGGCGCGCAAGAAGCGGATCGGCGAGCGCGTCGACGCGCGCGCCAAAGCGCTCGACCGCCTGGCTCTCGAGATCCACGCACGGCCGGAGCTGGCGTTCGAGGAGCGGTTCGCCTCCGGATCGCTTGCGGACTACCTCGAATCGGAGAAGGTGACGGTCCAGCGCGGGGCCGGAGGTCTCGAAACGGCGTTCATCGCGGAAGCCGGCTCCGGTGGACCGGTCGTCGCGATCCTCGGCGAGTACGACGCCTTACCGGGGATCGGGCATGGCTGCGGTCACAACCTCATGGGAACGGCGGCGATCGGCGCATTCCTCGCTCTTCGCGACACGCTCGATGGTGTCCGCGGCCGCGTGCGCGTCATTGGTTGCCCCGCCGAGGAGAGCGGGAACGGCAAGGTCCACCTCATGAACGGCGGTGCGTTCGAAGGCGTGGACGCGGCGCTCATGTATCACCCCGGCGACCGAGACGAGATCGACCCGCTCATGCTCGCGATGGTCAACCTCGACGTGGAGCTTTTGGGTAAGGCCGCGCATGCCGCCGCCGAGCCGCAAGACGGCGTGAACGCGCTCGACGGCCTTGTGCTCGGTTGGAATGCGATGTCGGCGCTCCGTCTTCTCGTTCGCAGCGATTCGCGGATCCACGGGATCATCACCGACGGTGGAAAGGCCGCGAACATCATTCCCGATCGCGCGGCCGCGCGGCTGATGGTCCGCTCTCCCGACAACACGTACCTTGCCGACCTTCGGCGCCGGGTCCTCGCATGTTTCGAGGGCGCGGCCCTCGCGACGGGCGCGGAGCTCCGCCCGATGTGGAGCGAAGTCTGCGAGGTTGTGAACACAAACCGTCCCCTCGCGGAGGCGTTCGCTGAGAACGCCCGCGCGCTTGGCCGCACGATGCTGGCGAGACGGCCGTCGGACACGCACGGCTCGACGGACATGGGGAACGTCACGACCAAGGTCCCCGGCATTCATCCTTTTCTCTCGATCACCGAAGGACCGGTGCCCGGGCACTCGATCGCCTTCACCGAGGCGGCGCGAACACCTCGCGCTCTCGAGACGATGCACCTCGCTGCCAAGGCCCTCGCGATGACGGCGCTCGACGTGCTCAGCGACGCCGCGCTCCTGAAGCGCGCGAAGGAGGCTCACGACGGCCGAACCGCGTGACTGGCTGGGCGCCGAGCGCGATCCCTCGGAGGCGGCACGCCTCGCCGCTCTCTACGACCTCGCGGTCTCGCCGCTCGAGGGTGGGCCCGACGTCGAGTGGTTCAGCGCTCTCGCGCGGCGCACCGGCGGGCCGATCCTCGAGCTCGGCTGCGGCACGGGCCGCATCACGGTGCCGATCGCTCAGGAAAGCCAGCACATCGTCGGCCTCGATCGCTCCGCCGCGATGCTCGAGCGGGCCGAACGGCGGGCGCGGCGGGCAAACGTCGAGGTGCGCTGGGTCGAGGGCGACATGCGGGCGTTCTCCTTCAACGAGGCGTTCGCGCTGGTCTTCGTCGCCTTCAATTCGTTCCTCATGCTCGACCCGGACGATCGCTGGGCCTGCCTCGCGCGGGTCCGCGAGCACATGGCGCCGCGGGGCCGAGTGGCGATCGACGTGTTCCAGCCAGACCCCCAGATCATCGCCGGGCTCGATGGCGCGGTCGTCGACGAGTGGGAACGCATAGATCCCGAAACGGGACGCGCGGTCCGCAAGTTCTCGTCCAGTCACGCCAATGTCGACGGCGTGACCCAGCGGTTCTGGCACGACGAGACCGCCGATGACGGAACCGTTCATCGGATCGGCGGAAACATGGCGCTTCACTACCTCTATCGCCGCGAGACCGAGCTTCTGTTCTCCGAGGCCGGGTTCATCATCGAGACGCTCCACGGCGACTACGACGGGAACCCCGCCGACGCGCGGTCCCCCAAGCTTCTCGTCGTCGCGAAGCGCCGGGAGCGCGGCCAGGGACGCGAGCGGCGCCGGTCGTGACGGACCTTTTGATCCGCGGCGCGACCGTGATCGATGGGACGGGAGCACCCGGCCGGCGCGCCGACGTCGCGATCGACCGCGGACGCATCGCGGCGGTCGGCGCGGATCTCGCGAAGGACGGGGCGCGCGTCATCGACGCGAAGGACCGCGTCATCGCGCCCGGGTTCATCGACATCCACTCGCACTCGGACGAGGCGATGTTCGTCAACGACGCGCTCGAGAGCGCATTGCACATGGGCGTGACGCTCGTCGTGTGCGGCAACTGCGGCGGATCGTCGGCGCCGGTGAGCGGTCTCGCCGAGGCCGAGCTCGACCGCGAGCTTTCGCGTCTCAACGTCCAACGGACCTGGTCGTCGTTCGGCGAGTACGCCGACGCGGTGGACGAGGTGAAGCCGGCGATCAACGTGTGCTCCTTCGTGGGCCACGGCACGCTCCGGTCGTGCGTCATGGGGGCGGACGATCGCGCGCCGACGACGGACGAGCTCGCGCGAATGCGCGCGCTCCTCGCGAAGTCGATGGACGAGGGCGCGATCGGGCTCGCGTCGGGGCTCATCTACCCACCGAGCGCCTTCGGAACGACCGACGAGCTCGCCGCGCTCTGCGAGGTCGTGCGGGATAAGGGAGGCCTCTACGCGAGCCACATCCGCAACGAGTCGACGAAGCTCCTGGACGCCGTCGAGGAGAACCTCGAGATCGGACGGAGGGCTCACGTCCGTGTGGAGCTGTCGCATCACAAGGCGTCGGGACAGAAGAACTGGGGCAAGGTCAAGGACTCCACGGCCCTGATCGAGCGCGCGCGCGCCGAGGGCGTCGATGTCACCGCCGACCAGTACCCCTACACCGCGTCCTCAACGGGCCTCGCGGTCACGATCCCGAACTGGGTGCACGAGGGCGGTACGGCGAAGATGTGCGAGCGCCTCCGCGATCCCGCCGTGCGGGCGCGGATCCGGAGCGAAGAGGTCGAGACCGGGCGCGCCTTCGACCGCATCGTCATTGCGCGAGCCCGTCTTCATCCCGAGTGGGCCGGGAAGAGCGTCCAGGATCTCGCCGACGCAGCCGGACGCGATCCGCTCGAATGGTCATGCGATGCGCTGATCGAGCACGACGGCGCCGTCGACATCGTGCATCACTCGATGAGCGAGGACGACGTGCGCTTCGTGATGGCGAAGGAATGGATCTGCATCGGCAGCGATTCACGGGCGAACGCGCCGTACGGCCCGCTCTCGTTCGGCAAGCCGCACCCCCGCTCGTACGGGACATTCCCGCGTGTCCTTGGCCGTTACGCGCGCGACGAGAAGGTGCTCGGCCTCGAGGATGCGGTTCGCAAGATGACCTCGCTGACCGCCTCGCGACCGCGCGTGCACGACCGCGGTGTCGTGCGCGAGGGCGCGTGGGCTGACCTCGTGGTGTTCGATCCTGCCCGCGTGATCGACGCTGCGACGTATGACGATCCGCATCGGTATCCCGTCGGGCTCGACTACGTGATCGTCAATGGCGGCGTGGCCCTCGAACACGGCGAGACGACACCCGTGCGGCGTGGACGCTTCCTGCGTCAAGGACGCGACCTCGGCGGCCGATGAAGGTCGCGATCCTCGCCGAAGGACAGTTCGCGCGCGCGACCGCCAAGACCGCGATAGGGGTCTTGCGGTACGCGCCGTTTGAGGTGGTCGCCGTCGTCGACTCGACAAGGGCGGGGAAGGACGCGGCCGAGTGTGTCGGCGTGGGAGGGGGTGTGCCCGTCGTCGCCGGCGTGGATGAGGCCATCGCGCGCGGGGCGACCGTCCTGCTCATCGGCACGGCCGCGGCCGGCGGCCTCATCCCCGACGGCTATCGACCGGCGCTCGCGCGGGCGCTGGAGCGTGGCGTCGAGGTCTGGAACGGATTGCACGAGCGGGTCTTCGCCGATCCCGAGCTCGCCGCTGCCGCGGCGCGGGGCGGTGCGACGGTGCGCGAGCTGCGAGAGCCACCTACGGATCTGCCGATCGGCGGCCATCGCGCTCGTCGCGAAGGCGCGCGGGTTGTTCTCACGGTCGGTTCGGATGCGGCGGTGGGGAAGATGACCGCGTCCCTCGAGGTCGTCGCAGCACTTCGGCGCATGGGCGAGCGCGCCGAATTCGTCGCGACCGGACAGACCGGGATCGCGATCGCGGGCGGCGGAATAGCGGTCGACGCGGTCGTGGCCGACTTCATCGCCGGAGCCGCGGAGCTCATGGCCTGCGACGCGGCCGAGCGCGCCGACTGGGTGGTGGTCGAAGGCCAGGGCTCGCTCACGCATCCGGGTTTCTCCGGCGTGACACTCGGCCTGCTGCATGGGGCCGCACCCGATGTGATGGTGCTGTGCCACGAGGCAATGAGGCACAGCGTCAAGGGCTACGACGATCGCCAGCCCCTGCGAAGCCTCCGCGAGTACGTCCGCATCTACGAGGACGCCGCGTCGTGGCGACGGCCTCCCGGATACCCGCCGGCGCGGGTCGTAGCGGTCGCGTTGAACACCGCCGACCTGAGCTCTGCGCTGGCCCAGGCGATGATCGATAACGCCGCGAATGAGACGGGCCTCCCCGCCGCGGATCCGATCCGCGAAGGACCGGTGGGCGCGGATCGGCTCGCGCAAGCGCTCCGCGAGGCGGTTCCCGCGTGAATGTCTCGGTCCGGACCGTGGAGCTGCACCTCGCCGTGCCCTTCGCCATCAGCCGCGCCACACACACCACGAAGAAGGTCGTTCTCGTTGAGCTTCGCGAGGACGATCGGGTCTCGCGGGGTGAAGGCGTGCCCGACGCTTTCTTCGGGGAGACACCCGAGTCCGTCGAGCGCCACATTCGAAGCGCAATCGAGGTCCTCTCGGAGGATCCATTCGATCTCGAGGCGATCGGGGCGCGCCTCGAGGAGCGTTTCCCTCATGGTGGCGCCGCGAGCTGTGCGATCGATGTGCTCGCACATGACCGCGCATCGCAGGCTGCGGGCGTCACACTCCGGGATTTTCTCGGCCTTGCCGGCGGCGAGCCGCCTCCGACGTCCTTCACCATCGGGATCGCGGACCCGTCGGTCATGGCCGATCGAGCCGCACAGGCCGCCGACAGGGGCTTCTCGGTCCTCAAGGTAAAGCTTGGGCTGGGCGACGACGTCGCTGCGCTTTCGGCGATACGCGAGCGGTTCTCCGGCACGATCCGTGTCGATCCGAACGCTGCATGGACCGCCGACGAAGCGCCGGCGCGCATCGCCAGCCTAGCCCGGTTCAACCTCGAATTCGTCGAGCAGCCGATCGATCCGGAGGACATCGATGGGCTCCGTCGCGTGCGCGAAGCCTCGCCCTTACCGATCGTCGCCGACGAAGCGGCCATCCGCGCGAGCGACGTTCCACGCCTCGTGGGCGCCTGCGACGGCATCAACGTGAAGCTTCAGAAATGCGGCGGCGTGGCCGCGGCCCGCGCGATGATCGCGGCGGCGCACGACCGCGGGCTCAAAGTGATGCTCGGGTGCAGGGCCGCCGAGACGAGCGTCGCGATCGCGGCGGCGGCCCATCTCGCCCCGGCGGTGGAGTGGGCGGATCTCGACGGCAATCTGCTCATCACCGACGATCCCTTCCGCGCCGTCGCCGTGGAAAACGGCAGGTTCGTCTTTCCAGATCGGCCAGGACTAGGCGCGATCCCAGCGTCATGACATTGCATCGTGTCGAGGTCGCGGTCTTCGCGATCGCGCTCACGGTGTTCGGTCTCGTCGCGCTCGCACTGGTGTGGAGCGGCGACTGGGCCTATGCGGCCCTCGCAAACCTTGGGGGTGGGCCGACTCGGACGATCCTCGTTCCGAGGGTGCTGGACGGTTCGCGGGTCGAAAGCCCCGCCGACCTGGCGCTCTGGCTCGGGTGGCATCACGCGTGGGCGGCCTACGTCACCGGCCTGAGCAGCACGCCACCAATCTCTTGGGGAACAGGCCCGCTTTTCACGGCCGATGAGTACGCGCACATGGCCGATGTGCGCGCGGTCTTTCGTGGCGCCGAGATCGCGGCCGTGCTTGCGCTCTTCGTCGGCGGCTATCGCATCTCGCGCGCTCGCCGGCGGGGCACCGCCCTGCGTCTGGTGCGCGCCGGAGCGCTCGTCGCGGCCGGGATCGTCGCGGTGATCGGCGTCGCCGCCGCCCTAGCCTTCGATCCGCTGTTCCTTCTGTTCCACGACGTCTTCTTTCCCCAGGGCAACTTTCTCTTCGACCCGGCGACGAGCAACCTCCTCCGGCTGTATCCGGAGTGGTACTGGCAGGGCATAACGGCAGGCGTGGCAGTGTCGTTCATCGCGCTCGCGCTCCTGGCCGCCCTGATATCCCACGGCATGCTCCGGCGGCGGTCGAACACATACACTCGCGCCGCATGAAACGAGTCCTGCTCATCGAGGACCTGCCCCAGGTCGCTCAGCACCTCCAGCAGATGCTCTCCCGCGAGAAAGAAGCTGAGCTCGTGGCCGTCGAGAGCGAGGGCGATGCCGCTCTCGTGCGCGTGACCACCGAGAAGCCGGACGCCGTCCTCATCGATGCGCTTCTCTCCGGCAAGAGCACCGGCTTCGACATCGCAAAGCGTGTCCGAGCCGCGTCGCCCGGGACGAGGATCGTGATGGTCACGGTCCCCCAGCGCCCGATAGACCCGAAGCCCGACCAGGGCATCGACGCCGTCTTTGTCCTTCCGGGCGGCGCGAACGAGCTCGCGACCGCTCTCGCGATCGGCAAGCGCGATGTCCGGCTCAAGGGGCGGATGATCGTGTGCTTCTCCCCGAAGGGCGGATCCGGAAAGACCACGATCGCCATCAACCTCGCGACGATCCTGCGGCGCCGCGGCCACTCCGTGGCGCTCATGGATGGCGTCATGCAGTTCGGCTCCCTCCGTCACGCGCTGCAGGTGCCGCCCGCCACGCGCTCGATCGTCGATCTCCCGACGGGTCAGGGCATGCGGACGTCACTCTCCGAGGTCCTGTGGGAAGGTCCGAGCGGCGTCGCGGTGCTCCTCGGGCCGCCGCGTCCCGAGGAGGCCGAGCTCATGGCCGCACCCGACGTCGCGATGGCCATGCAGCTGCTCGCTGAGGATCACGACTACGTCATCGTGGACGCGCCGTCGAAGCTCGGTGAAGAGACCCTCGCGATGCTCGACGTCGCCGACGTGATCCTGCTCGTGGTCACGTACATGCAGGCGTCGATCGCGAACACGCGCGCCGCGGTCGACACCTTCGAGGCGCTCGGCTACAAAGGCAAGATCCCGATCCTTCTCGTGGTAAATCAGGCCGACAACGCGGCCGGCATGTCGAAGGGCGGCATCGAGCACACCCTCAACCTTCCAGTGGTGGGAGAGATCCCGACGGACTGGAAGCTCGTGGCCGAGTCCCTCAACAAGCAGCAGCCGTTCGTGCTCTCGTCGCCGAACGCCGCCGTCTCAAAGGCGATCGACGCCCTCGCGAACGCGCTCGTCCAGCAGCAGCGCCGCTAGAGCGAGCTCCGGTGAACGGGGCCGCCGACCGGCCGATCGGCGTGTTCGACTCGGGCGTCGGTGGGCTCACCGTGCTGCGCGAGCTCCGTCGCCAGCTCCCGAACGAGTCGACCATCTACCTCGGCGATGAAGACCGGATGCCGTACGGCCCTCGCGAGCCGGCCGAGGTCGTTGGGTTCACCCGCGAGGCTATGCGCTGGTTCGCGCAGGCCGACTGCAAGCTCGTCGTGATCGCCTGCAACACCGCGACCTCGGTCGCGCTCGAAACGGTGCGCGACGAGTTCGGGGTGCCCACGATCGGCGTCATCCGGCCCGGCGCGGCCGCGGCCCTGACCGCGACCGCTCGTCGCGCGGTCGGGGTCCTCGCGACCGTGCTGACGGTCCGGAGCGGCGCCTACGTGCGCGCGCTCCGCGATCTCGACCCGCTCGTCGACGTCGCCCAGCAGGCCTGTCCCAAGCTCGTGCCGCTCGTCGAGGATGGCAAAGCAGAGAGCCCCGAGGCGCTCGCTGCGGTGCGCGAGTACGTCGAGCCGCTCCTCACGGAAGGTGGCGTCGTCCGCCCGGTCGTCGACACCCTCCTCCTCGGCTGCACCCACTACCCACTCCTGCGCGCCGCGATCGAAAAGGTGGCCGGGCGCGACGTTCGGGTCGTCGACTCGGCGACGACGACTGCGCTCGCGGTCCGCGAAGTCCTCGCCTCCCACCGGCTCACGCGCGACGGCGGTCGAGCGGAGCACGCGCTCTTCTGCACGGGCTCGGTCGAGCGGTTCCGCACGATCGCGCGCGCGATCTTCCACGAGGATCCGCCGGACGTTCGCCAAACTCGACTCGCGACATGAACGTCGTCTCCGCGATCACAGGGCTGCCCTACGTCGGTAAGACCACGCTCTTCAACCTTCTGACCGGCGCGCACGCGTCGACCGGGGCCTTCGCCGGCGCCGAGGCGGAGACGAACGTCGGCGTCGCCAAAGTGCCGGATCCGCGCGTCGAGGAGCTCGCCGCCCTCTACAAACCAAAGAAGATCACGCACGCCGAGGTCATGTACCGAGACATCGGCCTCGCGCGCGCGGAGAAGCCGGGTCAGGCGATCTCGCCGCAGAAGCTTGGCGATCTGCGCACCGCCGACGCGATCGTCCACGTCGTCCGGGCCTTCAGCGCGCCGTCGGTGCCGCACGTCGACGGTTCGGTCGACCCGGTGCGCGATCTCTCGACGGTCGAGCTCGAGCTTCTCTTCGCCGACCACGCCGTGGTCGAGCGGCGCCTCGAGCGTATCGAGCCGGAGCTGCGCAGCTCGAAGGGTCCTGAGCGCGAGATGAAAGAGCGCGAGAAGGCCGTGCTGCAGCGGGCGTTCGCGGCGCTCGCCGAGGAGCGTCCCCTTCGCGACCTGGACTTGGATGCCGACGAGGAAAAAGCCATTCGCGGGTTCCGGTTCCTGACGCGCATGCCGGTCCTCGTCGCCGTGAACCTCGACGAAGATGACGTCGCCGACCCGGAGCGGATCATCGCGCCCGTGCGCGAAGCGGCAAAGGCCCATCGCGCGAGCGCGGTGGTCCCGGTGTCGGCGAAGCTCGAAGCGGAGATCGCCGAGCTGCCGCCCGAGGAGGCGGCGTCATTCCGCAAGGAGCTCGGTCTCGCCGAGCCGGCCCTCGACCGCCTCATCCGCGCGACGTACGAGCTGCTCGGGCTGTGCTCGTTCTTCACGGTCGGCGAGGACGAGGTCCGCGCGTGGACGGTCCCGCGCGGCGCGCCGGCTCAGCAGGCGGCCGGCGCGATCCACACCGATCTCGAGCGCGGCTTCATCCGTGCCGAGGTCATCGGATGGCAGGAGCTTCTCAAAGCGGGAAGCGAGGCGAACGCGAAGAAGCTCGGCGTGATGCGGACGGAAGGGAAAACCTATCCCGTGAAGGACGGCGAGATCTTGCACGTCCTGTTCAACGTGTGATGTTCGACCTGGTCACGATCGGGCATACCGCGCGCGACGAGTTCGAGGGCGAGCCCGAGTGGCGCATCGGGGGCACCGCGACGTATGCCGCCGCCGCCGCGGCGTGTCTCGGTGACCGCGTTGCTCTGCTCACGCGCGTCGGGCCGAACGAGCGCGAGCGCCTCGCGGCGCGCTGCCGTGAGCTCGGCATCGAGCTGCACGCCCTCGAGAGCGCGGTCACCACGACCTTCTCCTTCCGGTATGTCGACGGTCGTCGCCACCTGCGCCTCAAGGCGCGTGCGAAAGGAATCGGCGCGGAGGCGATCCCGCCGCCGCTCCGCGAGACGAGCGCGGTGGTCCCGGTGTCGGCGAAGCTCGAAGCGGAGATCGCCGAGCTGCCGCCCGAGGAGGCGGCGTCATTCCGCAAGGAGCTCGGTCTCGCCGAGCCGGCCCTCGACCGCCTCATCCGCGCGACGTACGAGCTGCTCGGGCTGTGCTCGTTCTTCACGGTCGGCGAGGACGAGGTCCGCGCGTGGACGGTCCCGCGCGGCGCGCCGGCTCAGCAGGCGGCCGGCGCGATCCACACCGATCTCGAGCGCGGCTTCATCCGTGCCGAGGTCATCGGATGGCAGGAGCTTCTCAAAGCGGGAAGCGAGGCGAACGCGAAGAAGCTCGGCGTGATGCGGACGGAAGGGAAAACCTATCCCGTGAAGGACGGCGAGATCTTGCACGTCCTGTTCAACGTGTGATGTTCGACCTGGTCACGATCGGGCACACCGCGCGCGACGAGTTCGAGGGCGAGCCCGAGTGGCGCATCGGCGGCACCGCGACGTATGCCGCCGCCGCCGCGGCGTGTCTCGGTGACCGCGTTGCTCTGCTCACGCGCGTCGGGCCGAACGAGCGCGAGCGCCTCGCGGCGCGCTGCCGTGAGCTCGGCATCGAGCTGCACGCCCTCGAGAGCGCGGTCACCACGACCTTCTCCTTCCGGTATGTCGACGGTCGTCGCCACCTGCGCCTCAAGGCGCGTGCGAAAGGAATCGGCGCGGAGGCGATCCCGCCGCCGCTCCGCGAGACGCGCGCGGTGGTCCTCGCCTCGATCGCACACGAAATCGAGCCGTCTGTGTTCCCCGTCTACTCGGGTGTCCCTCGAGTCCTCGCGGCTCAGGGATATCTGCGCTCGTGGGACGCGGACGGGACGATCAGACGGCGCGAGTGGGACGACGCGCAGCGCGTGCTCGGGCGCGTGAGCGTTACGGTGGTGAGCGAAGAGGACATCGAAGGCGACCTCGATCTCGCGCGCGGCTGGGCACGGACGGCGCCGGTCATCGTGACCATCGCGGAGCGCGGCGCGATCGTGCTACGCGGCGGGCGGGAGGTCGAGGTCGGGGGCTTCCCGGCGAACGAAGTGATAGATCAGACCGGCGCGGGCGACGCCTTCTGCGCCGGCCTCGCGCTCGGCCTCGCGGACGGGGACGATCTCGAAGCGGCCACCCGTTTCGCGAACGCCGTCGCCTCGTTCGCCGTCGAGGGTGTCGGCACGGCCGCCCTCGCGTCGCGGGAGCAGGTGCAGGCGCGGATGAGCGGTCACTCGTCGTCTAAGACGTCGAGCGCATCGTCCGGTGGCGCACCGCCGGGTCGCACGACGCCGTAGTCGGCCTCGACCGGGCTCGCCAGCTCGAGGCCGGAGGCTCGCATGTGCTCGAGCTCGTGCGCGTAGTCGCGGAGCATGCGGGCGGCATGGGTAAGCGTGCGCGCGCCCTCGATAGACCACTTCCCCCGGATCGTCACACTTCCGCAGTCGGGGCACTCATGGATGGGCTCACAGACCTCGATGTCTTCAACGTCATCCCCACTCACTCGTCCTCCTCCACCAGGCGCATCGGCGACTCCTCACCGGGCCGGACGGCGATGGCGAAGCCGTTGCCGGCTGGCTGATCCAGCTCGAAGCCAGCACGCGCCAGCTGCTCGAGAGCCTCGGCGCGATCGCGAAAACATCGCGCCGCCTCGCTTAGGGTCCTCGCGCCATCCATCGTCCAGCGCGCACGGATGAAGAGGTAGCCGAAGTCCCGCCACTCCTCCATGTACTCACGGAGCTCGTCCTCGGTCACGCCCCCTACATCGGAACGGACTTGCCCTACGGGGCGGTCTTCGTCTCCTTCGAGAGAGGGGCGATGTGCTGCGCGTAGAGCCGACTCCAGGTGCCGTCGCGGATGAGCCCGGCGAGCCAGGTGTTCAGGAAAGGGAGGAACCCCTGGCGATCGGAGGTGTTCTTCTTCGCGCCGATCGCGTAACGCTCTTCAACGAGAGGGTGCCCGACGATCTTGGTGTTCGGGTCCTGAGCGAGGAGTCCCCAGAGGGTGAGCTCGTCAGCGCCGATCGCGTCAGCCTGGCCTTGCTGAAGCGCGCCGATGCACGAGGCGTACGTGTCGAGTGCGAGGGTCCTCGCGGAATCGTTCGCGGCCTCGACGTGCGCGTCCACGCCGGAGCCGTTCTGGACGCAGACGGTCTTGGTATCGAGATCCGCGAGGTCCTTGATCTGGTCGTCGGTCGATCGGACGAGGATGCGTTCACCCGTGATGAAGTAGGTGTCGCTCAGGTCGACCGTCGCGGCGCTCTCCGTGGTCATGGGGAGCCGAGCGATGACGACGTCGGCCTGCGAGCTTGTGAGGGCAGCGACCGCCGTGCTGCGATCGACCGAGACCCACTCGATGACGGTGTCGATGTCTTGCCGGGGTCCGAAGATCGCCTTAGCGAGCTCGCGCCCGAGGTCCGGCTCGAAGCCGGCGTACCGGCCGCTCGCATCGCGACTCGAGAACGGAGCCGCTTTGTCGAGCGCCCCGATCCGGATCTTGCCCTTCGTCTGGAGCGCGTACATGTACGTGGCGAGCTCGAAGCGTGGCCGCGCTGGAGTTGGCGAGGACGCTGGGGTCGGGCTCGGCTCGGGTGACGCTTGAGGCAGGCAGGCGACGAGAGCGACGACGATCGCGGCCAGAGCGAAGATTCGCGGAGCGCTCATGAGCGGAGCGTACCGGTCGTCGGTTTCGGCGTCGTCGCGTAGGCTCGCCGCGTGGATGTCTTCGCACCAGCGCGCGCCGCGCTCGCGACCCTGCCCGGCGAGGCGGCCGCGTTCGCGTCCGACGCGGATGGGCACGCGCTCTTCTGCGAGCGCGAGGACGAGCTATTTCCCTCGGCCTCGGTCATCAAGCTGCCGCTCGTCATGACCCTGTACGCCGACGCCACACGTGGCCTTATCGATCTCGACGAGCGGGTCGCGGTCGGGGACCGGGTCGACGGGAGCGGGGTGCTGCGACACATGCGCGATGTCGAGCGTCTTTCGCTCCGGGATCTGGCGATGCTCGCGATCATCGTGTCGGACAACACCGCGACGAACCGGCTCATCGAACGGATCGGCGTCGACCGCGTGGGGGAGCGGTTGCGCGAGTGGGGCTGCCCGAAGACGCGGCTCTCGCGCAAGATGTACGACTTCGAGGCCGCGAAGCGTGGGCACGAGAACGTCATGACGGCGCGCGAGACGGTCTCACTTCTGGTGCGCCTCCAGCGCGGTGAGTGCGAAGATCGCGCGACGAGCGACGCGGTCCTCGCGGTCCTCGAGCAGTGCCAGGACCGCACGATGCTGCTCCGGTATCTGCCCTACGGCGCGAAGGTGCCGCACAAGACCGGGACGCTCGACGAATCGCGGAACGACGCGGCCATCGTTCCGGGCGAGCGGCCGGTGATCGTCGCGGGCTTCACGCGCAAGCTGCGCGACACCGGGGCGGCCGTCTCGTGGCTCGGGGTCGTCGGGTGGTGCGCCTACCGCGCCGCGGGGAATCCGGGCGATGCTCTTCCCCCTGAGCTCACTCGTACTGCATGATGCGCGGGTGAGCTCGCGACATCGTCGCCGGTCTCGGCGTGTTCGGTTTGGTCGGAGCCTCGTCGCGGTGTCGCTCGCCCTGGCCGGGCTCGTGCTCGCCGCGGCGTTCGTCGGTCTCACTGTCCAGGGCAACGCGATCGCACGCGAGATCGCGGGATACCGCAGCGACCTCGTCACGGACCAGGCGCAGCACGACGCACTGACGGTGCAGATCGCGAACCAGAAGACCGCGGACTACGTGCGGGACAAGGCGCGCGATTACGGGTACATCGCGCCGAATGAGGCGCTCATCTCGGTGCAGCGTGACGGGCAGGCGAGCGATGCGTTGGCTCGCACCGCGAATGAGGCTCCGTCGCGGATCGCGCGGTGGTTCGCGTTCTTCTTCGGCGCGCGATGACCTCGTTAGCGGCTCGTCGAGATCGTCCGCGAGGAGTAGAATCAAGGTGCGGGATGGAGCAGCGGTAGCTCGTTGGGCTCATAACCCAAAGGTCGGAAGTTCGAATCTTCCTCCCGCAACAGTGACGCGGCCGGTCGGGCCGTGTTTTCATTTCATAGCCAGTTCTCTTGCCACGGCCTCGCGAGTTTGGTACGTGTCGCTTCATGCCTCACAAAGATCCTGAGCAGCGTCGCGCGTATGGGCGCGCTTGGATGAGGCGAAATCCGGAAAGAGCGCGCGAGGCGATGCGTCGCTGGCGAGCGACTCATCGTCTTGAGCACAGGACGGCAGCAGACGAATGGGATGCAACCCATCCCGAGTCAGCGAGCGCGCGGCGGAACAGGTATCGCCAGAACCACCCAGAGGTCCGACGAGTTATCTGGCAGCTCCGGCGCGCGCGTCTCGCTGGCTCGCCGGGGAAATACACGGCCCAGGAGTGGAAAGATCTCGTCGAAAGATCCGGCGGCAGGTGCACCTACTGCGACGAGGTCGGAATCCTCCAGTCAGATCACCGAATTCCCCTCGCTCATGGCGGGACGAATCTGATAGAAAACATTTTGCCCGCCTGTGGGCCATGCAATCGACGCAAGCACACAATGACCGAGACCGAATACCGATCTCGGCTGGCCTCAAGAAAGAGTCTGCCGCCATCAGCCGGCGACAGTTTGCCGCCACAATCACCCTAGAATTGACCCGCCCGGCTGGGTAGCTCAGTGGTAGAGCAGCCGACTCATAACCGGCAGGTTCGTGGGTCCGATCCCCACCCCAGCCACCAGTGACCCCTTCCGCGATCCGCGCGACCGTCCGCGACTACATCCGCGCGCATCAGGTCTTTACGCCAGGCCCGGTGATCGTCGCCGTCTCCGGGGGCGCCGACTCGACGGCCCTCCTGCTCATCCTCGCCGACCTCGCTGCGGAGCTCGGCCTCGTCATCCACGTCGCGCACTTCGACCACCGCACCCGCCCCAAAGAGAGCGCCGAGGACGCGGACTTCGTGGCGAAGCTCGCGAACCGGGTGGGCGCGCCGATCCGGGTAGGCCGCGCCGACAGACCGACGAAGACCGAGGACGCCGCTCGGACCGCCCGCTACGCGTTCCTGCGCCGAGCAGCGAGCGAGATCGGCGCGACCGCGATCGCGACCGGCCACACCCGCGACGATCAGGCGGAGACCGTCCTCCTCCATCTCACCCGGGGCTCCGGACTCGCGGGACTGGCCGGCATGCGGCCGCTGCGCGAGGGGATCGCGCGGCCGCTCCTCGGCATCGGTCGCGCGGAGACGCTCGCCATCTGTCGCGACGCGCGGATCCGGCCGCGCACCGACGCAACGAACCGGTCGCTCAAGTTCGCGCGCAATCGGGTCCGCCTCAAGGTCGTCCCCGAGCTCGAGAAGATCAACCCGCGGGCGAGCGACGCGATCGCGCGCCTCGCCGACGCCGCGGCCGAGATTCAGACGGAAGACGACCTCACCGTCAGCGACGCGCTCGCCCGGGCGCGCGAGGCGGACGCCATCCGGATCGGCACGTTAGAACCGGGCATGCGCGCCCGCGCGCTCACGCTCGCCTGGCAGGACGCCACCGGTCGCGTGCTCGGTGCGCGCCACCGCCGCGCGCTTGAGGACCTGACCGCGACCGAAGAGGGCTCGCGATCGCTCGATCTTCCGGGAGGTCGTGCGATCCGCGAGTACGGTTTCGTCCGTATCGTTGGCGACAAACCCGGCGCGACCAGCGATCCGCCGACCCACATCGACCTCGGGCGGGAGATAATTTGGAACGGCTGGCGCCTGAGTCTGGGGGCCACCGCGCCAACGAACGGAGCCCATGAGGCGAACGTTCCGAAGAACCTTCTAAGAAAGCTGATGATTCGGGCGCGGGTCGCGGGAGATCGGACGGCCGATCCTCCGCGCAGGAAGCTCCAGGACATCTTCACCGACGCGAAGATTCCCGCGTCGCAGCGGGGCCGCTGGCCCGTTATTGCGAGCGAAGACGCGGTTTGGTGGGTCCCCGGGCTCACCGAAGCGCCGAAAGGGACAGGCGGAACACGCCTTGCGGTAGCGGCTCCGGCGCACTTTGGGAACGAGCTTTGGACTACACGTGTTAGGCAGGTAGCATCGAAAGCGGACACGGTCGTAGCGCGACCGCGGAAAGGGTCCTCGAACTGAATCTCGATAACCGGATCTTCAAGAACGGCATTTTGACGCTGCTCCTGGTGGTGATGGGGCTCGCCCTCCTGTACGCCTACCGCTCGCAGACTCCCTCGGTCCCCGAGGTGGACATCACCAGGGCGATCCAGGACGTGAACGCCGGCAAGATCAAGACGGTCACCATCATCGCCAGTAACGCCACTCTTGATTTCAAGGACACTTCCCTGGGCAAGGAGCAGACCACCCTCCAGGAGCCCGACACGCTCATGGCGAAGGCGGTCGCCGACTACAACGCCTCGCACGCCGACAGTGTCGCGCTCAAGATCGGAAGGGACAACCAGACCTTCAACGTCGTGGGTTCGATCGTCCTGAGTCTCTTGCCCGTCCTGCTGATCGGCGGCTTCTTCTTCTACATGATGCGTCAGGCGCAGGGCACGAATAACCAGGCGCTGAGTTTCGGCAAGAGCCGCGCGCGCATGTTCATCGGCAACAAGCCGACCGTGACCTTCGACGACGTCGCCGGCGTCGAGGAGGCCAAGCAGGAGCTCACCGAGGTGGTCGAGTTCCTGAAGTACCCCGAGAAATTCTCGTCCCTGGGCGCGCGCATCCCGCGCGGCGTCCTGCTCGTCGGGCCGCCCGGCACGGGAAAGACGATGCTCGCGCGTGCCGTTGCGGGCGAGGCGGGCGTGCCCTTCTTCTCCATCTCGGGCTCCGAGTTCGTCGAGATGTTCGTGGGCGTCGGCGCGAGCCGCGTACGCGACCTGTTCGACCAGGCCAAGCGCAACGCGCCGTGCATCGTCTTCATCGACGAGATCGACGCCGTCGGTCGCCAACGCGGCGCCGGTCTCGGCGGGTCGCACGACGAGCGCGAGCAGACCCTGAACCAGATCCTCGTCGAGATGGACGGGTTCGACACCGGGACCAACGTGATCGTTGTCGCGGCGACGAACCGTCCCGACGTGCTCGACCCCGCGCTCCTGCGGCCCGGCCGATTCGACCGTCAGGTCGTGCTCGACCGCCCCGACATCAAGGGCCGCAAGGCGATCCTCGACGTCCACGTCCGGGGCAAGCCGCTCGACAAGAACGTCGACCTGCTCCGGATTGGCCAGATCTCGCCCGGTTTCTCGGGCGCTGATCTCGCGAACGTCGTGAACGAAGCTGCCATCCTCGCCGCGCGCCGCAACAAGAAACAGATCGGGCAGATCGACTTCGAGGAAGCTCTCGAGAAGGTCGCGCTCGGCCCGGAGCGGCGCTCGCGCGTGATCACCGAGAAAGAGAAGTGGATCGTCGCCTACCACGAGGCTGGCCACGCGCTCTGCTTCAAGCTCCTGAAGCACACGAACCCGGTGCACAAGATCTCGGTCGTTGCGCGGGGGATGGCCATGGGCGTCACGTGGTCGTTACCGCAAGAGGACCGGTACTTCCGCACCCGCAAGGAGTTCGAAGACGACATCGCCGCGGCGCTCGGAGGGTGGGTCGCCGAGCAGCTCCACCTCGGTGGCGACGCCACCACGGGGGCCTCGAACGACATCGAGAAGGCGACCGAGATGGCGCGTCAGATGGTCACGAAGTTCGGAATGAGCGAGAAGCTCGGGCCCCTCCAGTACGGGAAGACCGACGAGCTCATCTTCCTTGGCCGTCAGATCCAGGAAGAGCGCAACTACTCGGAGGACGTCGCGAAGATCATCGACTCCGAAGTCCACGACATCGTCGACCGCGCTCGGCAGCGCGCGTACGAGGTGCTGACGAACAACCGCGACAAGCTCGATCTTGTCGTCAGCAAGCTCATCGAGCAGGAAACGCTCGAGTCCGATGAATTCAACAAGCTATTCGACGGCGAGCCCGACGCGGGCGTTCCGGTCGCCGCATCAACCCCGGATCAGCCGCCCCCCGGCGCTCCGGCGGGAGAAGAGCGTCGCCGCGAGAAGGGTGAAAAGGGCAAGGGCCCCGCACCAGCACCGACACCGGCTTAGCAAGCACTCACCCGCAACATCCGGCACGGCGATTGCTTGTAACACGTGGCGATGGCAGACCTGATCGTCACAACACTTGCCCGTGTGGAACGCAGTGAGCCTGCGCGTGTGGCCGCGCTCTGGGCGTTCACGGTCCTTCTGGCCCTCGCCTTCCTGGCGCTGCTCGTCGGCGACCAGGTCCGCGCAGCGTCCCTCTAACTACCGCCCAGTACCCTCCGGCGCGTGCGCCTTTTCATTGCGATACCGCTGCCGCCTGACCTCGCGGCTCGTGCGGCCGGGATACTGCCCACAACTCTTCCGGCCCTGCGCCGAGTCAAAGCCGAAAATCTGCATCTGACCCTCGCCTTCCTCGGCTGGACTCCTGACGAGCGACTCGAGGAGGTCACGAGCGCCACGCGCGAGGCCGCGGCCGACGTATCGCGGTTCGACCTGACCTTCGAGGGCGCGGGCCGATTCCCGGAACGCGGACGGCCCCGCGTCGTTTGGCTGGGCATCAGCGAGGGCGGGCCGAGCGTGCTTCAGTTGGGCGCCGGCGTGTCCGCCGGGCTCCGAACTCGGGGACTGCGATTCGACGACCGCCCGCTGTCGCCGCACCTCACGCTCGCGCGCGTTCCCGACGATGCGAGCAGCGCCGAGGCCAAAACGATCGCCGCGGCGGTCCAGAGCCTCGCGGCCCCACGCCTCCACTTCCGGGCCGACGAGATCGCGGTCGTTCAGAGTGTTCTCTCGCCGAAGGGTCCCCGCTACACCGCCCTGGCGACAGTGCCACTCGCACACCGCTAGCGCCTCGTCCAATTCCGATGGCTACACTCGGAATTCGATGGGGAGTCGCCTGATGATCAGAAAAGCCGATCCATACCGCGACACGGACGTCATCGACGCGCGCGCCCCGCGCACGAATCAGGCGATCGTCGGAACACTGTCGCTTCTCGCCGTCGTTACCGGGTGGTGGCCGATCCTCGGCCTGCTCGCGGGCCAGCTCGCCATCGGCCTCGCCTTCGGACGCCGTTACTGCATACCGTGCCTTCTCTACTTCGAGGTCATACAGCCGCGCATCGGCGAAGGTCCCATCGAAGACAGCCGCCCGCCGCGATTCGCCAATGTCGTCGGTGCGATCTTCCTGAGCGCGGCCACAGTCGCGTATCTCGTCAACCTGAGCACGGTCGGTACAGCCCTCGGCCTCCTTGTCGCGGCGCTCGCGCTCCTTGCGGCGACCACCGGCCTCTGCGTCGGCTGCGAGATCTATCGCTTCGCCGCGCGTGTTCGCGGTGTTCGCGCAAAACGGATCGATTCGGTCGACCTTGCGGAGCTCGGAGCGTCCGCCGGGTCTGGCGAGATCGTCGTCGAGTTCACGCACCCCCTCTGCACCGACTGCCGCTCGCTCGAAGCAGAGCTGCGCGCATCGGGCCGCACCGTCGTAACGGTCGACGTCTCGCGGCGTCCTGAGCTCGCCCGCAAGTACGGCGTCGTGCTCGTGCCGACCGCGGTCGCGGTCACGGCGTCAGGTGCCGTTGTGGAGCGCCTCGCCTGACCGGCGATACGCACGAGTCGCGGCCCCGCCGTGTCGAGAGGGGAGTCGAGGCTCGCATCCGTGAGCTCAGTGATGCTGGCGGGCTCTCGGGTCTACCGGGCGAAGGGGAGCCGCTGCCTGCGGATCCCGACGACGCGGCAGGCGACGCTTGGGCCGCCCGCCACGTCGTTCGGACATCCGGCGCGCGACCACTCTGGACGGAGCTGCGGCGCGAAATCACCGAACGTCGACTGCGGATCGTGACGCGGTTGCGTGCTCACCTGACCTGGCTCGCACGCCGCCAGGAGCTTCTCGAGCGGATGCCGTCCGAGCGCATCGTGTCCGAGGTCGCGATCACAAAGCAGGGCGACGACCGCGCGCGCGCCGAGATCGCGCAGGCGATCGCGGAGCTGAACGCTCTGGTGCGGCACCACAACCTCGTGGTCACGGCGACGAGCCTGCACCTTCCGATCGCCACGTTCGAAGGTCTTCTCGAGATCGCGCGAACGCCGCGGCGCTAGCTATGCGGCGCGCTCGCCTCGCGCGCGCACGGACGGCGGCCGGACCGGACCGCGCCGCCGGTAATTCGCCAGCGCGTAGCGATCGCATGCGATCTCCGCGCTCGATCCCCACCCGTGAGTCAGGTAGAGCCACCAGTGACAGAACTCGTGGAGGTACAGGAACCGGATGACGTCCCGGCGCGTGCGGAAGAGGACGATCGGGGTCCCATCGGCGCCGAGGTCGACCATCTCCCGGAACGGCCGGAAGGGCTCGGGCACCTGCAGCACCATCTCGGGCTCATCCCAAAAGGTGAAGGCCTGGAGATGCGGGGCGGTCCGGTATCGCAGAGGCTTGACCGTCACGCGGTAGCCGGTCGCGGCAGGCAGGCCAGCGAGAACCTCGCGAATGTCTGCGTCACTGTGCGTCGGAAGCTTCGACCGCACCGCCATCGGCCCCGGAGGACGACCGCCGCCGCGCACAGATCTCACGCTTTTAATCTAGCGGCGAGCGCTTGAGCCCAAAGCCGGCTACTCGGGGCCCTACCCTGTCGGGGGCCCCTACGCCCAGGGCCCTTGCCCGTCGGGGCCCCTACCCCCGGTGCTACAGTTTTGTCGAACGTCGCTCGAGCGGGAGCGATTAGGCCGCGGATAACCGATAGAGAACCGGGACGAGGTGTAAGCCCGGGCGGTGGAAGCGGCGCGAATGGGTCCCGCGAGACGGCATCCTGAAGAGCGTTTCCTAGGGATGCCCGGAAGCCCACCGTTACCGAGGGGCGCTCCGTGACCGCGGAGGCTAAGGGTCCGCCAGCAATGGCGGGCCAAGATCGGGTGGCACCACGAGCCCTCGTCCCGTGAGCGGGCGAGGGTTTTTGTTTGGAGGCGTGTGGTGCTGACGGCGACAACAAAGACGAGGAGACGAGAGCTCGTGCCGATCGTGCGCGAGCGGCTCGCCGATCTTGAGACGCCGGTGTCCGCGTTCGCAAAGCTGCGCCCGCTCGGCGGCGCCTTCCTCCTCGAGAGCGTCGAGGGCGGTGAGCGCATGGGCCGCTACTCATTCATCGGCGTCCTCCCTCGCGCGACGTTCGTGTTCCGCGATGGCGTGGCATCGATCCTTGAGGACGGCGGCGTACGGACGACCGACTACGCCGACCCGCTCGACGTGCTCCGCGAGGAGGTCGGGCGCTACCGGCGTGCGGCGTCTGGCGACCTGCCGCGCTTTTCGGGTGGCGCTGTCGGCTACGTCAGCTACGAGGCCGCTCGGCGTTTCGAGAGGCTTCCGGCGGCGTCGCGCGACGTCCTGCGCCTGCCCGAGGCCGCGTTCTCCATCTACGACACCGTCGTCTGCTTCGACCACATTCGTCACTCCCTCCTGGTCATCGCGCACGACGTGGAAGGCGAACGCGAAAACGCTGAGAGCCGGATCGCCCGGGTGTTCGCGGCCCTCGATGCTCCGCTATCGCTGCCGGCTCGGACCGAGCACGTGGCCCGCAGCGTGTCGGCGAACGGGACGCCGGATGAGTACCGCATCCGGGTCGGAAAGGCGCGCGAGCTCATCGCCGCGGGCGACTGCATCCAGATCGTCCTCGCGCAACGATTCGACGTGCGGCCCGCACCCGAGCCGCTCGCGCTCTACCGCGCGCTCCGGCACGTCAACCCGTCGCCGTACATGTTCCTCATCGACGTCGCGGGAGCCGCGCTCGTCGGCGCGTCGCCCGAACCGTTCGTGCGCGTCGAGGACGGACGAGTCGTTATGTATCCGATCGCGGGGACGCGGCCGCGTGGCCGCGACGACGCGGAAGACGCCGCGATGGAGGCCGAGCTTCGCGCCTCGGAGAAGGAGCGAGCCGAGCACGTCATGCTGGTCGACCTGGCGCGCAACGACATTGGTCGAGTGTCGCGCGCGGGGACTGTGCGCGTCCGCGAGCTCATGCGCGTCGACCGCTTCTCCCACGTGATGCACCTCACCTCGGTGGTCGATGGTGAGCTCGCACCGGGCGTCGACGCGCTCGACGCGTTTCGCGCGTGTTTCCCGGCGGGGACCGTGTCCGGCGCGCCGAAGATCCGCGCCATGGAGCGCATCGCCGAGCTCGAGACCGACCGGCGCGGCCCGTACGCCGGCGCCGTCGGTTATCTCGGATTCGACGGGCGCATGGACACGTGCATCGGAATCCGCACCGCCGTCATTGCGGACGGCGTGTGTCGCATCCAAGCGGGCGCGGGGATCGTCGCCGACTCCGACCCCGCGGCCGAAGAGCGTGAGACGCGCGCCAAGGCGCGTGCGCTCCTGCGCGCGATAGAGCTGGTCGACGGCGCGGAGCCGGTGCGATGACCACGAGGGTGCTGCTGGTCGATAACTACGACTCGTTCACGTACAACCTTGCGCAGGCATTCGGCGCGCTCGGCGCGGAGGTCGCGGTGCTTCGCGCCGACGACCCGGCCCTCGCGACCGCGCTCGACGCGCGTCCCGATCGCCTCGTCATCTCGCCGGGCCCGGGTCGTCCCGAGGTCGCCGGCCGTTCGCCCGCTCTCGTGCGCAAGGGGCCGGAGCTCGGCATCCCGACGCTCGGTGTCTGCCTGGGGCTCCAGTGCGCCGCGGTCGCGTTCGGCGCTTCGGTCGTCCGTGCCCCGGAGCCGCGGCACGGCAAGACCTCCCTCGTGCGGCACGATGGCAAAGGCGTCTTCGCAGGGGTCCCCGATCCGACCGAAGCGACGCGCTACCACTCGCTGATGGTCGACGAGCGAACGCTTCCGCCGGACCTGATCGTCACCGCTCGGAGCGACGACGGCGTTGTGATGGCGCTCCGGCACCGATCGCTTCCGCTCGAAGCCGTGCAGTTCCACCCCGAATCCGTGATGACCGCCGACGGCATGCGCATGCTGGAGAACTTCATTGGACGCGCGTGAGGCCCTCGTCGCCATCGCCGGCGGCCGCACGCTCACGCGCGACGAGGCCCGTTCGGCCATGGCCTCGGTGATGGCGGGGGAGGCGACTCCGGCTCAGCTGGGCGCGCTCCTCGCGGCTCTGCACATCCGGGGCGAAACCATCGACGAGATCGCCGGCTGCGCATCGGCGCTCCGCGACGTGGCCGTGCGCGTGACCGTGCCGCCGGACGCGATCGACGTCGTGGGCACCGGCGGCGACCGCTCCAACAGCTTCAACATCTCGACGGTGAGCGCGATCGTGACCGCCGCCGCCGGCGGCCGCGTCGCCAAGCACGGGAATCGCGCGGCATCGAGCGCGTGCGGGAGCGCGGACGTGCTCGAGGCGCTCGGTGTCCGGATCGACCTCGGCCCCGACGGCGTCGCGTGCTGCGTCGAGGAATCCCGGATGGGATTCATGTTCGCGCCGCGCTACCACCCCGCCATGCGCCACGCGGGCCCGGTGCGGCGGGAGATCGGCATCCGTACCGTGTTCAACGTGCTCGGGCCACTCGCGAACCCCGCCGGTGTCCGGCGGCTCCTCCTCGGCGTTCCCTCCGTCGCGCTCGGTGAGAAGATCGCTGGCGTGCTCGCCGAGCTTGGGACCGATCACGCTCTCGTCGTACACGGCGAGGATGGGCTCGACGAGATCAGTCCATCCCTTCCGACGCGGACGTGGGAGGTTCGGGGCGGGTCGATCGCCGAGGGCCGCATCGAGCCGGAAGATCTGGGGGTGACCCCGGTCGGGCGCGCGGAGATCACCGGTGGTGATCCCGCGAAGAACGCTGAGATGGCGCGGCGCGTCCTCGAAGGCGCTAGGGATGGGACGCGTGCGGCGATCCTGATGAACGCCGCCGCAGCCTGCTACGTCGCGGGGATCGCCCGTGATCTGCGTGACGGCGCGAGCCTTGCCGCGGACACGATCGATCGCGGCGCCGCGTCGGACGCCCTTGCCCTCTTCGTCGCGACGAGCCAGCGCATCGGTGCCGCGGAGGCCCCGACGGTATGAGCGATTTCCTGGAGAGGGTCGCCGCCGAGCGGCGCGCCGATGTCGCAGCAGATGCTGCGAGCCGCGACGAGTTCGCACTTCGCGCTGAGGCCATGACCTGGCACCGGCAGCTTGGTTTGCGCGTCCAGTCTTACGCCCAACGTCTCCAGGTGATCGCCGAGATCAAGCGCGTGTCGCCATCCTCCGGCGTGCTCGATGTCGGCGTTGATCCATCCGCACAGGCGCGTCGCTATGCCGCCGCCGGCGCATCGGCGATCTCGGTACTCGTCGAGCCCCGACATTGGGGCGGCTCGCTGGCGGACCTCGAAGCCGTTCGCGCATCGGTCGAGCTTCCCGTTCTCGCCAAGGACGTGGTCGTCGACGACCGACAACTCTTGCTCGTGCGTGCGGCTGGTGCGGACATCGTCCTATTGATAGCCGAGCTGTTGGATGACGAGACGCTCCGGCGGTTCGTTCAGATGGCGAGGCATCTTGGGATGGAAGCGCTCGTCGAAGCCCACGAACCGCTCGCCTTCGGACGGGCGGTCGCGTCGGGCGCGCGCTTGATCGGAGTCAACGCGCGAAACCTGCGCAATCCCGGTGTCATCGACAGCGGCCGAATCCGGCAGCTGCACTCGTTCGTGCTGCCAACCCAGGTCTTGGTCGCGGAGTCCGGCATCACCTCGATCGACGATGCGCGAATGCTGCCCGCGCGCGTCGACGCGGTACTCGTCGGTACGGCCCTGATGCGCGCCGACGATCCGGGTCCGCTCATCCGGGGCATCGCCTCCATCAAGCGGACGGTGAGCGTGTGATCACGACAAAGCCGGGTCGATATGGGGAGTTCGGCGGGCAGTACCTGCCCGAGACGCTCATGCCCGCCGTCGCCGAGCTAGAGGCCGCGTGGCTCGACGCTCGTGCCGATGCCGAGTTTCAGGACGAGCTCGCGCGGGTGCTGCGCGACTGGGTCGGGCGCCCGACGCCGCTCACCGACGCGCCTCGCCTGGCCCGCGCGGTCGGCCTCGCACGCGTCCTCCTCAAGCGAGAGGATCTCGCGCACACCGGCGCGCACAAGATCAACAGCGCGGTCGGTCAGGCGCTCCTCGCGAGACGCATGGGGAAGCACCGCGTCGTCGCCGAGACGGGGGCGGGGCAGCATGGCGTCGCGAGCGCGGCCGCGTGCGCGCTGCTCGGGCTCGAGTGCGTCGTCTATATGGGCACCGTCGATGCGCGCCGGCAGAAAGCCAACGTGTTCCGCATGAAGCTCCTCGGAGCGGAGGTACGTGAGGTCGACGCGGGCAGCCGAACTCTGAAGGACGCCGTCAACGAGGCGATCCGCGACTGGGTCACCAACGTGCGCACCACCTACTACCTGCTCGGATCGGCGATCGGCCCGCACCCGTACCCTGCGATGGTGCGCGACTTCCAGGCGGTGATCGGACGTGAGGCGCGCGAACAGATGCTCGCGATGCTCGGCGCTCTCCCCGACGTGGTGGTGGCGTGCGTCGGCGGCGGCTCGAACGCGATCGGTATTTTCAGCGCGTTCCTCGACGACCCGGCTGTGAAGCTCATCGGCGTGGAGGCCGGTGGGGAGGGGATCGCGAGCGGCAAGCACGCCGCTTCGATTGTCGGCGGGAGTGTCGGTGTCCTGCACGGCTCGCGGACCCTCGTCCTCCAGGACGACGCCGGGCAAATACGCGAGACGCACTCGGTCTCGGCTGGGCTCGACTATCCCGGTGTGGGCCCCGAGCATGCGGCGCTCGCCCGATCCGGTCGCGTGCGCTACGTCGCGCGCACCGACCGTCAGGCGCTCGACGCATTCGCCCTCCTCTCTCGGAGCGAGGGCATCATCCCGGCGCTCGAGCCTGCGCACGCCATCGCCGAGCTTTCGGCGATCGGAGGCGACGGACCTGCGCAGACCGTGCTGGTCTGTCTCTCCGGCCGCGGCGACAAGGACCTCGAGATCGTGATGGGCGAGGGACTCGTTCGATGACCGTCGGGGCCGCGCTCAGCGGCACCCAACGCATCGCCCGCGCGTTCGCTCGAGCACGCGAGACGAAGCGGCTTGCGATCGTCGTCTACCTCACCGTGGGGTACCCGGATCGCGCCGCGACGGGCGCGCTGGTACGAGCCGCGCTCGACGGCGGAGCGGACGTGCTGGAGCTCGGGGTGCCATTCAGCGACCCGCTCGCCGACGGCGCGACGGTCCAGCGCGCGAGCGAGGTCGCCCTTCACCAGGGGGTAACCCTGGCGGACTGCATCGCGGAGGCGTCGACGGTCGTGCGCGAGCGCGACGCGACGGTGCTCCTGATGGGGTACACGAATCCCTTCCTGCGGTATCGCGGGGGCCTTCGCGGCTTCGCCCCGGATGCCGCTCAGGCGGGAGCGGCGGGCATCATCGTTCCCGATCTGCCTGCCGAAGAAGCGGCCGAGTTCGACGTCGCGCTCGATCCCGAAGGGCTCGCGCGGATCGACCTGTACGCGCCAACGACTCCCGACGACCGGCTCTCGCGTCTTGTGCCGAGCGCGCGCGGATTCGTCTACTGCGTGTCGCTCACCGGAATCACCGGCGCGCGTCGCGCGCTTGGTCCCGACGTGGCGGACTTCGTCGGACGCGTGCGCCGCCATACCTCGCTCCCGATCGCGGTCGGGTTCGGCATCAGTAACGCCGAGCACGTCGCGTCCCTGCGGGGGATCGCAGACGCGGTCGTCGTCGGGAGCGCTGCGCTCGACACGGTGTCTGCGGCACCGGCGGACCGCCGGCCGGAAGCCCTCCATGGATTCGTTTCCGCGCTCGTCGCGGCGGGGAAGACCTGATGCCGGTCCGTGGCATCCGCGGCGCGACGACTGTCGACAAGAACGAGCCGCGTGCGATCTACGACGCCACGCTCGAGATGCTCAGCACGATCGTGAAGCTGAACGGCGTGCGACCCGAAGACGTCGGCTACATCTGGTTCACGGTGACCGACGATCTGAACGCCGCATTCCCGGCCGACGCGGCGCGCGCGGGGCTCGGCTGGACCGAGGTTCCGCTCATTTGCGGTCGTGAGATACCGGTCCCGGGGGCCCTCGAGCGGTGCGTCCGCCTGCTCATCGCGTGGAACACTCCGAAAACCCAGACCGAGGTCCGCCACGTCTTCCTGCGCGGCGCTCGCGTGCTTCGTCCCTCGTGGGCTGTCGATCTCCCCGGCGACGCGCCTCTCGGGGTGCCCTAAGTGCTCGTCGTCATGAAGCGCGACGCGACCAAAGACGAGATCGACGCGGTGGTCGAGCGCATCAAGGAGTTCGGCATCACGCCGGTGCCGCTCCCGGGCGCGGAACGCACGGCGATCGGCACATTCGGAAGCACCTCGCGCGCGGCCGCGGAAGCCGTCGAGTCGTTACCGGGCGTGGCCGAGGTGGTGCCGATCAGCCGGCCGTTCAAGCTCGCATCGCGAGAGGTCATCGGCGAGGACACGGTCGTGAAGATCGCCGACGTGCCGGTCGGCCACGGCCATCCTCTCGCCGTGATCGCGGGTCCGTGCGCGGTCGAGTCCCGCGAGGTCACGCTCGAAACCGCGCGGGCCGTGCGTGCGGCGGGCGGGGCCGCGCTGCGCGGCGGCGCGTTCAAGCCAAGAACTTCGCCGTACACGTTTCGCGGTATGGGTGGGGAGGGGCTCGAAATACTCGCCGAAGCCCGCGCGGTCAGCGGTCTTCCGGTCGTCACCGAGGTCCTCGCCCCTGGCGACGTCGAGGCCGTGGCCGCGGTCGCCGACTGCCTGCAGATCGGTGCGCGGAACATGCAGAACTACTCACTGCTCGACGCCGTCGGTGAGCAGACGAAGCCAGTACTCCTGAAACGTGGCATGTCGGCGACGGTGGAGGAGCTTCTGCTTTCGGCGGAGTACGTCCTCGCGCGCGGCAACCGCAATGTGATCCTCTGCGAGCGAGGGATCCGCACGTTCGAGCGATACACCCGCAACACGTTTGACATCAATGCGATCCCCCTACTGAAGCGTCTCTCGCACCTTCCGGTGGTCGCTGACCCGTCGCACGGGACGGGCAAGTGGTACCTCGTCGCGCCGATCGCGCTCGCTGCGGTCGCGGCCGGGGCGGATGGCCTCCTCGTCGAGGTGCATCCGAGCCCCGACCACGCGCTCTCCGATGGATTCCAGTCGCTCAGCTTCGACAACTTCCGCGCGCTCATGGGAGCGGTTCCACACGTGGCGCGCGCCGTCGGGCGCACGGAACAGGTCGCCGCGAAATGAGGATCAGCGTCGCCGGGCTCGGCCTGATCGGCGGCTCGCTGGCGCTGGCGCTTCGCGACCGGCACGAGGTCACCGGTTACGACACGGACGAACGGGCCCGTGCGGCGGCGAAGGGGGACGGCATCCGCATCGTCACGCGCCTCGACGAGCTCTTGCCCGCTGATGCCGTGCTCGTCGCGACGCCGATCTCGGCGATCGTGCCGGCGCTCGAGCACCTGGCCACACATTCCGACGGCGCGGTGCTGCTCGACACGGGTTCACTCAAGCGAGCGGTCGCGGACTACGCCGCGCGTGCACCGGCGGGTGCCCGCATCGTCGGCGGCCATCCCATGGCGGGCACGACATCCGCCGGATTCAGCGCGGCGGATCCCGGACTCTTTCGCGGGCGGGCTTTTCTTCTGGTGCCCACGGCACGATCCGACGACTCGGCGATGGCGATCGCCGGCACGATCGCGCGCGAGGTCGGCGCGGCGGTCACGGTGTGCTCCGCTGACGTTCACGACCGCGCGATGGCCCGCCTTGTCGCGGGCCCCCTGGCGGCCGCGGCGGCGCTCGCGGTCGCGGGCGCTCAAGCGGAGCCCCTCCTCGGCGCCGCGGGTCCGGGATTCCGCGACTCGACGCGTCTCGCGGACACGCCGGCGGATCTCGCGACGGAGCTCCTCTTCGGGAACGCCGGTGACGCCGCGGCCGCGATCGAGTCGATCGTCGAGGGCCTCACCCAGCTGCGGGACGCCATCGAGCGCGAAGACAAGGACTACGCGCGAAGCTTCCTTCAGGCTGCGCGCTCCGTGCGGAGCGAGCTGAGCTGAGGGCGGGATCTAGCCGAGCGCTACAAAATGCCGGTGACTCCGCTGAGCGACGAGGACGTCGACCGGATCGCGCGGCGCGTCGTCTGGAAGCTCATCGTGTACGGCCTCCTGATCCTCGCGGTCCCATGGATCGGGCAGGACGTCGCCTTCGCGCTGGTCGCCCTGTTGAGCGCCGGTACGCACGGCAACGCGTTCGTCGTGCTATTGCCGCTCGCGACAGCGCTGCTGGGCGTTCCCGTGCTTGTTGTGCTCTGGATCTGGGGGCAGTCTCGCCGCTCGCGGTGATCAGCCTCGCTTCGGGAGTCTGAGCTCGAGGCGGCGACAACGTGGGCAGGCAAGCATTTCGACGTTCATCGTGCCTTCACCGAGCTCCGCCAGCTCGCCGAAGATCAGCTTCCACGCGCCGCCGCTTCCACCGGTGCGCAGCGCCGTCGCTCCGAGCGAGTGGAGCTCCGCGCCGCAACGTAGGCACGCGTCGCTGGGCGTCTGCGGCTCGTCGCTCACCGCGAAAGCTCGGCGAGCATTTCGTAGAACTGGGGAAAGGTCTTCGTCACCGAGCCCGCACCTTTGATCGCGACGCCAGGGACCTGAAGGCCAAGTACCGAGAACGCCATCGCCACGCGGTGATCAGCGCATGCGTCGACGATGCCGTCGTGCATCGGCGCCGGTTCTACGCGGATGGCATCGGCGAACGCCTGAGCGCGGCCGCCGAGTGCGTTGATGCCATTCGCGACGACCCTCACTCGGTCACTCTCCTGCTTTCGGGTATGCCCGATGCCTGTGAGCTCGGTCGCCTCCGACGCCTGGGTCGCCACCACCGCCAGAGTGGGGAACACGTCCGAGCAGTCCTTGACATTGGCGCGGATCCCGTGAAGCTCGCCGATGCGACTCACGGTGACGCCGCCGCCCCGGTGCGAGACGCCGCATCCCATAGCCTCGAGAAGCTCGAAGAATCGCGCGTCACCCTGGTTGCCGGGGCGGACACGGGCGTCGACGCCGTCGATCGTGACCGCGCCGCCGAGCACCGCCGCGGCTGCGGCGGGATACGTGGCCGCGGTGACGTCGCCGGGAATGCGCAGGTTTCTCGCTCGAACCTTCCCCTGCTCGATCCTGATCAGATTCCCATCACGCTCGATCTTCACGCCGCGCCGTCGCAACGAAGCGATCGTGAGATCGACGAACGGCGCAGACACGAGCGCGCCCAAGATTTCGAGGCGGAGGCCGCCGTCGAGCCGTGGCGCGACGAGCAGCAGCGCGGAGGCGAACTGGCTCGACTCGTTCCCGGCGATCTCGATCTCGCCGCCCCGAATCGGTCCGACGATCGTCACAGGGAGGCGATCGCCGGTCACCGTAGCGCCAAGCCGCCGCAGCGCCTCAAGGAGCGGCGCGATGGGCCGCTCGCGCAAGCGCTGCGATCCGGTGATCGTCACGTAACCGCTCCCGAGCGCCGCGAGCGCCGCACCGAAGCGCGCGACCGTGCCCGCATCGCGGGCGTCGATCGCGGCGCCGGCGCGGTGACTGGCCGCCGAACCGCGAATGACGATCTCGTCGGCGTCCCACACGACGCGGTAGTCCAGAGCGACGACCGCCTCGGTCATCGCGCGGACGTCGTCTCCTGGATCGAGAGGTCCGAGGTTGATACGAGAGCGGCCGTCGGCGATCGCCGACAGCACGATCTCGCGATTGGCGACGCTTTTGGACGCTGGGACGCGGGCGCGTTTGTCGACCAGCGGCCGGCGGATGGGCGTGATGGGTCGGAGGTCGTCCATCGGGATGCGAGGATTATCACCGCGATGCGTTACACAGGTGCGGAGCGCGCGGCCCAAGCCGGTCTCGTGGCGTTCGCCCTCGTCTTCGCGCTGGTCACGTTCGGGATCCTCTTCCGCGGCGTGGACGGGGGTCCGGGAGGGAACCCGCCTCCGACCGCGTCCGCCGCATCGCGAGCGCCCGACGTCACGATCACCCAGGCGACGTGCTGCACACAGACCGCCCGCGCGCTCCTCGCGACGTGGGAGTCAAGTGCGCACGTTAACGCGGCGAAGGTGGCGCTCACCCCGGATCCGGGCTTCGAGTGCAGCGCAAGCATCGACGCGAATGGCCTCAAGGGGACGTTCAGCTGCCGCGGTCTGCTGAAAGGTGCGACCGAGTATGTCGCCAATCTGCGGCTCACGACCGCCGTCGGCACATTCCCCTTCGAGCACCGCTTCAAGACCATGGGCGACCGCCTGACCGACGTGAAGTGGTTCACCGAGTTCGAGGATCCAAAGGGTGAGCCGCTCTCGTGCGCGGCGGCCAGCTGCCGGATCATCCAGAACTACACGACCGGCAAGGATCCGCTCACGGCGCAAGCGATCCTCGACCTCGGACGCCAGTTCAATCGGAGCAACGATCCGGGCCTGGATCCCGTCGCGATCGCTACGGTCCTCCAGCGGCTCGACGCGGGCAATCATTACCACTACTACCGCTACGACACGCGGGAAGACGCGACCGGCGCCGCGGTCTATTGGCTCGTGCGCAGCGGAAAGCCGGTCATGGTCATCAGCCTCGCTGGGCAGCACGGGCCGGTGCTCATGGGTTTCCAGGGCACGTTCGGGACTTACTACGACGATCCGAACAACCGCATCACCGGCGTGATCGTCGAGGATCCGCAGCGCGGCGACCTGAACCCGCTCACCCAGAACCACCGGCCGGATATCTCCCGCGGGGCGGAGTTCCAGTCAGGTCAGCTCATCGGCCTCGATGCGTGGTACGGAGAGGAGTGGTGGCTTCGGTTCGCGTACCCCGCCAGCATCAAGATGCCCGACGGGTCGTTCCAGAACATCGAGCGGAACGACGGCGTCTACCCGACACCGCACTGGGAGAAGAAGTTCGTGATCCTGGTCGACGACGGCGACGCCGACAATCCTCCTGACAGAGAGGGTCGCGTGAAGTTCCGTTGAGCCAAGTGGGGGAGGGCTGCGTGTTCTGCCGCATCGTCGCTCACGAAGCCCCAGCGACAATCCGCTACGAAGACGCCGACGTCATCGCATTCGACGCGGAGCCAGCCGCGACCCCCCTCCACGTGCTCGTCGTGCCGCGGAACCATATTCGCTCGGTCGCCGAGCTCGCCGACACCGAGCTGGCCGGTCGGCTCGTGCTTGTGTCTTCGAGGATCGCCGCCGACGCCGGCGCAAAGAGTTTCCGCGTGGCCACCAACTCCGGGGCGCCGCTCCAGGATGTGTTTCACCTGCACTGGCACGTCATGGCTGGCGATGCGATGGGGCATCCAGCGGGAATCGCGTTCTCGCGGCGGACACAAAAGTTGTGATACTGATCACCGATGGCGACGCGGACAATCCGCCGGATCTCGAAGGCTGGGCCAGGTTCCGCTAAAGCGCGACCGAGAAGAGCGTCGCGACAGGCGCATCCCCTCGTCGATCAACTCCGCTTCACGCGGAGTGAGTGGCTGCGCGGTCTGAAGGGCGTTACCGAGGAAGGGGCCGCGCGGCATTTCGGGCCGATGAACTCGATCGGTTGGATCGTCGGCCACCTCGCGTGGCAGGAGCAGCGCTACCTCCTGCACCGGCCGCAAGGGATCATGCTGCGGCAGGACATCCAGACCGAGTTCACGACCGGCGCGCCGATGACCACGCCGTCGCTCGCAAAGACGCTCGCTGCGTGGCGGACGATCACGAAAGCGACGGATCCATTCCTCGACCAGCTCACGACGGACAAGCTCCTCGTCGACGTCCCGCTGAACGGGAAGAAGAGCGGCCAAACGCAGGGCTCGGCGATCCGCCGCTTGACCTACCACTACTGGTATCACATCGGAGAGATCCAGGCGATCCGGCAGCAGCTCCGTGACAACCCTCTTCCAATCTACGTCGGCAACATCGAAGGCAAGGCGCCCTACCGCCCGGAGTGATTTGCTAGGAGGGCGCAATCTCGACGAGGAAGGCGACCCCGGTATCTCCGTTATCGAGCAGGCGTGACCATCGGAGACTGACCAGGATGTAGTACCGACCGCCGGTCATTCGCGTCGTCGTGTAAGCGCGCTCGCCGTTCACGAGATCGAATGACTCGATCGGTTGTCCGGAGATCGACTCCCCTAGCCAGATGTCGCCGTGGATCGTGCTGACCTCGCTGCCGGCTGTGAAATCGAGACGGACCGGGATCCCGACCCGGATGGCGGTGAGCGGAGCGGCAGGCGCCGGTCCGTCGGCGCAATGGCTGCTGCACCCACCCGTTTGGCAGTAGCTCCCTTCGCGCGAGCTCGGGACATTCGTGCCCGCGATCGCGAGACTGACCGTTGGCCGCGGCAGACTGCAGGACGCGACAAGCACAAGGAGCAGGACGGCCCACAGACCCCACCGCCCGCTCATGTACGCGTGCCTCGCAGCGATACCGGCCGAACGTAGTCGCCGACGAGCTCGCGATGCCACCACGCGCCGGTCTCGCGGTGCTCCTTCGCCGTCGTGAAGCGATACAGGTAGAGGAGCGCGCGGACAAAGCGCGGCCGCTGGCCACCGAATGGATCTGTTCGCAGGAGCCGCAGCGTCGGGCGGTCGCCTTCAAGAAACTTGGCGAGAAGCGGCACGAACCACTCGTGATACATGGGCGACGACATCGCCGCAAACCACATGAGCCAGTCCAGGCGGAGGTGGTAGGGCGCGACCTGCGGCGGCCGGCGCTTGACGTCGCCCGGCTTTCCCTTGAACTCGTACTCGCGCCACACGGTCGTTGGTGTGAGGACGGGATCGGCGGTCCCTTCGATCACGACCTCGAGCCGTTCCTTCGTGACCGAGCCGAACGCGCCGTAGGTCCCAACGATATGGAACGGATCGAAGCTCGCGTTCATGATCTGCCGCCGCGAGAGCAGGTTTCGCGCGGGCCGATAGCTCAGGAACACGATGAGGGCCGTGAACGCGAGGACGATCGCGAGATACCACTCCGGCGTGGTCTGGGGCCCGTATGGGGTCAGCGGGACGATGCGGCCGAGCGCGGAGTTGTCGAAGGCCGAGATCGCGAGTGCGATCGTGACGAAGTTCAGCCACGCGAAGTTGCCTGACACCACGAGCCAGAGCTGAGTCCCCACGATCACGATCCCGGCGAGAGTCGCGATCGGCTGCGGGAAGAAGAGAAACCAGGGGACAATGAGCTGCGCGAAGTGATTTCCGAGCACCTCGATCCGATGGAGGCGCTTGGGGAGCCGATGGAAGTACCAGCTGAGCGGATTGGGCATCGGCTGTGTCTCGTGGTGGTAATAGAGACACGTGAGGTCGCGCCAGCACCGGTCACCGCGCATCTTGATGAGCCCGGCGCCGAACTCCACTCGGAACAGCAGCCAGCGCATGAGCACGATGAGGCTGAACTGAGGCGTCGTCGTGGCCGGGCCGAGGAAGATCGTGAGGAAGCCCGTTTCCAGCAGGAGCGACTCCCAGCCGAATGAGTAGAAGGTCTGGCCGACGTTCACGATCGAGAGATAAAGGACCCAGAGGGTCGCGAAGACCAGCATCGAGGCGAACGGCAGCGGATAGTCGCCGCCATCGAGCCAGCCGGTGATCGCGATCACCGACAGGACAACGCCCGCCCAGCCGACGATTAGCAGCTTGCGGTCCGAGTAGCCGACGAGATGAAAGAGCGAGGGAGATGCGCGGAAAGGGACCGCACGGATGAAGTCGGGCGCCGGTAGCAGCCCGTGCTCGCCGAGGAGCGGGCGGAACTGGTTCACGGTGACGAGGAAGGCGATGAGGTAGATCGTGCCGAGCGCGCGCTCGAAGACGAAGCGCGTGAGCCAGTAGTCGGGCGCGGCGAGCCAGTCCACGGCGCGGCTACGCTACGCGGGCCGTGGATCCGGCATGGAGTACCACGCGGGCGCTCGCGGAGGCGGACGAGCTCGAGCTCGTGACCATCGGTCGCGTGAGCGGGCGACCACACTCGGTCCGGCTCCGTTTCGCATACGCGGATGGCGTTGTTTGGCTACGCACCGGCGAACGACCCTCGGCGCCGGACGCGAGTGGTGTGCGACGCCGGGCGCGATCGGAACGCCAGGCCGACTGGGTCCGCAACCTCGAGCACGATCCTCACGCCCGGGTCCGCATCGCCGATGCCGAACTTACGGCGATCTACGAGCCTTCCGCCGACATCGCCGGGGATCTGCGCCGGGCCGTCGACCTCCTCCGACAGAAATACGGCGCTGAGTGGGTCGGCGACTGGTATCTCGAGATGGGACGCATTCCGGTGAAGCTCCGGCTGGGCGCCTGAGCGCTCTTTTGGGGAGGGCCGACAATGGTGGTGATGACCCTTCTTCATCTTGCGGTCAGGGGAGCCGCCGCACTCTCCCTCGCTCTGGGCGCGTTCGGGCTCGGCAGCAGCGCGTTTGGGGCGGACGGCGCCGCGCCCGTGCTGGTCGGCCACATCGACGGCGAGATCAACCCGATCACGGCGCGCTACGTCGACCGCGTCGTCTCCGACGGTGAGTCTGACAACGCGGCGGCGGTCGTCTTCGTGATCGACACGCCCGGCGGCCTGATCGACTCGACCTACCAGATAACGGCGCGCTTTCTCTCGACCCGCGTGCCGATCGTGACCTTCGTCGCGCCGGCTGGCGCCCGCGCGGCCTCCGCCGGGACGTTCATCACGATGGCAGGACACGTCGCCGCGATGGCTCCGGCCACCAACATCGGCGCGGCCCACCCGGTGGACTCGAGCGGTGGCGACATCCAAGGTGACCTACGGCTCAAGGCGGAGAACGACGCGGTTGCGCACATCGTCAACATCGCCAAGACCCGAGGACGCAACGAGCAATGGGCCGAGGACGCGGTCCGCAAAAGCGTCAGCGCTCGCGTGGATGAAGCCGTCGCGATGAAGATCGTCGACCTCCAGGCGAACGACGTCGCCGACCTCCTCGCCAAGATCGATGGCCGTACGGTGACGACCTCCGCGGGCGCGATGACGCTTGCGACGAAGAACGCGCCGGTCATAGACGATGGACAGAACCCGATCGAGACACTTCTGCATTTCGTCGTCGACCCGCAGATCGCGGTGCTGCTCTTCACCCTCGGCACGTACGGGCTGATCTTCGAGCTCTCTAACCCAGGCCTCATCTTCCCTGGGATCATCGGCGTGATCGCGATCATCCTCGCGCTCTTCTCGTTCGGCACCCTCGACGCGAACGGCGCGGGAGTCGCGCTCATGGTGTTCGCGCTGCTGCTATTCGTCGCCGAGATCAAGGTTCAGGCCCACGGGCTGTTAACGGCCGGGGGTGTCGCCGCCCTCCTCATCGGGCTCATCATCGTGTTTCCGCCGTTCCGTCCCACCTTCCCGGGCGTGCGCCAGAGCGTCGAGCCGCTCGTCGTCGTCTTTGTCGTCGGGCTGACAGCGATCTTCTTCGGAGTCGCCCTGCGGACGGCGCTGCGCCCCTTGCCCGTGGTGAGCGGCGCGTCGCTACTGGTTGGTGCGATCGGCGTGGCCAAGACCGATATCGCGCCCCGCGGCATCGCGCACGTAGCCGGCGAGGATTGGACCGTGGTGAGCGAAGGGGGAGACGTCCCGAAGGGTGGCGCGGTTCGAGTGAAGCGCGTCGACAGCGTGCGGCTTATCGTCGAACCGGCGCGGGGCGCCGAAGGAAAGGGAGCGGCCTAAATGAATTTGACTCTCGTCACGGTCGGGATCCTCATCGTCATCTTGATCCTCGCGTTTCGCGCGATCATCCACATCGTCCCGGAGTACCAGCGCCTGATCGTCTTCCGGCTCGGAAGCTTCGAAAAGACCGCCGGCCCGGGCATCGTTCTGCTGCTGCCGCCCCCGATCCAGAGCGTCGCGCAGACAGTCGATCTCCGAGAGTTCGTGGTGGAGATTCCACAGCAGACCTGCATCACGAAAGACAACGCGCCGATCTCCATCGACTTCCTGATCTATCAGAAAGTGGTCGAGCCGAAGGATTCGTTCCTGAACATTCAGAACTTCCGCCAGGCCATCCAGGGCATCGCGACGACGACGCTCCGTGCCGTCGTCGGCAACATCCCGTTGGACGACGTGCTCGCAAAGCGCGAGCAGATCAACGAAGAGCTTCGCGTGAAACTCGACGACATTACGCACCGCTGGGGGGTCAAGGTCACCAACGTCGAGATCAAGGAGCTGACGCCGCCGCGTGACGTGCAGGAGGCGATGAATCGCCAGCTAACGGCCGAGCGGACCCGCCGCGCCTCCGTCACCGAGGCCGAAGGCAAGAAGGCGTCAGCGATTCTCGTTGCGGACGGCGCGAAGCAGGCGGCGATCCTCGAGGCTGAGGGTGCCCGGCAGGCCGCGATCCTCCGCGCCGAGGGATTTGCACTCGCGCTCTCGACGATCAACGCGCAGGCCCAGAACGCAGATGCTCGGACGATGACGCTTCAGTACTTCAACACGCTGAACCAGCTCGGGTCATCCCCGGCCACCAAGTTCATCATCCCCACAGAGTTCACGAGTCTTGCTGGCCCACTCGGGGGCCTTCTGGCGGCGAGGGGCGACGGCGAGAAAAAGTAGTCCTCGCGGCTGCGCCGGTGCGGTCTGCATGCTGCGCAGTAACCGCTAGTCGGATCGACTCGCGCGGAAGATTCGGCGCCACGCTCGGCCAGAGCGCGTGACGGCCGCCTCTTCCGCGCGGGCCGGGACGGCCATGGGCCGCGCCCGTGGTCGCGCAGGGAAGGGTGAGTACACGCGAGGTGGCGTCCGCCATGACGCGGATGCCACCTCGACGTGCTGTGGTGATGGGGAGGGGGTCTCCCCTTGACGGAAGGACAGGAAAAGCGCCGATGCCGCAGCCACGATGCACCCCTAGAAAGTTGTTTCGAACAGACGTTCACATAATAGAACGAACGTTCGTACTGTCAAGAGCGCGGATACTCGAATCCTGAGCAGCGTCCTCGGGGCAGATCTTTTGCCCCAACGGCCCCGGTCGGTCCGCGAACGGGCGGAGCGGGAGGGCCACATCCTCGAGCCGGCATGGACAGGAACGAGAGTCCTCGTCCGGGTCGGTCATCCCGAGCCGCACTTCGTAGGCTACGAGGGCAAAGTGGCCGGACCGCGCGAGCTGTACGACGCGATCGTCGCGGAGACACAGTGCAGCACCGCGATCCTCGACGGCGTTCTCGTCGATGGGTGGAAGGACGAGAGCGACCTCGAGGTCGATGAGCAGGGAAACGCGTACACACGGCAGTTCGGCGGTCGCCAGATCTTCGCGGCCTTCGACCTCCTCGAGATCGACGGCGAGTCCCTCCTCCAGATCCCACTCCTGGAGCGGCGGCGCCATCTTGAAGGCGTCCTCGCCCCCAGTCCGAACGTCCGGCTGACGCCCTACGTAACGCGAGGCCTGCGTTCCTGGCGTGAAACGCTGCAGGCGCAGGGGTTCCGCCGCGTCGTGCTCAAGAATTGGAACAGCGCGTACACGCCTGGCAAGACGACCGATGATTGGCTCGTGATCGAAAAGCTGAAAGCGGCGACCACATGACGCGTCGGAGGTACTCGTGAAGGCAAATACGGCGGTCATCGACCACACCCAGCGCGACCCGTGGGAGGTGGCACTCGAACAGTTCGCCATCGCGGCGGACAAGCTTCATCTCGATCCGAACATGCGGCGGATCCTCAGCACGACTCAGCGAGAGCTGACTGTTCACTTCCCCGTGCGGATGGCCGACGGTGTCGTGCAGGTCTTCACCGGCTACCGCGTGCAGCACAACACGACGCGCGGGCCCGGCAAGGGCGGCATTCGCTACCACCCGTCGGTCTCGTTGAACGAGGTCAAGGCGCTCGCCATGTGGATGACCTGGAAATGCGCGGTGGTCGGAATTCCCTACGGCGGCGCGAAGGGCGGGGTCGTCTGCGATCCGAAAGGCATGAGCGCGCAGCAGCTCGAGACGCTCACGCGCCGATACACGACGGAGATCGAGCTCCTCATCGGTCCGGACCGTGACATTCCAGCGCCGGACGTGAACACGAACGCGCAGACGATGGCCTGGATCATGGACACGTACTCGATGCATCACGGGTACACGGCGCTCGCCGTCGTGACCGGGAAGCCGCTGTCGATCGGCGGCAGCGAGGGCCGCAACGAGGCGACCGCGCGCGGTGCCGTCTACACGATCATCGAGGCGTCCAAGCATCTCGGCATGGATCTCGAAGGCGCGCGGGTTGTGGTCCAAGGATTCGGCAATGCCGGCAGCTTCTCGGCCAAGCTCATGGCTGAGCTCGGCGCGGTGATCGTCGGCCTCTCCGACACGAGTGGGGCCATCGCGAACACGAAGGGCCTCGATCCGAATCGGGT
>VBDV01000010.1 GCA_005882765.1 Chloroflexota bacterium | reverse complement strand
TGCGACGATCGGAGTGGCGCTCGCGTTGTTCCTCGCCGCGCTCGACCAGACCATCGTCGGAACGGCTCTGCCCCGCATCGTCGCTGAGCTCAATGGGCTCGACTACTTCGCATGGGTGGCGACGGCGTACCTCGTAACTTCGACCGTACTCACTCCGATCGCCGGGAAGCTAGGCGACCTGTTCGGTCGGAAGCCGTTCCTGCTTGCCGGGATGATCGGATTTGTGATCGCCTCGGCCCTCTGCGGCCAGTCACAGAACATGACCGAGCTCATCGCGTTCCGTGCGTTGCAGGGAATTTTCGGTGGCGTTCTCTTCGCGAGCGTGTTCGCCACCATCGGCGACCTGTACTCACCCGCCCAGCGTGCGAGGCTCCAAGGCGTCTTCGCCGGGATCTTCGGCATCGCCTCCGTCGTCGGCCCGGTCATCGGCGGGTACCTGACCGACAACCTGACGTGGCGCTGGGTCTTCTACGTGAACGTCCCGGTCGGGCTTCTCGCCATCGTCGCCGTGTTCGTCACGCTTCCGATGGTCCGGCACGCCGCGTCGTGGCGCGACATCGACTTCGCAGGCGCCTTCACGCTTGCGGCGTCGATCGTGCCGCTCCTCATCGCCCTGTCGATCACGCGCGACCATGACTTCACCTCCCGCGAGGTGCTCGGGCTCCTGCTCGTCGCCGCGGTGATGGGCGTGATCTTCTTCATCGTCGAGCGACGCACGGATCACCCCGTCGTCCCGTTCGATCTCTGGAAGAACCCGACGTTCTCGGTGTCTACCGCTATCGGATTCCTGCTCGGTTTCGCGATGTTCGGCGCGATTCTCTTCGTGGGCCTCGTGTACCAGGGCGTCCTCGGCATGCCCGCGACGAATTCGGGCCTGCTTATCACGCCCCTCATGGCCGGTCTCATCGTCTCGAGCATCATCACGGGCCAGCTCATGGTCCGGATCAAGCGGTACCGCTACATCGGGACCGTCGGCGCCGTGATTCTGAGCATCGGCCTCTTCCTGCTGGCGCAGGTGACCGTCGGTACGCCTGAGATCGAGGTGGTACGCGATCTGGTGCTGATCGGGCTTGGCGTCGGCGTCGGGATGCCGCTGTATCTCAACGCGACACAGAGCGCCGTCGACCAACGGTATCTGGGCGTCGTGTCCAGCCAGATCCAGTTCTGGCGGAACATCGGTAGCACGGTCGGCGTGGCGATCCTTGGCGCGGTCCTTTCGCACGAGCTCACCCAGAAGATCGTCGCCTCGATTCCGCCCCAGCTCGCTGGCGCGCTTCCCGCGAACGGCAACGCTCAGGCGATCTTCGATCCGTCCGTCATGCAGAAGATCCCGCCGGCCGTGCTCGTCGCGATCCGCACCGCGCTGGCGTCGTCGCTCCACGACATCTTCCTCATCGCTGCCGTCGTCGCCTCGTTCTCCGTTGTGCTCTCACTCTTCCTACAGGAGGTCCCGCTCCGCGGCCGAGCTGACCGAGTTCGGCAGCCCGAGGTGGAGGCGGCGCCGGCGTTCGGCGAGTAGGCAGGCCTCCGTGCTGATTCACCTGCTTCGGAGGCACCTCGCGCCGTATCAGCGGCAGGTCGCGATCGTCACCGCGCTCCTGCTGCTCCAGTCGGTGGGAAACCTCTACCTGCCCAACCTCAACGCGGACATCATCAACAACGGTGTCGCCAAGGGCGATACCGACTACATCTGGCGCACCGGTGCGGTCATGCTCGGGATCACGCTGTTGCTCGGCCTCTTCGCGATCGTCGCGGTGTACTTCGCCTCCCAGACGTCGATGAGCGTCGGCCGCGACGTCCGCGCTGCGGTCTTCGAACGCGTGCAGAGCTTCTCCGCGCGAGAGATGAACCGGTTCGGGACGGCTTCGCTCATCACCCGCAACACCAACGACGTTCAGCAGGTCCAGCTCTTCGTGCAGATCGCGCTCACGATCCTCGTGAGCGCGCCAATCCTCGCGATCGGTGGCATCGTCATGGCCATTCGCGAGGACGCGACGCTGTCGTGGCTCATCGTCGTGATCGTCCCGCTCATGGCCGCGGTCATCGGCGTGTTGATGTGGATGGCGGTCCCGCTTTTCCGGCAGGTCCAGGTGAAGATCGACCGGATCACGCAGGTGCTTCGGGAACAGATCACCGGCGTACGGGTCGTGCGGGCGTTCATTCGCGTTCGATCGGAGCGCGCACGGTTCGAGACGGCGAACGCGGACCTCACGGCGACCTCGCTGCGCGTCAACCGCATCTTCGCCCTCGCCTTCCCCTCCCTTCTCGCAATCATGAATCTCTCGACCGTCGCGATCCTGTGGTTTGGCGCTGGGCTCGTCGATCGCGGCGACATGCCGATAGGGAACCTCACCGCGTTCCTGCAATACATCATGCAGATCCTCTTCGCGGTGATGACCGCGGTCTTCATGGTCATCCTCGTCCCGCGCGCTGAGGCGAGCGCGCAGCGGATCGTCGAAGTCGTCGAGACGACCTCGTCGATCGCCGAGCCTTTGCGCCCGGTTGCGCCGCAGCAGCTCTCGGGGCTCGTCGCGTTCGCGGACGTGACGTTCGCGTACCCGCACGGCGAGCGTCCCGTTCTGCACGGCTTGACGTTCGAGGCGCGGCCAGGACGGACCACGGCGATCATCGGCGGGACCGGCTCCGGAAAGAGCACGGTCGTGAGCCTCGTGACGCGGAGCTTTGACGTCACGTCTGGCGTCGTCCTTGTGGACGGCCTCGACGTGCGCGAGCAGGCGCTCGATGGGCTCTGGGCACGCATCGGGCTCGTTCCGCAGACCGCGTATCTCTTCAAGGGCACGGTCGCGCAGAACCTCCGCTTCGGCAACGAGAGCGCCACCGACGCGCAGCTCTGGCGCGCGCTCGAGATCGCGCAGGCTCGGGATTTCGTCGCGGCGATGCCCGGCCAGCTCGAGGCGCCGATCGACCAGGGTGGGACCAATGTCTCCGGTGGGCAGCGCCAGCGGCTCGCGATCGCGCGCGCGATCGTGAAGCGGCCGGCGATCTACCTCTTCGATGACTGCTTCTCCGCGCTCGACGCCGGCACCGATGCTCGGCTGCGGATGGCCCTCAAGGCCGAGACGACCGACGCGACCGTGATCATCGTGGCGCAGCGCGTCAGCACGATCCTGCACGCCGACCACATCGTCGTGCTCGACGAGGGACGCATCGTTGGGAGCGGCGCGCACGATGACCTCATGCGTACCAGCGCCGAGTACCGGGAAATCGTCGAATCGCAGCTCGGAGCGGCCGCGGCATGATGATGATGGGGAGGCCGCAAGGTCGCGGCGCGGGTGGACGGCCACAGGCTGGCCAGCGTGGTGGCCCCTTCATGGGCCTCAGCGCGCCGGTCGAGCGCTCCAAGGATTTCCGCGGCACGCTGCGCAAGCTTCTCGCGCGGCTCCGTTCCGAACGCCTCGTCCTCGCCGTCGTCGTCGTGCTGGGCTCTCTCAGCGTCGCATTCAGCGTCATCGGACCGAAGATCGCCGGAAACGCGATGAATGTCATCTTCGACGGTGTGGTCGGCAAGACTCTTCCGGCCGGGGTTCCTAAGGAGCAGATCATCGCGTCGCTCCGGGCCAGCGGGCGGGGTCAGTTCGCGGACATGCTCGCTGCCACCAACGCGGTTCCCGGGGTGGGCATCGACTTTGCGGCGCTCGCCCAGATCCTCGCGCTCGCCGTGGTTGTGTACGCCCTCGCCTCGCTCCTCGCGTGGGCGCAGGCGTACATCATGGCCGGCGTCGCTCAGCGGACCGTCTACGGCATGCGACGTGAGGTCGAGGAGAAGCTCGCGCGGCTGCCACTTCGGTACTTCGACAGCCACGCCCACGGCGATCTCCTGAGCCGCGTGACGAATGACGTGGACAACATCGCGACCACCCTGCAGCCTGGGCTCTCTCAGCGTCGCATTCAGCGTCATCGGACCGAAGATCGCCGGAAACGCGATGAATGTCATCTTCGACGGTGTGGTCGGCAAGACTCTTCCGGCCGGGGTTCCTAAGGAGCAGATCATCGCGTCGCTCCGGGCCAGCGGGCGGGGTCAGTTCGCGGACATGCTCGCTGCCACCAACGCGGTTCCCGGGGTGGGCATCGACTTTGCGGCGCTCGCCCAGATCCTCGCGCTCGCCGTGGTTGTGTACGCCCTCGCCTCGCTCCTCGCGTGGGCGCAGGCGTACATCATGGCCGGCGTCGCTCAGCGGACCGTCTACGGCATGCGACGTGAGGTCGAGGAGAAGCTCGCGCGGCTGCCACTTCGGTACTTCGACAGCCACGCCCACGGCGATCTCCTGAGCCGCGTGACGAATGACGTGGACAACATCGCGACCACCCTGCAGCAGGGTCTCTCTCAGCTGCTCACATCCGTGCTCACGGTCATCGGCGTTCTCGGGATGATGCTCTGGATCAGTCCCCTCCTTGCCCTGATCTCGGTCATCACGATCCCGCTGTCGTTCGCCGTCACGATCCTGATCGCCGGCCGCTCGCAGAAGGAGTTCATCGCGCAGTGGGCCGAGACCGGCGCGCTGAATGGCCACGTCGAGCAAATGCATAGCGGGCACGCGCTGGTTCAGGTCTTCGGGCGCCGCGTCAGCGCAATTCGGCAGTTCAACGATCAGAACGAGCGGCTCTACCGCGCGAGCTTCCGCGCGCAGTTCCTCTCGGGGATCATCCAGCCCGCGATGCAGTTCCTCTCGAACCTGAACTACGTCGGCGTGGCCGTCATCGGCGGGTATCGCGTGGCGTCCGGCGCGATGAGCCTCGGAGACGTGACTGCATTCATCGCCTACTCCCGGCAATTCACGATGCCGCTCATGCAGATCGCTGCTCAGATGAACCTTCTGCAGTCAGGGCTCGCGTCGGCGGAGCGCGTCTTCGAGTTCCTCGGCGCGCCCGAAGAGACGCCCGATCGGATCGGCGCGACGGCACCCCACGCGACGCGCGGTCACGTCGAATTCGACCGCGTCTCCTTCCGCTACCTGCCGGACAAGCCGCTCATCGAGGACTTCTCGCTTGACGTGCGCCCGGGCGAGACCGTCGCGATCGTGGGGCCGACCGGCGCCGGTAAGACAACGATCGTCAACCTCCTCATGCGCTTCTACGACATCGACGGCGGCGCGATCCGCCTCGACGGTACCGATACGCGGGAGCTACCCCGCGACGCGGTGCGGCGGACGTTCGGGATGGTGCTCCAGGACAGCTGGCTGTTCGCAGGCACGATCCGCGACAACATCGCCTACGGCAAGGAAGGCGCCTCGCTGGACGAGATCGTCGCCGCAGCGACAGCCGCCCACGTCGATCCTTTCGTACGCACGCTGCCCGAGGGCTACGACGCGCTTCTCGAAGAAGAAGCCTCGAACATCTCGGCAGGCCAGCGGCAGCTCATCACTATCGCCCGCGCGTTCCTCGCCGATCCGAGCATCCTCATCCTCGACGAAGCGACCAGCAACGTCGACACGCGCACCGAGGTGCTCATCCAGCAAGCGATGGCGCGCCTCCGTCACGGCCGCACCTCCTTCGTCATCGCGCACCGTCTCTCGACGATCCGCAACGCCGACGAGATCGTGGTCATGGACGCGGGCCGGATCGTCGAGCAGGGCGACCACGCGGAGCTGCTGCGCAAGCAGGGCTTCTACTACGCCCTCTACCAGAGCCAGTTCGCGGAGAGCGTCGGAACCGACCTGACGGGGCGCGCGACGGCTCCCGTCCTTCAACCGGCGGGATAAACGCCGGCTAGCCCCGACCGACGCGCCTCCGGATCGCGGCATCCATCTCGCGTGTGGCCTCGCGCTCCTTGATCACTTGGCGCTTGTCGAAGCGCTTCCGGCCGCGCGCGACAGCGAGCTCGACCTTGGCACGACCGTGTTTGATGTACATCCGCAGCGGGACGAGCGTGTAGCCCTTCTGCGCGACGGTCCCGACGAGCTGTCCTATTTCGTCCTTGTGCAGGAGGAGCTTGCGTGGGCGCAGCGGGTCGTGATTGTCATACGGCGAGTTGGCCCACGGCGCGATGTGGACGTTGCGAAGCCACACCTCGCCGTTCTCGACGCGCGCGTACCCGTCGCGCAGGTTGGCGTGACCCGCGCGCAACGACTTGATCTCGGTGCCGCGCAGCGCGATGCCCGCCTCGAGCCGACTCTCGATCTGATAGTCGAAGCGAGCTTTGCGGTTGTCGGCGAGCTGGACCTGACGCTCGGGCTCCGGAGGCGAAGCTGTCTTTTGGGATGGCATCAGCGAGGAGATTAGGCGGTGAAAACGAAGAGCGGCGGCATCGCTGCCGCCGCTCTCCTTTGCCGGGTCACCAAAGACCCAGTGAGTTAGTGCGCGTTCACCTCAGATCGATTCATTACGAAAGGCTGAAGTGAGCTCACATGGGTCTTTGGATTCCCACTGGCATCGCCCACTCCACATCACCTCCTTTCTTTCGGAATTGATGCTACATGGCGCGGACTTACCGTCAATGTCGCCGCGGATTCACTGGGTGCGCGAATGTCCCGTCTTTTGCGGAACTGCGCTAGCGAAAAATGGCAGTAGCCGCGCAGGGCCTACGGCGCAGCAGCAATACGTAGCTGCGAAGCAGCGAGGCTTACGGCAGATAGCCCATCGGGTTGACGGCGCGTCCGTTCAGGATCGTCATGAAGTGCAGGTGCGGGCCTGTCGTCCATCCGGTCATCCCGACGTACGCGATGATCTGTCCCGCGGAGACGGTCTGCCCGACGGACACGATCGGCCAGTGGAGATCGTCGAGGTGCCCGTAGAGCGTCGAGAAGTTGAAGCCGTGGGCGATGATCACGACGACCGCCGTGTCGCCGTACGCGAGGTACGGGCGGCCGACGGTCACGACCTTCCCGGCCGACGCCGCCCGGATCGGGGTGTATTTCGGCGCGGCGATGTCGATGCCGTTGTGGAAGCCGCCCCAGCGGGCGCCGAAGCCCGACGTGATGGGTCCGCGGAGCGGCCACATCGAGAGCGTGGTCCCGTTGAACGCGCCGAGTCCACTGCCACCGGCCGCGTTCGCGGCGAGGGCTTCGTACTGGGCCTCGGCCTCGTCGAGCTGTCGCGTAAGGGCCGCGGTCGTCTGGTTGGTCTGGCTGACCTGGCCCTGGGCGGCCTGCCGGTTGCCGGCGGCCTCCGCCCTAACCGAGGCGACGTCATCGATCGCCGACTGCGTCTGGGCGACGAGCTTGTCGTACTTATCCTTCGCGCCCGAGAGCTGCTGGCGCTGCGTCGTGATCTGATCGGTGAGGCCGAGGATTTCCTTCTCTTTGCTCGCGGCGTCGTCCTGTTTTTGCTGGGTGTCCGCACGGATGTTGCGGATCTCGTTCGCGAGCTGAACGTCCTGCCGGTTGATGAAGATCATTTCCTGGAGTCGGTTCGCGAATTCGGTGAGCGACGCCGATGAGAGCAGCATCTCGAGAGGACTGATCAGCGCCTGTCGGTACGTTGTCCGCAGGTGGCGCGCGTAGAGGTCCTCCCGGTCCGCGAGCTCCTTCGATTCCTGAGTGGCTTCGGCTTTCAGCGAATCGGCGAGCGCGCGCGTCTCATCGAGCTGGAATGTGACGAGAGCGAGCTGCTCTTCGGCGATCTGGATCTGGTAGAAGAGCTGGTCGGCCTCCGACTGCGCGTTCGCTTGCTTCTCGGCGAGATCGGAGATCCGGGCGTTGGTCTGGTTGACGACGGCCTGGAACTGATTCGCGACGGCCTGGTAGCGCTCCGCGTTGGCGCGTGAGAGCTGCACCGCCCGGGCGAGCTCGTCCTTGCGCTTCAGGGCCGCGGTTATCGGATCGTCAGCGGACGCGGGTTGCGCCAAACCACCAAGGAACGCAGACACAACCAGCGCGACCGTCGTCGCGCGGGCCGCGCGCATCCTCCAAACCCCACCTCCCCGAGCGGGTTGCCGGGGAGTTCCCATGCGGGGTGCATCGTCGCATCCGCTCGTGGCCTGGGTCAAGGCTCGGCGAAGTCTCATTTGGCCAGGTGGGCCCGCACCGAGAGCATGGCCCCACCACCGCCGACGGCGAGGGCGAGGGCGAAAACGCTCCCCACGAGCTGCCAGACGAAGGTCTGTCCGAATGAGAGCGGGAGGATCTCGATGAAGTTGACCATCGCGCTCATGACGGGTCCGGCGGCCACGAGCACGACCGCCGTCGCGGCCACCGCGCCGAGCGCGCCCACGAGCATCCCCTCGAGGATGAAGGGCCAGCGAACGAACCAGTCCGTGGCGCCGACGAGCTTCATGATCTCGATCTCGTCACGACGGGCATGCACGGCGATGCGGATCGTGTTGACGATCACGAAGAGGGCGACGATCAGCATCATCGCTAGGACGGCCAGCCCGCCGAACGAAAGTACTCGCGTGATCGTCAGCAGCTTGTCCACGACCTGCGGGTTATCGACGACGTCGCTCACGACCCCTTTGCCGATCTCCTCGCGTAGCGCGGCGGTGACCCGTGGCGCGTCCTGTGCGCGAGCGAGCTTGACCTCAAGGGATGCCTGGAGCGGGTTCTCGGAGGTGTCGACGATCTGGATGTCGGGCCGCTTCGCCGCGATGTCGACGAGGCGCGCCATCGCTTGCTCTTTCGTGATGTAGTCGACCCGCGAGACGGCCGGATCGGCCTCGATCCGCGCGCGGAGGTCGAGGACGTCCGACACGCGAGCGCCGTCCTCGAGAAAGAGCGCGAGCTCGACTTTGGATTCGAGAACGTTGACCGCTGCCTGGAGACCACGGTCGGTCGCTAGGAAGAACGCGAAGAGCAGGAGCATCAGACCGATCGTGAACGTCGACGCGAGGCTCATGACGGGATTACGCCAGAAGCCCTGCGCGGCCGTCGTGGCCACGTACTCGAGTCGCCTCACGCCGCGTACTGGCCCTCGCGCTCGTCGCGCACGACCATCCCGTGATCGAGGTGGACGACGCGGCGGCGGAGCGCGTTGACGATCTCGGCGTTGTGGGTCGCCATGAGAAGCGTCGTACCGAGCTCGTTGACCCGAACGAGGAGCTTGATGATCTCCCAGCTCGTGACCGGATCGAGGTTCCCCGTCGGCTCGTCCGCGATGAGGATCTTCGGTCGGCTCACGAGGGCACGCGCGATCGCGGTGCGCTGCTTCTCGCCACCCGAGAGCTGGTCCGGAAAGTGTGCCCGCCTCTGCGATAGGCCGACGAGCGCGAGCGCGCGCTCGGTCTCTTCGCGCGCCTCCTCGCCCGAGTGTCCGGTGACGAGAAGAGCGAAGCCGACATTTTCGGCGACGGTCTTCCGCGGGAGAAGCTTGAAGTCTTGGAACACGACGCCGACCCGCCGGCGAAGCTTCGGCACGGCCGAGTGCTTCATGCGGACGACGTCCTGACCGTCGACCCACACGCGGCCTGACGACGGCAGTTCCTCACGGATCAGAAGGCGGATCAGGCTGGACTTGCCCGCCCCGGATGAGCCGACGAGGAATACGAAATCTCCGGAGTCGATCTCGAGATCCACATCACGCAGAGCGTCGGTGCCATTCGGATAGCGCTTGCTGACGTCGTCCAGCGTGATCAGTTGGTTGCCCCTCCCAAGGAGCGCCACCATACCGGGGCGTCCGCGTGGGACAACGTCAATTTGGTCGAAAGAGGTACTCCTGGTGCCTCTTTGCTACGCACCTATGTCAAGCATGCGCCGCGATTGCAACCTGCTCGTGCGGGTGTGAGCGCCGATCGGTGGATCAGCGCGGTAGATCGAGCTGCGTTTGTGCCGGCCGCATCGGGGTGAACGTCGCGATCGACGCGATCTTCGTCTCGCCGACCGCCATGACTTTCACTCCCATCGTGGCACGGCCGAGGGCTCGCACCTGCTCGAGCGGAGTACGGATCACGACCCCGTTCGAGGTGATCAGCAGGATCTCCTGAGTCCCTTCGTCGACCATCTGGATAGCGGCGACGTTCCCGGTCTTCGGCGATAGGGAGGCGAGGATCACTCCTTGACCGCCGCGGCCCTGCGTCGGGAATTCAGCGACCGCGGTTCGCTTTCCGAAGCCGTTCTCCGTCACCGAGAGCGCCTCCGTCCGAGGACGGGCGATGCCCATGCCGACAACCTCGTCGCCCTTCTGCAGCCGGATGCCGGTGACTCCCTGGGTTTGCCGGCCCATCGGACGCGCATCGGTCGCCTTGAACGTGATCGCCTTGCCCTTTCGTGTGGCGAGGAGGATCCGGTCCTGCGAGGTGCACGGCGCGACCCAGGCGAGCTCGTCGCCCTTCCGCAGGGCGATCGCGATCAGTCCCGCGCGCCGGACGTTCGCATATTCGGAGAGCGGCGTCTTCTTGATGAAGCCCTTGCGCGTCGCCATCACGAGATGCTCGGCCGAGCTCGTGTCGCGGAGGGCAACCAGCGCGGTCAGGCGCTCACCGGCCTGCATCGCCTCGAGGATGTTCTGGATCGGCGTTCCCTTCGCCGTCCGGCTCGCGTCGGGGAGCTCGAAGACCTTCAGAGCGAAGACCCGGCCGCGATCGGTGAACACGTAGAG
>VBDV01000034.1 GCA_005882765.1 Chloroflexota bacterium | reverse complement strand
CCGTCGATCTTCGCGGATCGCCTTGCGTTCGGTCTGTGAGCTCCTGCTCGTCGCCACTATCGCGTGCGCTGGACCGGCGGCGCAGGTGACCGACGCTCAGAACATTCCGTTCACCGACCACGGCTCTACGCAGCAGTCGGGTTACGAGGGCGGGCCGCGCGTCGTCGCCGCGACCGATCTGGGACTCACGGGCCTTGGTGGGCTCGCCGCGAGGGACGCCACTCGCCTGTACCTCGCTGCCTTCGCCGGCTCGCAGCGTACGGGCGGCTATGACATTCGCGTCGTGCGCGTCGATCGCTCCGGCGGCACGCTCACCCTACGCGCGATGTTCACGGTGCCGCCGCCCGGCGCACTCACCATTCAGGTGCTCACGTCTCCCGCGCACCTTGTCTCGATAGACCGGCGGGCGGCCGCTTCCGCGCGCGACGTCGTGTTGCTGGACCAATCGGCTGCGGAGCGGGCTCGCGGTACCGTGCCACAATCGCAACCCTGACGTGACAGACGACCAAGGCGATACTCCGAAGGATCGACCAGGCGATCCATCGAACATGAACGACCGACACGAGTCGCCTTCACTCGAGAAGCGGGTGAGCCAACCGGGACGACGCGTAGGCGACCGCTACGTTCGGATCGTCCGGCCGACCGGGAGCGGACTCCGCGGGCACGGCGGCCGCTGGACCGCCACCGAGGAGACCATGGAACCGACTGGCCGAATCGGACAGGCGTGGAACTCGGCCCTGCGCTTTCTGATCGGCAAGCGCCTGGAGACCGAGGCCGAAGGGGAGGAACGCGTCGGCGTCGCAACGGGCCTGCCGATCCTCGCGTCCGACAACATCTCGTCGTCCGCGTACGCGACCGAAGAGGCCATGCGCGTTCTTGCTCTCGCGGGGACGGCGGCCCTCGCGCTCACGATGCCGATCGCGATCGCGGTCGTGTTCGTCCTCGCGATCGTCATCCTGTCGGAGTCGCGCGTCATCCGCGCATACCCAAACGGCGGCGGCAGCTACCTCGTCGCGCGCGAGAACCACGGCGTCATCGCGGGACTCGTCGCGGCATCGGCGCTCCTCATCGACTACGTGCTGACCGTCGCCGTCTCGACTGCCGCCGGCGTCGCCGCGATCTCGAGCTTCGTACCCGAGCTGCACGACTACCGCGTGGTGGCCGGCCTCGCTCTCATCGCATTGCTCGTCATCGGAAACCTGCGCGGCGTGCGCGAGGCAGGACTCCTCTTCGCCGGGCCGACGTACGCATACATGATCGCGATGTACGGGTTGGTCGCGTTCGGTCTCTTTCGGGTCTTTACCGGCGATCCGCCGGCGCCCGTGACGCCGCCGAATCCGTTCCCTCAGGAAGGAACCGGACCGCTGACGCTTCTGCTCGTCCTTCGAGCATTCGCGTCCGGCTCGGTCGGGCTGACGGGCAGCGAGGCGGTCGCGAACGGCGTGCCGAGCTTCCGGCGACCCGAGGAGACGAACGCGATCAAAACCTTGGTCCTCATGGGCACGATCTTCGCGACGATCTTCATCGCGATCACCTGGCTCTCGACGACCATCGGGATCCAGCCGGATATCAGGGAGCAGGAAACGGTCAACAGCATGATGACGAAGGCGATCGTGGGGGCGGGTACTCCCTTCTACTACATCGTTCAGATCACGACGGCGGTCATCCTGTTGCTTGCCGCGAACACCGGCTTCACCGGATTCCCCCGGCTGGCGTCGGTCCTCGCGAACGACCGCTTCATGCCTCGCCATTTCGCGGATGTCGGATCACGCCTGGCTTTCAACTTCGGGATCATCGTCCTTGCGTTGCTCGCCTGCGTGATCCTCGCCGCTTTCAACGGCAGCGTCACGAATCTGGTCCCGCTCTACACGATCGGCGTGTTCCTCGCGTTCACTCTGTCGCAGTCAGGTCTCGTGCGGCGGTGGCGTCGCCTCCGCAATCCGGGCTGGCGGGTCTCGATGGTCATCAATGCCTTCGGAACCTTGGTGACCGGTACCGTCCTGTTGGTCGTCGCGTACACGAAGTTCGAGCACGGCGCTTGGATGGTCCTCGTGCTCATCCCGCTCATCACGGCTCTGCTCTACGGGATCCACCGCCACTACCAGACCGTGCACGACGCCCTCGTCATCACCGGCCCCGAACAGCAGCACGTCCCCGTTTTTCCAGCTCCGCTCGTGATCGTGCCGATCGCCCGCCTCGATCGCGCAGCGCTCCAGGCCCTGGCCTTCGCGGGATCGGTGTCGCCGACCGTAAAGGCGGTGCACATCTCGACCTCGAACGCGAGCGCAGAGGAATTCCGTCGGCGTTGGATGCAGCTCGACACCAACATCAAGCTCGACATCGTCGTATCGCCCTACCGATCGCTGCTGGCGCCTCTTCTCAAGTACATCGACGCGATGGGCAAGTCCGACGACCGGCCGATCACCGTCGTCCTCAGCGAGTTCGTCCCCCGCCACTGGTGGGAGTGGTTGCTGCACAGCCAGACCGCGTTCCGTCTCAAAGCGGCTCTCCTCTTCCGGCCGAACACGATCGTCATCGACGTGCCCTACCACTTCGAAGACACTTCGAACCTCACCCGACGACGCTAAACTCGCGCACTCATGCAACCGAAGCGGATTCTCGTCGCCCTCGCGGGTACAAGCGCGGATCCGGACGTGCTTCGTCTCGTGGCCTCCATCGCAAAGCCCGGCAAAGCTGAAGTGGTCGGCATCCACGTGATCGAGGTGCGGTGGAACCTTCCGCTGGACGCCGTGCTCGAGCCCGAGCTCGACCGCGGCGAGGAGCTTCTGGCGAGCGCTAAGAAAGTCGCCGACCAGGCGGGATTCGAGCTGGATACGGAGCTACTGCAGGCGCGCGACGCCGCGGCAGCGATCGTGGACACGGCCGTGGAACGGAAGTCCGATCTCATCGTCGTCGCCATGCCATTTCGCAAGCGACTGGGGCGGGTGTACGTGGGACGGACCGTGCAGAACGTGTACGTCAACGCGCCGTGCGCGGTGCTCGCGTATCGTCAGGAGGAGACCAGGTGAACGTCGTCATCGTCGGTTGCGGCCGAGTGGGCGGGTTCCTCGCGGGGCTCCTCGATTCAGAGGGCCATCGCGTAAGTGTGGTTGACATCGCGTCGACGAGTCCGGCCCGGGCGGAGCGCGCGTGGTTCCAGCATCTCCCGAGCACCTTCAAGGGTGAAACGATCCTCGGTGACGGAACTGATCTCGAAGTCCTGCGCCAGGCAGGGATTGAACGGGCCGACGCGCTCCTTGCTCTCACGGAAGGAGACAACCGCAACCTCATGGCTGCGCAGATCGCGCAAAAGATCTTCGGCGTCAAGCAGGTCATCGCCAAGGTGAACGACCCCGTCCGGGCGCAGACCTATCGGGAGATGGGGATCAATACGTTCTCACGGACGACCATCCTGGGCACGCTCCTCCACGCGATGCTGCAGGAAGACCGGGAAGTTGGGGAGGTGCTCATGCGCAAGGCGCTTGCGCACGAGGCGGAGCTGGTCCACGAACCGGTGAAAGCCCGATAAGGATGGCGACTCGGTCCACTCGTCGCCATCCATACGTGCACCTCCTGACGGAGGTGCTGTAAAGATGTACTTCGTCGTCGCTGGGGCGGGTGAGGTCGGGTTCCACCTCTCGCAGGCACTTCTCGAGTCCGGGCACGAGGTCACGGTGATCGAGGCCGATCGACGCCGCGCCAATTTCGTCCAAGAGCGCCTCGGTTCGATCGTGATGAACGCGCCGGCCGACGAGGGCCGCGCGCAGATGGAGGCGGGTTGCAGTCGCGCCGACGCGCTCATCGCAGTGACCGGCGACGACGCGAAGAACCTCGTGATCTGCCAGCTGGCGAAGATCCGGTGCCGGACACCCCGCGTGATCGCGCGCGTCAACAATCCCAAGAACGAGATCGTCTTCAAGACGCTCGGCATCGACGAGACGATCTCTTCGACCCGCGTGCTGATGAATGTGATCGAACAGGAGCTGCCTTCCGGGGGCTTCATGCCGCTCATGTCACTCGCCGGCTCAGCGAACGAGCTGATCGAGGCTGAGATCGCGATCGGAACGCCTCCCGCCGGAAAGAACGTCGGGAGTCTTCGCCTGCCGAGCGGTGCGCTCGTCGGCGGGATCATCCGCAAAGGCAAGCTGATGCACGCGGACGACGACACAAAGCTCGAAGTCGGCGATCGGGTCATGGTCTTCTCGCCGACGGCGTCCGAAGGCGAGGTCCGCAAAGCCCTGATGGGCTAGGTCTCGCGCGGGTGGTACGGAACGTCGATCACGATCGTGTCCGGCCGAAAGAGAAGTGCCAGCTTCAGCCGGAACGCCGTCTGGCTGTGCAGGAAGAACTCCCACCAGTGTCTCGGCACGAACTGGCTCACCACGATCGTGAGCGGCCGGTCGCAATTCCGCCCGACTCTCTCGATGTACGTAAGGAGCGGCGGGACGAGCGACCGGTATGGCGACACGATCACTTCGAGCGGGACGTTTGCCGCCCAGGCGTCCCACCGAACCTGGAACGCAGCAGCGGTCTCGTGACTCGTCGCGACATGCACCGCCCTGACGTGATCCGAGATCGAGGATGCGAACGTCAGCGCGTGCACCGCGGTGCGATCGAGTCGCGCGACCGGGACGATGACCATCGGCTGCGGCAGCTTCGGCAGGTCTTCCCGGAGATCCTCGACCACGAGAGAGTCCTGGGCGGCTGTGTAATGCGAGCTGATGCCGTGCAGCAGCAGCACGAGGAGCGGCATGACGATCAGCACCATCCACGCGCCGTGCTCGAACTTGGTCACCGTGGTGATCGCCAGCACGACGCCGGTCACCACCGCCCCGACACCGTTGATCGCCGCGGTGAGCTTCCACCCGCGCGGCCGTAGGCGGAGCCAGCGCCGCACCAAGCCCGTCTGTGAAAGCGTGAACGCAAGGAACACACCGATCGTGTAGAGCGGAATGAGAGCCGTGACACTGCCGCCGAACGCGACAAGCACGACGCTCGCGAGCGCCGCCAGGACCAGGATCCCGAAGGAGAAGGCGAGGCGTTCGCCGCGATCCGCGAAATGCCGCGGCATGAAGCGATCGTTCGCCAGCACCGCGGCGAGGCGCGGAAATCCGGTGAAGCCGGTGTTCGCGGCGAGCGCGAGGATGACCGCGGTCGACACCTGCACCAGGTAGTAGGGGAACCCGTTGCCGACGAGCGAGCGGGTGACGAGGCTGTTCAGCGTCTCCTGTTCTCGTTGATCCGGCGCGACGCCGAGGGCTTGAGCGAGGAACGTGAGGCCGAGAAAGATCGTGCCGAACGTGAGCGCCATCAGGATGAGCGTCATGGACGCGTTCTTCGTCTCGGGAGGCTTCATGCTCGGAACCCCGTTCGCGACGGCCTCGGCGCCGGTGAGCGCGACCGAGCCCGATGCGAAGGCGCGGAGGATGAGAAGCACCGACAGCGCGGTAAACCCCGCAGCCGGCACGGGGTCTGGCGGGATCGCCGGCGTGGGAACATCGCCCGACACCACGCGGAAGAGCCCATACGCGATGAGGCCGGCCAGCGAGAGAACGTACACATACGTCGGAATGGCGAAGATCATTCCCGCCTCGCGGATGCCACGAAGATTTCCGATGGCGAGTAGGGCGATGAATGCGAGTCCGAGCGGGACCCGCATGTCGTGCAGCGCAGGCGCGAACGACGTGATGGCCGCCACGCCCGCCGCGGTGGAGACCGCGACGGTGAGGACGTAGTCGATCAGGAGCGACGACGCCGCGACGAGGCCGGGCACCCGCCCAAGGTTGTCGCTCGTGACGACGTAGCTGCCGCCGCCGTTGGGATACGCCTTGATGACCTGAAGCTGTGAGAGGACCACGACGGCGAGAACGGCGACGATCGCCAGCGCGATCGGCATCGTCAGCGAGAGCGCCGCGACACCGGCGAGCGCGAGCACCCGCATCGCTTCTTCGGTCGCATATGCCGAAGACGAGATGTTGTCCGACGCGAGGATCGCGTAGCCGGTCGCGACCGAAAGACGCTCCGAGCCCTCCGCCTCAGTGGCGAGAGGCTTTCCGAAAAGCACGTGCCGGATGCCCGCGAAGATCCGACCGGTCTGCCCCGGTGGAACGATCGCGGCGTCGGTCGCTACGTAGTGCCCCTCCGCGCGACGGAAGTCGCGGCGAGGCGAAACGATCCGCACGTAGCGATCGCCTGGCCGACGACCTTGCTTTGGGACGAGCTGTTCGAGCCCGGGAAGGTCCCCGCGCTCGCTCTTCGAGTCCATCCCAATGAGCGTCGTGCCAAATCGCTCAACAGCGTGTCAACGAACGCCGCCGCGCCCTCAACGACGTCTCAAAGCCCGTTAAAGCTCTTCGGAGCGGAAGCGGTAACCCACGCCGGGCTCGGTCACAAGGTAGGCCGGATCCTGCGGATCGCTTTCGATCTTGCGCCGCAGCCGAGCGACATAGACGTGTAGGTAATGCGATTCGTCACCGTAGTCGGGGCCCCAGACCTGTTGCAGCAGCATTCGGTCGGTCAGGACCTTGTTCGGATTGGTGACAAAGACCTTGAGCAGGTCGTATTCGGTCGGTGTCAAGTGGATCGCGCGGCCCGCGACCGTGACCTCCCGCCGTTCGAGATCGATCACGAGCGCGCCGCTCGTGATCCTGGGTTCGGCTCCGGTTCCGGGGCGCGCGACGTGTCGCAGGGCGACGCGGATGCGCGCAAGCAGCTCGTCGATTCCGAACGGCTTGGTCATGTAATCGTCCGCGCCGAGATCGAGCGCGTTCACCTTGTCGGTCTCACCGCCGCGGGCGGAGAGGACGATGATCGGCGTCCCCGACTGCTCGCGTATGCGGCGCACCACTTCGAACCCGTCGCCGTCCGGAAGGTTGAGATCGAGCACGATGAGGTCGGGCTGGCGGCGCTCGTAGCTCGCGAGCGCGTCACCCGCGGTCTCCGCCGTCTCCACTTGGAAGCCGTGGCCGCGCAGGTTCGTCCGAAGCGTTCGGACCATCGATGGTTCGTCGTCGACCACGAGAAGGCGCGCCCCCGACGGCTCGTCCCGCACGGCGTTAGACGACACCGGCCCGCCCCGGGAGCGTGAAAACGATGCGCGTTCCATCGCTCACGCCGCGATCGACCCAGATGGTTCCAGCGTGCGCTTCGACGAGGCGTTTGGCGATAGCCAGGCCAAGCCCGACGCCGCGCGGGCCCTGTCCGGCCCGCGCGAGCCGGACGAACGGTTCGAAGACGCGTTCTGAGTCCCCCGGCGAGATTCCCGGCCCGTGGTCGCGGACTGCGAAGCGAACGTTCGAGTCGTCGCGGCCGACGCTGATCCCGATCTCGGAGCCCGCCGGAGAGAACTTCGCGGCGTTTTCCACCAGATTCGAGAGGACCTGCTGGATCTCCACATAGTCGAGCTCGATCGGCGGCAGATCCTCCGGAACGTCGAGACGCACCGGATGACCCGCGGTGACTGGGCGCATGCGCCCGGCGACGTCCTCCACGAGGGCGCCGACGTCGTGCCATGCCTTGTGCGGCACGAGCGTTCCATTCTCGATGCGCGAGAGATCGAGCAGGCTACCCACCAGGCGGTCGAGCCGCACGGCCTCGTCCTGGATCGCGGTCGCGAACTCGTCGCGCTCGCGCTCCGTCCAGTCGACGTCGCGTTGTCGAAGGCTTCCCGCCGACGCAAGGATCGACGCGAGCGGCGTCCGGAGCTCGTGCGATACGGCGTGGAGCAGCTCCGTCTTGAGATCGTCAGAGCGGCGGAGGACCTCAGACTCCGTCGCGTCCTGGCGAAATCGCGCGCGCTCGATCGTAAGGCCCAGCTGCGCGGCGGCGATCGCGAACACGCGTTCCTCGGCCGGCCCAAACTCTGGCGCTCCGGCTTGAGGCAGCACCGTGAGGCGACCCACGCGCACGCCTGCCGCGACGATCGGCACGAGGCGAGCTCGGCGACCAGCGCGGGCCGTCGTGGGTCCAACAAGGCGGATGGTGCGCGAGGGCCCGGCAGGGTCCATGAGCCGCAGCTCGCTACCCGTTGCTCGAAGGTCGGCGCGCGCCGCATCGTCACGCGCGGCGATCGCGGGGTGCGGGAGGATGTCGGCGTTCGCTTCGATCGACACCGCGTCGAGGTCGAGCGCCGCCCGGAAATGCTCCGCGACCGCGACGAGCGCCTGCTCGAGATTCGGCTCCGCCATGAGGAACGCGGCCTCATAGAGGACCTTCGCGTCGTGCTCGCGGTGCTCAGCCTCCTGCGCGCGGGCCCGTTCGCGTGCCGCGAGCGTTCCGGTGACCACCGCGGTGATCAGGAAGAGCGCGAGCGAGAAGAGCTCCTGCGCGTCGGCCACGACGAGCTGGTGCGTCGGCGGCACGAAGAACCAGTCGAACGTGACAAACGCCAGGACGCTCGCAACGATCGCGGCAACGCGACCGAATGCCACCGCGACGATGAGCACCGCGACGAGATAGAGCATCGAGATGTTCGCGATCTGCGCGCGCCCAGCGATGAGATCGATGAAGGCCGTGGTGATCGCCACGGCCGCGGCGGCGGCGACGAACGGGATCAGACGTCGCATCACACGATTGTCCATTAGCCGGTTATCGCCGCCTCCGTCACGCCGGGCATCGCCAGCCCGGCGGCCACGCTCGTGAACGCCGCGGTGTCTCGCGCGACCGCGTTTGGGACGAGCTCGTGCATGAGCGCCCGGAAAGCTGGGATCGCGCTCGACCCGCCGGTGTACACGACCGCCGTTATCTCGCCCGCCGCGACGCCCGCGTCGCCGACCACGCCCCGCACGAGCGCGGCAGTCTCGTCGAGCATCGGCCGGATGAGATGCTCAAACCGACCGCGGGTGACACGGGCATCGACGTCCACCTCCGCGTGGTGGTAGGTGAGGATCGCGGCGGGCACGGTCGAGAGGTCGATCTTTGTCGCATCTGTCGTCTGAAAGATCTCGTACCCGAGCTGGAGCTCGATCGCGCTCCGCAGAGCCGCGAGCTCGCGACGCGGCGCACCCGCACGCACGAGGTCGTCGAGCGCATCGAGGAGCGGCTTCTCGTTCAGCGCGGAGAGCGCGTGCCAATCACGGAGCGCGTTCACGATGTATCGCGGAAGCCGAAGACGCTTCGGTCCCCACTCGGCCCGGGAGCCCAGACGCGGCGCCACCGCATCCTCGATGAGCAGCTCGGTCGCGCGGTCGCCGCCGATCGGACCGCCGGCCGTCGCGAGGACCCCGAGTCCACCGGCGTCACGCCGCACTACGCAGAGGTCGAGCGTGCCGCCGCCAAAGTCGAACACAAGGCTTGTCCCCGGTCCGACATCCGCGGCGTGGGCCGCGGCGATCGGCTCGGCCACGAAGCGAACGTCGCGAAAGCCCGCGAGCTTGGCGGCCGCCCGCAGACGGCCGGTCGCGCGAGCCTCAGCGTCGTCACCGCCGATGAATCTGACCGGGCGGCCGAGCGTGATCGCGTCAGGGGCGGCACCGGTGAGCTCCTCCGCGCGGTTCCGGACATGGACGAGGATGAGAGCAATGAGGTCCTCGAGGCCTTTCGCATCGCCAAACACGTTCGTGCGAGTGTCGAGGGGGTCCCCGAGGAAGGTCTTGAGGGCCTGGAAGAGTCGGCCGGGAGCGCTGGTGTCGGCGAGGATGTATGCCTCGAGGCTCTTGTGGGTGGGGTCGGTCGAGGGTAGGCGTATGCCGAGCAGCTGGACCTCCCTGGTGAGCGGCCCGCGGGTGCGGTTGTCCTGGAGATACGCATCGATGGCCGCTCGCCCGACGATGGGAGTCCCATCCCGCCGGACATAGAGGACGGTGGGCATCGTCTCGCCCGCGACGGCGTCGATGGGGAGGACGCGCACGGAGTCGCCGTCGGATACGGCCAGGGAGGTATTTGAAGTGCCGAAATCAAGGCCAAACCGCACGGGCCGCCAATTATCGGTGGCGCACGGCGGCCCGCCGAAACCCTCTTTACGCGACGGTGGACCCCCCGGCCTCCGGCCGGTGCCCCATCGCGCGCGGGCCCTCGGCGGGCCAGCCGTGCGCTCTTCCGCCCCTCTGCCCTCCTTCCTCGGAATAAAGAGAAGAGTTGACAACGGCATTGATAGGCTTTTAGATATTTCCGTGGCAAGCGCACGACGACCCGTGTACGTCATCAGCATCGCGGCAGGGCTGGCGGGATGCCATCCCCGGACGCTCCGCATTTACGAGGAGGAGGGCCTGCTCGATCCGGTGCGAACGGACACCAACATCCGCCTCTACTCGGACGAAGATCTCGAGCGCGTGCGCGCTATCCGCTACCTCACTCAGACCCGTGGTGTGAACCTCGCCGGAGTGAAGCTCCTGCTCCAGCTCCGCGACGCGGCGGACCTGATGGACGAGATCGCGACCGAACTCGCGCGTGAGGACGCGGAGGCCGAGGCTCAGCAGACGATCGAAGTCACCCACGGGCCGACGACTCGACGACCGCGACTTCGCCAGCGTCAAAAGGGCGTTGAGCTCTAAGAAATTCCATGAAGATCAATCGATCCACGAAGAGCTAGAAGGAAAGAAGAAGTGACCGACCCAGATACGACGAACACCAACACAAGCTCGCAGACGAGCCAGTTTCCGAATGACCTGCCCCTAGTACCGCTCCGTGAGGCGGTCGTGTTCCCGAAGCTGGTGGTCCCGCTCGGGGTCGGTCGCGAGAAGAGCGTCGCCGCGATCAACGCCGCGATGAACGAGGAAAAGCACTACATCGTCCTCGCCGCCCAGAAGGACGCCGAGGTCGATGACGTGGCGCCTGACCAGATCTACTCGGTGGGTACCGTCGCCGAGATCGTTCGCCTCCTCCGGATCCCCGACGGGAGCGCGCAGATCATCGTTCAGGGCATCAACCGCGTGCGCATCAAGAACTACCTGCCGGAGCAGCGGTTCTTCCGCGTGAACTTCGACGTGATCCCGGACGAGATCGGGAACGCGGTCGAGCGGGAGGCCCTTCTCCGGAACGTGCGGGGCTTGTTCGAGAAGTACGTCGACAACGGTGGCTCGATCCTTCCCGAGCTCGCGATGACCGCGAAGAACACCGAGGACCCCGCGCACTTTGCCGACCTCGTCGCGTCGAGCCCCGACCTCACGCTCGAGCAACGTCAGCAGCTCCTCGAGATGCCCGCGGTCGTCGAGCGGCTCAAGTTCATCTCTGTCTTCCTCGCGAAGCAGAACGAGATCCTCGAGCTCAAGGCGAAGATCCAGAGCGAGGTCCAGCAGACCCTCGACAAGACGCAGCGCGAGTACATCCTCCGCGAGCAGATGAAGGCGATTCAGAAGGAGCTCGGTGAGGACGAGGGCGGCGCGGAGCTTCGCGAGATCAAGGAAAAGATCGAGCAAGCCGGTATGCCTGACGCCGTGAAAGAGAAGGCGCTCAAGGAAGTCGGCCGTCTCGAGAAGATCCCGCAGGCCTCCCCCGAGACCGGCGTGATCCGCACGTACGTCGACTGGCTCGTCTCCCTCCCGTGGAGCAAGGCCGCAAGCGACGATTGGGACATCCAGCAAGCCGCCAAGATCCTCGACGAGGACCACTACGGCCTGCCCAAGATCAAGGACCGCATCCTCGAATACATGGCCGTGCGCAAGCTCGCTCCGGGCCTGCGCGCGCCGATCCTTTCATTCGTCGGCCCGCCCGGCGTGGGTAAGACGAGCCTCGGCAAGTCCATCGCGCGGGCGATGGGCCGCAAGTTCATTCGCATGTCGCTCGGCGGCATCCGTGACGAGGCCGAGATCCGCGGCCACCGGCGCACCTACGTGGGCGCGCTCCCCGGCCGAATCTTGCAAAACATGAAGACCGCCGGCGAGGTGAACCCCGTGTTCATGCTCGACGAGATCGACAAGGTCGGCGCGGACTTCCGCGGCGACCCGAGCTCCGCACTCCTCGAGGTCCTCGACCCCGAGCAGAACAACTCGTTCAGCGACCACTACCTCGAGGTGCCGTACGACCTCTCGAAGGTCATTTTCATCACGACGGCGAACGTCGAGGACACGATCATCCCGCCGCTCCGCGACCGTATGGAGATCATCCGACTCCCCGGTTACACCGAGGACGAGAAGATGCACATCGCGAAGGGCTTCCTCCTGCCGAAGCAGCTGAAGCAGCACGGTCTCGAGGAAGGCAAGCTCGTGATGGCCGACGACACGCTCCTCCGGCTCATCCGCGAGTACACGCGCGAGGCCGGCGTCCGCAACCTCGAGCGGGAGATCGGGACGATCAACCGCAAGGTCGCGCGAGCGATCGCCGAGGGCAAGGCCCAGACGGTCGAGGTCAAGCCCGAGGACCTCACGACGTACCTCGGTCCCGAGCGGTACGAGTACGGACTCGCCGAGAAGGAGGACCAGGTCGGCGCGGCCACCGGCGTTTCGGTGTCCGAGCACGGCGGCGACGTCCTCACCGTTGAGGCGACGATCATGGACCAGGGATCGAAGCAGGAGGAGTTCGTCCTCACCGGCCAGATCCAGAAGGTCATGGAGGAGTCGGCCATCGCGGCGCTCAGCTACGTGCGGGCGCACTACGCGGAGCTCGGTGTGCCGAAGGGCTTCTTCAAGGACCACGCCATGCACATCCATGTCCCGGCGGGGGCCATCCCCAAGGACGGTCCGTCGGCTGGCGTGACCATGGCGACGGCGATCGTGTCGGCCCTGACCGGCCGCAAGGTCCGCAAGGACGTCGCGATGACCGGCGAGATCACGCTCCGTGGACTCGTCTTGCCCATCGGCGGCGTGAAGGAGAAGCTCCTCGCGGCGCACCGCGCCGGGATCAAGATCTTCCTCATGCCGAAGAAGAACAAGAAGGACCTCGTCGACGTACCGCAGGAGGTCATTGACACGGTCGACATCAAGTTCATGGAGACGATCGACGAGGTGCTCAAGGCGGCGCTGTTGCCCGGACCGAACGTGACGCCCGCGCAGATCGAGGCGGCACGTCCGAGCATCACGCCGTCCGCGCCAGCGCACTAATTTCCGGGGGCGGAACCGATGCCGGTCGAGTACAAGGACTACTACAAGACGCTGGGCGTTCCGAAGAACGCCTCGACCGACGACATCAAGAAGGCCTACCGAAAGCTCGCGCGCCAATACCACCCAGACGTCAACAAGAAGGCGGACGCCGAGCGGCGCTTCAAGGAGATCAACGAGGCTCACGAAGTCCTCAGCGATCCCGACAAGCGAAAGCGATATGACACTGTCGGACCTGAGTGGGAGCAGTTCGCGCAAGGGCGCGGACGTCCCTCGGGGACCGGCGGCTTCCAGTACGTGTACACGGGACAGCCGGGCGAGAACCCGTTCGGCGACGATGCGAGTGGGTTCTCCGACTTCTTCCGCACCCTCTTTGGACAAGCCGCGAACGGCGGGTTCGCCGACGCGGACGACGTGTTCGGTCGCACACGTACGCGGACGCGATCGCGCGCTAGACAAGGCGAGGATGTCGAGGGCGAGGTCGAGGTCACTCTCCCGGAGGCCTACAAGGGCACCGAGCAGGTGATCCAAATTTCACGAGACAACGGCGGGCCGCCCAGGCGGCTCACCGTGAAGATCCCGCCGGGGGTGAAGGATGGGCAGCGGATCCGCCTTGCGGGGCAGGGGAATCCGGGCGTGGGCGGAGGTCCGCCCGGCGACGCGTACCTCCGCGTCCGCGTGAAGCCGCATCCTTTCTTCACGCGCGATGGCGACGATCTCCGCGTCGACCTACCGGTCGCGATGCACGAAGCGATGCTGGGCGGGGAAGTTACCGTGCCCACGCTCAAGGGTCGGGTCTCACTTCGCATCCCGCCCGAAACGCAGAACGGGCGCACTATTCGTCTCGCCGGCCAGGGGATGCCCCGCGCGGGCGGCGGCCACGGGGATCTCTACAGCACCGTCAAGGTCGTCATGCCGACGAAGCTCAACGAAAAAGAGCGCGAGCTTGCGCGCGAGGTCGCCACGGCGCGCAGCGGGGAGAACGTCAGGAGCCACCTCCTCTAAGAGGCGAGCGGTTCCGGATTGAGGTTGTTGAGTGATCGATCCAAATAAGCTCACGGAAAAGTCGCAGGAGGCGCTTGTCGCCGCGCAGCAGAAGGCGCGCGACGAGGGCCACGCGCAGCTCGACGTCGAGCACATCGCGTCCGCGCTGGTTGACCAGGCCGGCGGCATCGTGCCGAGTGTCCTCACCGCGCTCGGCATCCAGCCCGCGCAGCTTTCGACCGCGCTCGCGACGGAGCTCCAGCGCCAGCCGAAGGTGAGCGGCAACGTGCAGCTCTCGGCCTCCGGGCGGCTCGGCCGCGTCTTGCAGCAGGCCCAGAAGGAGGCGCAGTCCCTCGGTGATGAGTACGTCTCCACCGAGCATCTCCTCCTCGCGATGACCGAGGACCAGGGCTACACCGGGCAGGCCCTGAAACGGCTCGGCGCGACGCACGAGCGCGTCCTGAACGCGCTCAAGGACGTGCGCGGCAACCAGCGTGTCACCGACCAGAACCCCGAGGGCAAGTACCAGGCGCTCGACAAGTACGGCCGTGACCTGACCGAGCTCGCACGCAAGAACAAGATCGATCCCGTTATCGGCCGCGACGAGGAGATCCGGCGTGTCATCCAGGTGCTCTCGCGGCGCACCAAGAACAATCCCGTGCTCATCGGCGAGCCCGGCGTCGGCAAGACCGCGATCGTCGAGGGACTGGCTCAGCGCATCGTGCGCGGCGACGTTCCCGAGGGTCTGAAGGACAAGCGCGTGTTCGCGCTCGACATCGGCTCGCTCCTCGCCGGTGCGAAGTATCGCGGCGAGTTCGAGGAGCGGCTCAAGGCGGTGTTGCAGGAGATCGCGAAGAGCGAGGGCCAGATCATTCTGTTCATCGACGAGCTACACACCGTCGTCGGGGCCGGCGCGGCCGAAGGCGCGGTCGACGCCGCGAACATGCTCAAGCCGATGCTCGCGCGTGGCGAGCTGCACACGATCGGCGCGACCACCCTCGACGAGTACCGCAAGCACATCGAGAAGGACGCGGCGCTCGAGCGTCGCTTCCAGCCGGTGTACGTCGGCGAGCCCACGATCGAGGACACGATCTCAATACTTCGCGGCCTACGAGAGCGCTACGAGAACCACCACGGCGTGCGGATCCAGGACGCTGCGCTCGTGGCCGCGGCCACTCTGTCATCGCGCTACATCACCGATCGCTTTCTTCCGGACAAGGCGATCGATCTCGTGGACGAGGCCGCGTCGAAGCTCCGCATGGAGATCGACTCGATGCCCGCCGAGCTCGACGAGGTCGAGCGCGCCATCACGCGGCTCGAGATCGAGCGCGAAGCGCTGAAGAAGGAGACCGACGCCGCAAGCAAGGAACGTCTTGGGAAGCTCGAGCGCGAGCTCGCCCACGCGAAGGAGGAAGCGAGCGTGCTGCGGGCGCACTGGCAGCAGGAGAAGGCCGCAATCACCGAGATACGGGAGAAGCGGCAGCAGCTCGAGGCCATCCGCGCCGACGTCGAGCGCGCCGAGCGCGCCGCGGACTATGCGAAGGCGGCCGAGCTCAAGTACAGCACCGTCGCCGGTGTCGAAAAGGAGATCGCGCGCGCTGAGAAGCGGCTCGCAGACTTGCAGAAGAACCAGAAGATGCTCACCGAGGAGGTGACGCCAGAGGACATCGCCGATGTCGTCGCCAAGTGGACCGGTATCCCGGTCACGAAGCTCCTCGAGGGCGAGGTCGCCAAGCTCCTGCGGATGGAGCAGAACCTGCACCAGCGCGTCGTTGGCCAGGAGGAAGCCGTCACGGCGGTGGCGAACGCGGTGCGTCGCGCCCGCGCCGGAATGCAGGACCCGAACCGTCCTCTCGGTTCGTTCCTGTTCCTCGGTCCGACCGGCGTCGGCAAGACCCTGCTCGCGAAGGCCCTCGCCGAGTTCCTCTTCGACGACGAGAAGTCGCTCGTGCGCCTCGACATGTCCGAGTACATGGAGAAGCACACCGTGGCGCGGCTCATCGGCGCGCCACCCGGCTACATCGGTTTCGAGGAGGGTGGCCAGCTGACCGAAGCCATACGGCGCCGCCCGTACTCAGTCCTCCTGCTGGACGAGATCGAGAAGGCGCATCCCGACGTCTTCAATGTGCTCCTGCAGATCCTCGACGACGGCCGTCTCACTGACGGCAAGGGCCGAACGGTCGACTTCAAGAACGTCGTGATCATCATGACGAGCAACGTCGGCTCGACGTTCATCACCGAGCTCGCGGAGCAGCAGGACCTCCTCCGCAAGCGCGTTATGGACGCGCTGCGCGGCCAGTTCCGGCCCGAGTTCCTGAACCGCGTCGACGAGATAGTCATCTTCAAGAACCTCGTGACGCAGCAGCTCATGGAGATCGTCGGGAAGGAGACACGGATCCTGGCGCGGCGTCTCCTCGAGCGGAAGATCACCCTCGAGCTATCCGACAACGCGAAGTCGCTCATCGCCAAGGAGGGCTTCGACCCGGTCTACGGCGCGCGCCCGATCAAGCGCACGATCCAGCGGCTCATCATCGACCCGCTCGCGCAGAAGGTGCTCTCCGGAGAATTCAAGGAGGGCGACACCGTCTTCGTCGATGCGCAGGACGGCAAGGCCGTCTTCTGGAGCGAGCAGTACGCGCAGCAGAAAGCCGAGGAGACCTCTCCTAACGGCGGTCGCGAGCCCGCGGCCGCTGGCGGTCGCGGCAGACGGGTGAACTAGAGACCGCTCGCGCCGGGCGCGATATACCGGAGTGGTGGGACGGCGTCTTGTCGTGCTCGCGATCGTTTTGGCGTCGTGCGGTGGGACAACCGCGGCGCCTCCTGCCCCGTCGCCTGCCGTCGCCGCGACCGCGAGCCAGCCCGCCGCGTCCCCGACCGCCTCGCCGACGGCACGACCGATTGCCGCGGTGCTCGAGGGCATCGATCCCGCGAAGCTGAACGACCACATGGTCGCGCTCGCTTCATTCGGCTCGCGTGACGTGCGCAACCCGAATCATGCGAAGGCCGTGGCGTATCTCAAGGAACAGCTCGGCGCGATCCCCGGCGTCACGGTACGGTCGCACTTCGGCACGTACCAATCGCTTCCGCTCGAGAACATCCTCGCGTTCATCGACCCGCTTGGCCCGGCACCGGATCAAGGGTGGGTCATGATCTGCGCCCACTACGACTCGATCGCGAGCTTCCAGCCAGGTTGGACCCCCGCGAAGGCGGCGACGATGGCCGCGCCGGGTGCGGACGACAACGGAACGGGTACCGCAGCTCTTTTGGAGTACGCGCGGGTGCTCGCGCAGGAGCGCTTTACGCTCCGGCAGCGGATCGTTCTTGCCTTCTTCGACGGCGAGGAGCTCTTCTTCAAGGGAAGCGCTTCGTATCTGGGATCGCTCGATACGCCGGCGCCCTATGCCGCCGTGATCAACATCGACATGGTGGGGTTCAACCCGATCGCCGACCGGCTCGACCTCATCTACTACACGAACGAATCGGCCGCTCTTCGGGACCGAGTGATTTCCGCGAATGATCGCTATGCGATCGGCGTAACGCCACTCGTGCCGCAGCTCGCGACGAGCGGCGCGACCATTCTCGACGCGGCGCCGTTCGGCCTCGCCGGGATTCCCGCGGTCGCGCTCGTCCAGCGGTACGGCGAGAACGATGCGACTTTTCCCGGGAACTACACCTTCCACACGGTGAACGACACGCCGGACAAGGTCACGAACAAGCGACTCTGGTTGAAAGCCGCGAAGCTCACGCTCGCGACTGCGCTCGAGCTCGCCCGCTAAGCGCGCACCGCTTCGCGCCGAACGCGCCACGACTTCCAGGTCCACGCCGCGCCGGCAATCGCGAGGATCGTCCATCCGACCCAGGACACGAGCACGCCGAACGCGACGTCAGCCCGGACCGTGATGGTCGTCTCGTCCTGGATCGCTGCCCAGCCTATGGCCGCGGCGCAGTACGGCATCCCGGCCGCGATGACCAGCACCCCGATGGAAGCCCAGAGCCGGACGGAACCAATTCGCATCCCGGCCGAGCCTAGGGAGCGCTCTCACGAGACGAGGCTCAAAGCGGAATAAATTCGGTGCAGGAACCGGCTCGGAACGGTCGCAAGCCTTCTCGTGTCGACAAATCCGGCCTCGCTCGCGAGGTCCTTCCATGTTTCAAAGGACAGCGGATGCGGTACCCAGGTGTTGCCGCGGTCGCTGTCGTACTCCACCAGGATGAGCCGTCCACCGCTCTTGAGGTAGCCGCGCACGAGAGCGAGCACTCGTGTCTTGTCTTCGACGAAATGAAGCGAGTTCGCCATAACGATCCCGTCGAGGTCACTGAGCTCGAGGCGCCGGGTGAAGTCGGCGACCTGGACGCGTAGCTCCGCTTGCGGGACCGCCGAGACGAACGCGGTTCGCAGCTCTGCCAGCGCGCCGCGGTCGCGGTCGATCGCGTATATGACACCGTGCGGGCCGATGAGGTCGGCAAGCGCGAGAGTGAACGCTCCCGTCCCGGCGCCGAGATCGGCCCATGCGCCGCCCTCGCCTTGCGTGATGCCGCGCGCCAGGAGCGCGACGTGATCCTGGTGGTTCACGACGACCCGAGCTCGCTCTCGCGCCAGCCATCGGTCGAAAGCGCGAGCGTCACCGGTCCATCCGCCTCCAGCCTCACGAGCATCGTCGCGCCGAACCGGCCTTGACGGACCTCGATGCCGTTGCCGCGAAGAGCGCCGCAGAACGCGTCAAAGAGGCGCTTCCCGAGCTCGGGTGGCGCCGCCGCTGTGAAATCGGGTCGCCGGCCGTGTCGAGCGTCGCCGTAGAGCGTGAATTGGGGCACCGCGAGCACCACCCCGCCCACGTCCGCGAGTGACCTTTGCATCTTGCCCGCCTCCTCGAAGATGCGTAGGCCGGCGATCTTGGCGGCAAGACGTTCGCCGTCCTCTGGGCGGTCGTTCGCGCCGACCCCGACGAGGACCACGACACCGGATTTGATCTCGGCAACACGCTCTTCGGCTACGTCGATAGTGGCGGACCGAACACGCTGAACGATCGCGCGCGTTAGCCGCCTACCCCCAACGGAAGCGTCACTCCAGCATCCAAGGGTTGTCGCCGCGGACAACGGTCTCGACCTCCGGCGCGGAGAGGTGGCCGGGGGTGAACACCGTCATGTTCTTACCGAGCGGAAGGCGCGTGATGAACGTCACCTTCCCGAAGCGATAGCCGTGCTGGAACAGGAACGGCGTGCCGTCGATCTCGAGTCTCTGCCGATGGGCTGTCGAGGTCGCCGGCACTCTCGCCAGTATGGCCTTTAGAGATCCGGCCAGGGATCCTCGGGGAAGCCCAGGGTCGGAAGTCCCCAGGGATCCTCGGGGAAGACCGTCGCGGGCACCTCGATGACGGTCGGAGCGGGATCGACGACGAGGGTTTGGGTCGGGATCTCGTCGGCAAACGCGACGGTTCCGAGCAGCCCGAGACTCAGGATCGCCATGACGAGTGCTGTCAGCACACGCGAGCGGAACGGTCTCATCTCGTTCTCCCCACATTGTCCGCGCCGACAGCGGCCAGTATTGTTCCAGCAGTCTAGAGAATCCGGATCGCTGGGCGTACTGTCAGTTCGGTCTAGACAGGGGAGCGTCGGTGGCGAGTCTGCCTGAAGCAGTTCAGAAGCCGGTGACCTTGGGCGAGCGGGTCCGCGCCGCTCGACACGCCCTGGGGCTAAGCCAGGCGCAGCTTGCCGGCGACGAGCTTACCAAGGGCTTTATCAGTCAGGTGGAGGCGGGCCTCGTCCGTCCGTCCCTCCGCTCCCTGCAGATCATCGCCTCCCGGCTCGGCCGAAGCCTCGACTACTTCATCGGCGACGAGTCGCTCGCGGGTGCGAAGCGGCGCGTTTTCCATCGTCTGGCGGCACAGGCCGCGATCGAACGCCACGATTGGGCGGCCGTCCGCCGCGAGGCGAGCTCAGCGCTGGCCCTGCAGGCGCAGGCCGGCGAGCGCGCCACCCTTCTCCGCTACCTCGCCTCGGCCGATGCTGCCGAAGGGAAAAGAGAGCAGGCGTTCGAACGGCTGGCCGAGGCGATGTCGCTTGTCGATGCGAACAGCGACGCCACCGAGCTCGCTGAGCTGCTCCACGCCCGCGGTGTGCTGTACGTGGAGCACGGCCAGCTCGCGGCCGGCGCCGAATCGCTCGAGGCCGCGCGCGACGTCATGGAGCAGCGCGAGATCACCGACCCGCGTCTCCGCGCGAGGACGCTCGTCCATCTCGGCACCGTCTACCGCCGGCTCCACCGCACGGTGAAGGCCCTCGCCACGTACGAGCTCGCGCTCGCCGTGGCGTCGCGATCCAGCGAGCTGCGCCTCGCCGCGCAGAGCTACATGGGTGTCGCCGTCGCGCTCTACGACGCGGGCGAGCTCGACGGTGCGATCGGCAACTACCAGCGCGCACTCGGATTGCTCGAGCGCGTCTCCGACACCACGGTGGAGCTCTCCGTCATGCAGTCGCTCGCGACGGTGCAGTTCGAGCACGGCGACATGAACGCCGCACGCGAGACGGTCGATCGCTGCAGCGAGCGCGCCGCGCTCGCCGGCGATGTCCGTGTGGGCGCGATCGTCGACGTCCTGCGCGCGCGGATCACGCTCGAGGAAGGCGATTCCGAGAATGCGCTTCGCCTTGCCGAGAGCGCCGGAGCCCGCCTTGCCGATCTTGGCGACCACCGCCAGCAGGCCGACGCGCTGCGCGTCGGCGCCGCAGCCGCTCACGCGCGTGGCGACTTCGGCTCGTCCGACCAGTCGTACCGCAAGGCGATCGAAATACTTGCTTCGATCGAGGACCATCCGGATCTTTCGACGCTCGCCGCGGAGTACGCGCAAAAGCTTCGAGCGCGCGGCGATCTGGAGTCCGCGTTCGCGTACCTCGAGCTCGCGCGCGATCCCGCCGCCTCGCGCCCGGCGTCCTGACCGCGTAGCGCCGTAGCATCGGGGGCGTGCCCCTCGATGCCCTCGCCGTCGGCAACGACGCCATCGCGAAGGTCCTCGACGAGATCGGCGACCTGATCGAGCTCAAAGGCGAGAACGTCTTTCGCGCGGTCACCTATCGGGCCGCAGCGCGCTCGATCCGCGATCTGCGCGAGCCGCTGACGAAGCTCGTCCAGGAGCGCCGGCTCAAAGAGATCCCGAAAGTCGGATCGTCGGTGGGCGAAGCGATCGAGCAGATCGTCGCCACGGGCCGATCGAAGCGTCACGACGAGCTTCAAGCCGCCGTCCCGCCGGGTCTTCTGACGCTGTTGCGGGTGCCGGGTGTAGGCCCGGCCACCGCGCGGACCATCTACGAGGGCTTGAAGATCACGACGATCGAGGAGCTCGAGGAAGCCGCGAAAGACCACCGCCTTCAGCAGCTTCCGAAGATCCAGGCGAAGACTGAGGAGAACATTCTCCGCTCGATCGCGGCCCTGAAGCAACGCACTGGCCGCTCGCTGCTCCACGAGGCTCGGGCGGCCGCCACGACGATGGTCGACTACCTCCGCGCGGAGACCGGTGTCGTCCAGATCGCGATCGCGGGCAGCCTCCGTCGTTACAAGGAGACGATCGGCGATGTCGACATCGTCGTCGCGGGCGACGACGCCGCACCGATCTTCGAGGTCTTCGCACGCGGCCCCAGGGTCGAGCGTGTGCTGGCGCGCGGCGACACGAAATGCTCGGTCATCGTTGACCGAGGGCTGCAGATCGATCTGCGTGTCATTCCCGCGCGTTCGTTCGGCGCTGCTCTCCTCTACTTCACGGGCTCGAAGGAGCACAACGTGCGCCTGCGCGGGCTCGCCCTCCGCCGAAAGCTCCTTCTGAACGAGTACGGCCTCTATCGCGTGGGCGCGGAGGCGCGCGGTCAGGAGATCGCGTCGGTCACGGAGGAGGAGGTCTACGCCGCCCTCGACATGGACTTCATCCCGCCGGAGCTCCGCGAGGATCGCGGTGAGGTCGACGCCGCCAGAGCGCATGCGCTTCCGACGCTGGTCGAGGTCGCACAAATCCGTGGCGACCTGCACACCCACACGAACTGGACCGACGGCCGTGATCCTCTCGCCGATATGGCGCGGCGGGCCCGCGCGAAGGGCTACGCATACATCGCGGTGACGGACCACTCGCCGGGTCTCGGCATGACCAACGGCCTATCGCCCGAGCGGATCGAGGCGCGGCTCGCCGAGGCCGCGCGCCTGAACGCGGAGCTCGCGCCGTTCCGCATCATCGTCGGCACCGAGGTCGACATCCGCGCGAACGGGGCGCTCGACTATCCGGACCAGCTTCTCGCGAAGTTCGACATCGTGAGCGCCTCCGTGCATTCCTCATTCGCGCAGACGCGCGATCAGATGACCGCGCGTGTCGTCGGCGCGATGCGTCACCCGCTCGTGACGGCGCTCTCGCATCCCACCGGCCGGCTTCTGGAGAAACGCGAGCCGCACGCGGTCGACCTCGACAAGGTGATAGACGCGGCGGTCGAGACCGGGACATGGATCGAAGTGAACGGCGGACCCGAGCGCCTCGATCTTCCGGATACGTGGATTCGCAAGGCGGTCGAGCGCGGCGCGACGCTCGTCACGAACTCGGACGCGCACGCGATCGAGGAGCTCGATTGGATGGACCTCGCCGTGGGGACGGCGCGACGCGGTTGGGCGGCCCAAAGAAATCTCGCCAACGTGAGCGGTCTCGACGCGATGCTCGCGTTACGGAAGAAGCGCTGATGCCGCGCGCTCGGTTCGTCGTTCGCGGCTCCGTGCAGGGCGTGAACTTCCGCGCCAGCGCGGTGCGCGAGGCCTTACGCCTTGCGATCACTGGTCGCGTGTGGAACAGCGACGACGGATCAGTAGAACTGGTCGCGGAAGGAAGCGGTGGCGCGCTCGCGGCGCTGCAGAGCTGGTTGAACGACGGTCCGCCGGGCGCGGATGTGACCGAGGTGTCCAGGACCGAGCTCGGCGGGAAACCGCACTACGAAGGCTTCAACATCACCTGGGGCGCGCCCAGAGACGACTAGCGGCGGCGCCTTCTTTTGCGTCCGGGCTTCGGAAAGTAGGCCTGACGGCGGCGCTCTCGCTCCCACGCGGCCTCGCGCGGCGGCAGGTACGTCCAGTACAGGTACACGACGAGCGCGACGTTGGCGGCGATTGACAGCACGAGCACCCAGAAGGGCACGCCCTGCCGAAGCAGCACCAGGTACCAGATGAGGAAAACGACATTGCTCCAGAAAGCCCAAGGTCGGACGCCGATTTCGGGCGGAGGCGTCGTTCGGCTCCGCCAGTTGTACCAAACGATGTTCGCGATGAAGGACACGACCACCGCGATCACGGCGGGCCAATAAAAACGGGATTCGCTGTTGAATGGCTGGAAGAAGCGATCAACGAAGTGCTGGGGATCGAACGGCATGGACTGGCTATACTAGTCGCGCTGCGAGCCCTCCTCTCTGTCTCTGATCGCACCGGACTCGACGCGTTCGCGCGCGGATTGCAGAACCTCGGATGGGAGCTCATCGCCACCGACGGGACGCGGGCCGCGCTCGCCGCCGAGGGCATTACGTCGCGCTCAGTCGAAGACGTGACCGGCCAGCCATCGCTTCTGGGGGGACGTGTGAAGACCCTCCACCCGAAGATTCATGCCGCGCTCCTCGCGCGCCGCGACGATCCGACGCATCGCGAGGAGCTCAAGCGCGAGGGCATCGAGCCGATCGACCTCGTCGCCGTCAACCTCTATCCCTTCGCGGAGCACGCGGCCGCGGGAAAGAGCGGCGGCATGCTGCTCGACCAGATCGACATCGGCGGCGCCACGATCCTCCGCGCCGCGGCGAAGAACTACGAGCACGTTGTCGTCGTCGCGCGGCCGGAGCGTTACGCCGCGGTGCTCGACGAGCTGAAGCTGCGGAGCAACGTCTCGCTCGAGACCCGTCGCGTGCTCGCCTCCGAGGCCTTCAGCCATACGGCGGCGTACGACGCGGCGATCGCATCGCGCTTCGCGAGCGAGGCCGGGGTGCAGTTCCCCGACGAGCTGACGCTCTCGCTCCGCAAGGTCCGCGACCTGCGCTATGGCGAGAACCCGCACCAGCAGGCCGCGATGTACGCGGTGCGCGGTGAAGATGGCGCGATGACGGCGATGCAGCAACTGCACGGCAAGGCCACGAGCTTCAACAACATGCTGGACATCAACGCGGCGTGGCGGGTCGCGATCGACTTCGCTCAACCGACCGTCGCGATCATCAAGCACCAGAACCCGTGCGGCATAGCATCGGACAACGAGATCACGAAGGCGTACCGGCGCGCTTTCATGTGCGACTCGGTCTCGGCGTTCGGCGGGATCGTCGGAGCGAACCGGATCGTGACGCGCGAGCTCGCCGAGGCCATGGAGGGGACGTTCTACGAGGCGATCATCGCGCCCGGGTATGAGGACGAGGCCTTGCCCATCCTTCGGCAGCGAAAGAATCTGGAGATACTCGCGGTTCCCGGCCACGCGATCGTCGGTGGACGCCTCGCGCGCAAGGACGGCGGCGCGTTCGATTACAAGCGCATCGCCGGCGGCATGCTGGTGCAGACGCCTGACGAATCCGCGGTCGACGAGGGCAACTTCAAAGTGGCCACGGAGCGCACGCCGTCACTCGAGGAGCTCACCGACCTCCTGTTCGCGTGGCGCTGCGTGAAGCACGTGACCTCGAACGCGATCGTCCTCGCGAGGGGGCTCGCTACGGTCGGCGTCGGGCCAGGCCAAATGTCACGCGTCGTGGCGGTCGAGACCGCGGTGCGTAAGGCGGGCGAGAACGCGCGGCTCGCGGTCATGGCCTCGGATGCGTACTTCCCGTTCCCCGACGGCATCGAAGTCGCGGCGCGCGCGGGCGTGACGGCGATCATCCAACCCGGCGGCTCGCTCCGCGACGCGATGATGATCGACACCGCGAACAAGAACCACATGGCGATGCTGTTCACCGGGCGACGTCACTTCAAGCACTGATCGTCGCGCAGCCAGCGGGGCGCAGGTGCAGCCCGGGGTCTTCCTCACTCGGCCCCTCGTGGGATCGCAATGTCCGGCCGTCTAGGGGCCGCTCGCTCGGAAGACCCCGGGCTGCCTTCGTCGCGCGGCAGGGCGCGCCGAGTCGAGTGCTCGTTGCAGGACCGCCCGGTTCTCATCGAGATACGCCGCGTCGCGTTTCATCCGCGCCGGGACGTCCCAATCAGCCAGCTTCATCGAGCCCTTGTCCCCGAGGCGCGCCTGCTCCGCGATGAACTCGCCCACGAAGAGCGTCCGCTCCTTCAGCACGTCGAGGAGCGACGCACGGTCCAGCAGACCGTAGGCATCACAGAACAAACGAAGGCGCCGCGCTCGCTCTTCGATCGAGACTGCCGGCCTATGTGACAACAGCGGGACCCACGAGTACGCACTGTTCGTGATGTCCCAGAGGCGAGTCCCTGGACCGGCCATGTCCCAGTCGAGCATCACCGCGAGACGACGCTCGCGGAAGAGCGCGTTCCACGGCGCCCAATCGTTGTGACAGATGATCTCGTGGGCCGTCGGTGCAACGAATCGCCATCGCGCTCCGGCGGGCGGCTCAAAACCTTCGACGAGGTCGTGGTAGCGACGGAGCAGACGCGCACCCTCGGCCAGGTGATCGTCGTCCGTGACCCAGTCCGGGGCCGGATCGGGCCAGCCCGGATGCGCATCGCCCTCGACGTACTCGAGCATTTCGCGGCCCTTTGGGTCCATCCCTCGGGCGCGTGGCGCTTCGAAGCCGGCGTTCTCGAGGAAGCGAAGCAGCGCGTGGACCGCCGGAGTCCAGGGACCCGCGCGTCGCCTCACCGTGTCGCCGACGCGCGTCGCGTCGCTCATGTTCCCGCCGATGAAAGGCTCTTCGAGCATCGCGGACGAGGCTACGCCAGCTCATCGCGCGCTACTCTCGGTTACGTGCTCGCCGTCGCGCCCGCGGATCTCGCAAAGCTGCCGTCCACGCCTGGGGTCTATCTCTTCATCGACGCGCGCGGGCATCTGCTCTACGTCGGGCGCGCGTCGAACCTGCGATCGCGTGTCCGGAGCTATTGGAACTCCGGCCTCGACCGGCCCGGACTACGTGGGATGGTCCGCCGGATCCGGCGTGTCCTCGCCGGTCCGTGCATATCCGAGCACGAGGCCGCGCTGCTCGAACGAACACTCCTCGAGCGCCTCGACCCGCCGTTCAATCGAACGACCGGTTTCGAGACGGTCGTCGGCGTTCGGTTGAGCTCGACGCCACCGGGCATCGCGGCCGTCGTCGACCTTGCTCCAAGAATCGATCGAGTCTTTGGCCCGTACCTCGGCTGGGCGCCGACGTACGCGGCCGCGTCCGCGCTCATGCGGCTCTTTCCGGTGCACTTCTGCCGCCCTCCCGGAGAGTTGGACAGCATCGAGCGGGATCTCGCTCGGATCCGCGGCGTCGGAGAGCACGATCTCGACGATCTCTCGCAGCGGGCGGCGAATGTATTGGATCGCGACCGGTCCGCCGTGATCGATGCCGTCGACCGCGTGCGACGGGAGCGCGAGCACGCTTCGGAGCTGTGCCTCTACGAACGCGCGTCGGAGCTCCAGCGTCAGATCGACGGAATTCTGTGGATCACGCAGCGACAGGATGTAATGCGGCTCGGCGACAGCGGCGACCGGTGGATCGCTGACGAATCGCGGATCGATGCGGTCGTCGAGGCGATCGGCTGACTCAGAATTGACGATGACCGTGATGCGCGCAGTGCCTTATGTCGCTTTTGTGGTCGCCGCTGCCCTTGTGGTGGGATATCTCGGGCCGCCAGGTCTGGTTCTCGTCGGAGTCTTCCTGCTCGCAGGTCTGACCTCGGCCGCCATCCTCTTCCGGGCTCGCCACTAGGCGAGCTCGATGTAGCGGAACGCCTCCGCGGCCGCCAGGTCCCAGGTCGAGCCTGTGGTTTTCGCCCACCAGCGCATGCGCTCGGCAAAACCCTTGCGGCCACCGACTTGGCTCTTGTGCGCTTTGAGCGCGGCGATCTTTCCATCGATCGACCCCGAGATGTCGAACCAGATGTTGGGGTCGCGCGTTCCGAAGAGAAGCACACGCGACACGCGGTGGTGCTTGAGACCGCCGGTCAGCTGCTCTGGGAAGAAGAGGTGGTCCCGCGCGGCGATCACCCCGTCGAGCCCGCTCCATCCGGCGACGCGATGGTCGGGATGCACCTGGTAGTGACCCCACGGATCGTTCGTGAAGACCACGTCGGGCTTGTGCTCGCGGATGGCCAGGCACACCTCGGCGCGCAGCTGCATCGTCGGCTCGAGCTCACCATCCTGGTGCCCGAGGAAGACGAACTCCTTCACGCCGATCGCTTCGCCGGCCGCGCGTTGCTCGCGCTGCCTCGTTTCGGCCATCTGCTCCGCCGTCATCTTCGGGTCATGCGTGCCCTTCTGCCCGCTGGTGATCACGCAGTACGTCACGTGTGTCTCTGCCGCGCGGATCCACGAGGCGAGCGTGCCGGAGCAGCCGAAGTCGACGTCGTCCGGATGGGCGAAGACGGCCATCGCCCTCTTCGGAATCGCGAACGCCGGCGCCACTAGACGTTCACCTTCCGTTCGTCGAGCACGCGATCGTAGAGATCGACGATCCGGTCGCCGACGCGACGCCAGGTGAAGTGCTCGGCGCGCTCGCGCGCACCGTGCGCGAGGTGCATGCGGAGGCGCGCGTCGGTCAGGACCTGCGTCATGGCGTCGGCGAGCGCCTGGTAATCGCCGGCCGGCACGAGGAGTCCCGACCTCCCGTTCTCGATCACTGTCTGCAGTCCGCCGACGCGAGTGCCGACGACCGGTGTGCCGCACGCCATCGCCTCGAGCGCCACCAGTCCGAATGACTCGGTGAGCGACGGTACCGCGCAGAGGTCCGCGGCAGCGTAGTAGAGGGCGAGATCTTCCTGTCCCCGCGAGCCGACGAACGAGACGTTCGACTCGAGCCGGTGCTCGTGCACGAGGCGCCGGAGCTCGAGGATCTTCTCGGTCTCTGGTGCGTCGTCGCCGGGGTCAAGAGCACCGCCCACGACGAGGAGACAGATGTCGCTCCGCATGTCGGGATGACGTTGAAACAGGAGACCGAGCGCGCGCAGGAGCACGTCGATCCCCTTGATCTGCTCGATTCGACCCACGAACAGGATGAGCCGCTCGCACTGGTCGCGCCCGAGCTTCTCGCGTGCATCGGCCTGTCGGACCGGATGGAACAGGGTCGGATCCACACCGCAGGGAATGACCGCCACGCGTGAGGCGTTCGCGCGGTAGAGCCGGCGCAGCTCGCCGAGCTCGATCTCGCTCGCCGCGACGACGGCCGCCGACTTCTTCACTGCCTCGCGTTCGATCTCGATCCGGATGTCGCTTTCGCCGTCGATGTCCTCATCCATGACCTCGCGCTTCACGAGCCCGAGGGTGTGGAACATCTGGATGACCGGTACGTTCCATGTCTGCTCGAGCGTCCGCGCGACTTTTGCGGAGAGCCAGTAATGCGCGTGCACGAGGTCGTACGGCTTTCCCTCGGAGGCGGCGTGCTCGAGAAGCTTCGCCGTGAATTCATCGAGGTGCTCGTACACGTCCATCTTCGGCCAGTAGCCGATCGGGCCGGACTGAATGTGGATGACCCGGGCATTCGGACCGAGCTGCTGGATCCGCGGGTCGTACTGCTCGCGCCAGCGAGTGAAGACGTCGACCTCGATGCCTCGCGCGCCGAGGTCGCGCGCGAGCTCGCGCACGTACACGTTCATCCCACCGGAGTCGCGGCCACCGAGCTTCGCCAGGGGACACGCATGGACCGAGATCATCGCGATCCTTCGGGTCATGGCCGCGATGCCTCGAAGCGGAGCAGCCAGTGATCGGCCCCGCCGAGGTCGTACTTGTACGGCTCATCGCCGCGCAGAAAGTCGTAGGTGCGTAAGCCTTCGGCGATCGCTGATCGGATCGCATACGCCGCGCACGCGATGCCTACCGAGAGCGGCGCAAGGTTCGGGTCGTACGCCGCGTTGTATAGCGCGAGCGTTCCCTCGTAGGCGAAGCCGAACAGGACCGCGGCATCCTCGCCGTCGACGCTGAGCACGCCCAGTCGCAGCCAGCCGCGCGCCGCCAGCGTGTCGGCCACGTCGCGAAAGAACCGCTCGGTATCGGGGGTCATGAACTCGGCCTTTTCGCCGCGCGACCTGCGATGGAGCGCGACGAACCGGTCCGTCACCGCGGCGCGCTCGCCCTCCTCGCCGAAACGAAACGCGACCCGGCGGCCGGTCTCGAGGCGGCGGAGCTTTCTGCGGAGCTCGTGGCGCTCCTTCTTTCCAAGGCCCTGCACGTATGCGTCGAAGCTGCCCGGCAGCTCCATTCGCGGGGCGGTGACCAGCCGCTCGACGCGGACCTCGTAGCCCGCGGCGGTGAGAACGGGCGACATCGCACCTACGGTTCCGGTTTCTTCCGGCACGAAGTCGAGACGAATGCGCGCCGTCCGCTCAGCCGTGATCCACTCCGCGAGCGCGCCCGCGACCGTCGGCACGTCTTGCGGCGCCGCGACGATGTCCTGGTAGTCGGTGAACTCGCCGCCCGCGAAGGAGATCGTGCCGTCCGCGTCCCGGGCCAGCGCAGCGATGCCGCGGTCCGCGATCCCGAGCGTGATCTGCTGGCGACGATCGTGTCGGCGCGCGAGACGGATCCAGTCGGGCGTGAGAAAGACCGTCGGGTAGGCGCGACGCCGGGCCAGCTCGGACCATTCGGGCTCGAGCGATGCCGGATCGCGCGCGATACAGACCGGGTCAGACGTGGTGAGGATCATCCGAGTCTAGGGGAGCGCACGCTCGGGTGAACGTGCGCGCCGCTCTTAGAATTCCGCGGTGAATCGAGGCCCCGCACCGCGGGTGATCGTCGCTCCCCAGTCGTTCAAGGGTTCGGCAGATGCCGTCGCTGTCGCTTCGGCGATCGCGCGTGGCATACGCCGCGCATGGCCGGGTGCACGGGTCGAAGAGATGCCGCTCGCCGATGGAGGCGAGGGCACCGTGCGCGCTCTTGTGACCGCCACGAACGGCGGCACGCGCAGATCGCGCGTGCACGATCCGCTCGGTCGTGAGATCGACGCGGAATGGGGAGTGCTCGGCGACGGCGTGACCGCTGTCGTGGAGATGGCGGCGGCGAGTGGTCTCCCGTTGCTCGAGCCGAGCGAGCGCGACCCGCGCATCACGAGCACTCGTGGGACGGGAGAGCTCATCCTCGCTGCGGCGGCGAGCGGCGCTCACCGCATCGTCATCGGGATCGGCGGAAGCGCCACGAATGATGGGGGCGCCGGTATGGCACGAGCATTTGGGTACCGCTTCCTCGATCGAAGCGGCAACGACCTTCCCGAAGGCGGCGCGGCGCTCGTGCGGCTCGGCCGCATCGATGGCCAGACGGATCCGCGTCTCGTCCGTCCCTCGATCGAGGTCGCCTGCGACGTTCGGAATCCGCTGCTCGGACCCGAGGGCGCCTCCGCGATCTACGGCCCGCAGAAGGGCGCCACTCCTGAGATCGTCCACGAGCTTGACGCGGGGCTCGCGCGGTACGCGGATGTGGTCGAGGCCTTCGTCGGCAGGCCGATACGCGACGTGCCCGGCGCGGGCGCGGCCGGTGGACTTGGCGCCGGACTACTCGCCTTCCTCGACGCGCGCTTGGTGTCGGGGGCCGAGCTCGTCCTTCGCGTGGTCGGATTCGCCGAACGCATCGCAGGCGCCGACCTGGTGGTGACCGGCGAAGGCCGCGTCGATCAGCAGAGCGGATACGGCAAGCTCACGGGTGCGGTGACCGCAGCCGCGCGGCGCGCCGGAGTGCCGGTCGTCGCGGTTGCGGGCAGTCTCGGTACGGGACACGAGACGCTCGGTCTCGATGCGATCGCCATCGCAAGTGAGGGTGTTGCGATCGCGGAGTCGATGCGAGCGCCGCTGCCGCTCATCGAACGCGCCGCAGAGCGCGTCGTGCGTGCGCGAGCGCCGGTTACGGACTAGCGTTGCCGCCGATGCAGGTCAAAGCAACGCCTCCGCTCGAACGCATTCCCGTCGATCGCACGCCGAGCCTCGAGCTGGTACGGATAACGGAGGCCGCGGCGATCGCCGCGGCACACTGGATGGGCCACGGCAACAACAACGAGGCCGATCAGGCAGCGGTCGAAGCTATGCGGAAGACCATGGAGGACGCGCGCTTCAACGGAATGATCGTCATCGGAGAAGGCGAGCGCGATGAAGCGCCGATGCTCTTCATCGGCGAGCGCGTCGGACGGGGCGAGGGACCGGAGCTGCACATTGCCGTCGATCCTCTGGAGGGCACGAACCCTGTGGCAAAGGGCCGCCCAAATGCGTGCGCGGTCATGGCCGTCTCCGAGCCGGGTGGGCTGTTGCATGCGCCAGATACCTATATGGAGAAGCTCGTCGTGGGTGCGCCTGCGCGCGGCAAGGTCGACCTCGATCGACCCGTCGCGGAGAACCTCCGGATCATCGCGCAGTCGCTGAACCGCGATGTGAGCGACCTGACGATCGTCATCCTCGATCGTCCCCGGCACGAGAAGCTGATCAACGATGTGCGCGCCGCCGGCGCGCGCATCAAGCTCATCGAGGACGGCGACCTCATGGCGTCACTCTCCGTGCCCATCGCCGGAACGGACGTGCACGCCGTCATGGGTACGGGCGGCGCGCCTGAGGGCGTGCTCGCCGCGGCTGCGCTCCGGTGCCTCGGTGCGGAAATTCTTGGCCGACTGCGCTTCCGCAACGATGAGGAGCGGCGTCGCGCGAAGAAGATGGGCGTCGCTGATGAAGAGCGCGTCTACCGGACCGAGGACCTGGCGAGCGGCACGGACATCCGATTTGTGGCGACCGGAGTGACCGATGGGGAAGTCTTGAAAGGAGTGCACTTCTTCGCGCGCGGCGCACGAACGCATTCACTGCTGCTCGACCGGCTGATGGGGAAGCTGCGGTTCATCGACACCACGCACTTCGAGGACATCGATCACCCGCCGCTCATCCGGCTGGAATGACCCGCCGCTAATACGTCTCGGCGGACCTCGGCAGCGACGCGGCCCCGTTGCGGACCGCACGCATAAGGACTTCGTAGTTCGCGTCTTTCAGGACGCAGCCCGCGCCGAAGGCACGCGCGACATCGCAGACCTCGGCGTCGAGCGTGTACATCACGACGCGCGTGTCGGGGAGCTCGCTCGTGATCCACTCGAGCACCTGGACGCCGCGCCCGCCGGGCATCTCGTCGTCGAGGATGACGACGTCCGGCATCAGCTCCTGGCAGGTCCGGACGGCCTCGGGGGCATCGCGCGCCACGCCGATGCAGTCCATGTCGCGCTCGGCATTTACGAGATAGCGGAGGTTCTCGCGCACCGACGGATGGTCGTCGACTACGAGGACCCGGATCCTTTCCCCAGGCACCGTTGGCAGTCTAGGTCGGGCCGGGAAGCGGCACACTGTCGATTTTGGATTGACATGGCGAAGGTCTCCATCTAGCTTCTTCGGATGCCTGCCACGCGCACGCGAAGGCGCCGACCCGCGCCGCTCTCGCCGTCGCTCAAGAAGCTCGGCGAGCGCCTGCGCGACGCCCGGATCGCGTCGGGCATGTCGCAGGCCCAGCTCGGGGCGCCGTATTTCACACGCGCACACGTAAGCGCGATCGAGCTCGGCAAGATCCGTCCGGCGATGCGGTCGCTTGAGCACATGGCGAAGAAGCTCGACAAGCCGGCTTCGTACTTCCTCGACGACGCCGATCTTGAGCGTGCGCGTAGCGAGAGAGAACTCGAGATCGGTGCGATCGCGGGCCTCCTCACATTCGCATCGGCTCCGGAGGCGCTGCGCCGCGCCGAGAAGGCGCTCGACACGGGAAGTCTCTCGGTGCGCGACACCGCTCGAGTACGGCTGCACGCCGGCTCGGCCCTCAATCTTCTCCAGCGCGGTCGCGAGGCGATCAAGACGTTGACCGTCGCGCAACGCCTCGCGGGCGAGCTGGGCGACGAGCCGCTCGGCCGCGCGGCCGACTATCAGCTCGCCGTGGCCACCCGGATCGCGGGGAATCCGCGCGGGGCGCGCGAGGCGCTGGAGACGCTCCTTCGCCGGATCGAGACAGCGAAGCCTCCCGATCAGCTCCTGCGGCTCCGCGTGCTCATCACTATGGGCGGCTGCGCGCAGGACCTGGGGGAGCCGCAAGCCGCGACCACCTATTACCAGCAGGCCCTTGAGTGGTCGAGTGAGATCGGCGACCTCGCGCGGATCGCATTCATCCATCAGGGCCTCGGAAATGCCTATCGCGCGCTCGGCGACCACGACGCGGCCGCCGGTCACTACCAGAAAGCGCTGGCTTCGGCGGAGCTCGGGAAGGACCTCGTCGGCGTGCTCATCATGCGCAACGCGCTCGCGGTGATCGCGGCCGACGCCGGTCGCATCGAGGCCGCGTACGAGCACGTCGCCCGGGCGATCGAGATCGCGCGCGTGTCGGGACCGGCCGCGTACCTCGCTCATTGCTATGCGACGAGGGCCGAGGTCGCGCTCAAAGCTAAAGACGCGCCGTTCGCGCGCTCAAGCGCGGAGGCCGCGATCGCGGCGGTCGGGGAGCGCGGCGCCGATGCCGACCGCGCGGTCGCGGGCGCGACGCTCGTCCTCGCCGAGCTCGATCTACGCGACGGCGATGCCGCGAAAGCGGA
>VBDV01000033.1 GCA_005882765.1 Chloroflexota bacterium | reverse complement strand
TTGACCGAGGAGCACAACTACTGGATCGATCGGGTCTCCCAGGCGCACGTCGGCCGATTCGTGCGCGCGATCGGCGCGCGGCTCGCTGCCGACAGGGCGCTCGACGCGGTCGACGAGATATTCCTCCTCTACGTACCTGAGATCGCGAAAGTCCTGCGGACGCCCGAATCGCTGCGCGATCTCGTAGCACGCCGGCGGAACGAGCTCGCACGGTGGCGCCGGATGGTGAGTCCGACGACGATCGGCGCTCCGCCGAGCGCCCCCGAGATCGTCACGCCGGGTGCGGCGATCGAGCGGGTTAGCTTCGATTACTCCGTCGCCCAGGACAACCCTTACGCCCTCAGAGGTGTGGCCGCGTCGGCGGGTGTCGCTCGCGGGCCCGCCCGTCTCATCACCGGCGATGAGGATTTCGCGAAGATGCGCGCGGGCGACGTCCTCGTGTGCCGCCAGTCAACGGTGTCCTGGGCGCCCCTGTACACCATGGCCTCCGCGGTCGTGACCGAGATAGGCGGGGCGCTCTGTCACGCGGCAGTCGTTGCACGCGAATTCGGTGTTCCGTGCGTCGTGGCAACCGGCGGCGTGCTCTCCACGCTCATCGACGGCGAACCCCTTGAAGTCGACGGGTCCGCGGGGACGGTGCGCCGCCTCTTTCCGGTCACCTGGGACGATCCCGAAGACGCGAAGCTTCTCTGGCGCCGCGATGACGCGCACAACACGCACGTCGTCACTCCGCTCGCGGCGGAGTACACCCGATACGGCTCGAACTACGGCATGAGGCGTCGCGACGAGGAACTGGGGTCGCCCGTGCTGGCGCGCCTGCAGACCTTCAACGGGCGGTCGTACTCCGCGACGAAGGCGCTTCGGCCGCCCGACGAAATGTCGGCGCACCAGAAAGTCGCGCTCGCGAAGCGCCGCACCCTCGCCCGGCGTCTGCGGCGCGAATGGGACGAGCGCTACTTACCGGAGCTGAACGAGCACTACGCGTGGATGCGCGCGCTGTCCCTCGAAGGCCTCGGCGGCGGCGAAGCGGCGTCGGCGTGGGATGACCTATGGCGGCGACATCGTCGCGCGTGGCGGATCCACATGCTCGTCACGGCGGGCGCGTACGCCGTCATGGACGAGCTCGCCGACACCTACAAGACCCTGATCGGCGGATCAGAGGCGGATGCGTTCGCCCTCACGCAGGGTCTCGCCATCACGCTCCAGCAGCTGGAGAAAGACCTCTTCGCCCTCACCGAGACCGCGCGACGATCGCCGATCATCGCCGATGCGATCCGCCGCGGCGCGGCGGTAGACGAGCTCGGCGCACGCGATCCCTCCTTCGCGCGGGCGGTGGATGCCTTCCTCCGCGCGCACGGCGAGGCCGGCGCGTCCGGCGACCACTTCGGTTCGGTCGCATGGGCGGAGGATCCGACCCTCCTTATCCGCGCGATCGCGCAGCGCCTCCTCATTCCGACGGAAGACCCGGAGGTCCGGCGGTCGGGCCTTCGCGGGCGCGCAGATCAGCTCGCTGCGCAGGCCCGGACGGCGCTGGCGGATCGTCCGGAGGATCTCGCGCGGTTCGAAGAGGTGCTCGCGGCCGCGTGCGCGACCGGCCCGCTCACCGAGGAACACAACTACTGGCTCGACCGCCGCAACCACGCCAACATGGGCCGCGCGGCGCGAACGTTTGGGACCCGTCTCGTGCGCGACGGCGTCCTTCGCGACCGCGAGCAGATCTTCCTGCTGTATCTCGACGAGGTCCGTGACGCGCTGCGCGCGCCACGCGATCTCTCCTCGCTGATCGCCGAGCGCGAGACGGAGCAAGAGCGGTGGAGGCGCCTCGAAGCGCCGGAGACGATCGGAGACCCGGACGCCGGCCTCGGCCCGAAGGCCGGACCGATATGGCACCTGCTCTATCGCGAGGTGCAGGACGATCCGGCGCGCGCGCTGCGTGGGGCTCCGGCGTCGGCCGGTGTCGCACGCGGGCCGGCACGCCTGGTGCGCAACCTCGAGGACTTCGCGAAGTTCCGGCACGGCGACGTCCTCGTGTGCCAGTCGTCGAACGTGTCGTGGATCCCGCTGTTCACGAGCGCGGCCGCGGTCGTCACCGAGGTCGGCGGCCCGCTGTCGCATGCCGCAGTCGTCGCGCGCGAGTTCGGCATTCCCGCGGTGGTGGGCACGTCCGTCGCGCTCTCGACCCTCGTCGACGGCGAGCCGCTCGAGGTCGACGGGTCGGCCGGCATCGTCCGCCGTCTTACGGCCTAGCCCGCGACCTCCTCCGAGATCGGCTCTTGATGTGCGATGCCCTGCCCGGGCAGCGCGAGGCTCGGGATCGCCGCCGCGAAGGCCGCCGCGGTGAAGAGCCAGAAGAGCGCGCGCAGCGACTCGGTCGAGGCGGTCCCTGCCAGCGCGATCGCGATGGCGATCGATCCCAGCATTCCCCCGAAGTAGCGGCTCGTCGAGAACACGCCCGATGCCAGCGCCGCGTACCGCTCCGGGACGACCTCGACGGCCGCGAGCCGCATCGAAGGGAACGTCAGCGCGAGCCCGACGCCGGCGAACGCGAGCGTGGCCGCGAGAAGCTCGAGCGGAAGCTGGCCCGCCGAGATCGCGAGCGGGGTGAGTCCAGCGCCGAGGAGGAGGGCGCCGGCGAACGTCGGCAGGCGCGGTCCGTAGCGATCGGCGGCGCGGCCTCCGAGCGGCGCGAGGATGATCGAGCCGCCCGAGAAGGCGGCGAGCGCGATCCCGCTCCGCACGCTCGCGCCGGCGAGCGCCACGGGAAGCGCGAGCAGCGTCCCGTACATCGCGAGGTTCTGAAAAGCGACGGTCGCGCACGCCGCCGCGAAGGCGCGAATCCGAAAGAGCGACGGCGGGAGCGCCGGATCCGGATGACGCGACTCGTACCGCAGGAGCGCGACCGCGGCTGGTAACACGGCGACGCCTATCGCCACAGTCACTGGATCCACCGCGCGGCCGAGCGAGACCAGGACCCACGCGGCCGCGAGCAGGACCAGGCCGAGACCAACCGCGCCGACGAGATCGAACCGCGCGGTCTCGCGTGCGCCACGCTGCGGAAGCACGCGCCACGAGAGCGCGAGCCCGGCCGCGCAGAGCGGCACGTTGACGATGAAGATCCAGCGCCAGTCGACCGCCGCGAGGAACCCGCCGACGAGCGGACCGACGGTCGCGCCGACCGCCGTGGCGGCGCTCACGATCCCGAACTCGGCGCCGCGCCGGCCGCTCGGGATCGCCTCGCGCAAGAGGCCGAGGCCGTTCGGCACGAGGGCGGCGGCCGCGATCGCCTGATTGATCCGAAATACGGCGAGGAGAAGGATCGAGCCCGCCGCGGCCGCGCCGGCCGACGCGACCGCGAAGTAGACGAGCGCGGCGAGCATGACGTTGCGGCGGCCGAGCCGGTCCCCCACCCGGCCGGCGATCGGCTGGAGCGCGGCCATCGCGATGAGGTACGAGGTCACGATCCAGCTGGTCTCCGCGACGTCGACTTTCAAATCACGCGCGACCTGCGGGAGCGCGACGACGATCATCGTCGAGTTCAGCGGCACCAGCAGATTGCCGAGCGCGACCGAGATCGCGAGCGACCGCGTCTTCACCAGCCGATCCTAGGCGGCGAGCTGGTCGCGCAGCCGTTCGGCCGAGAGCGCGTTCGCGCCGGTGTCGTCGTGTCTGAAGTACACGTACACGTCGGTGCCGGCCTCGAGCATCGGCCGAAAGCGTGCGGCCCACTCCCTGACCTCGTCCGCGGTGTAGCCCTCACGCTTGCGCAGCCGCGCGTACGCGAACGGCGCGGTGGTTCCGAGCGACTCGACGGGCGACGGTGCCTTCTCACCCTCGGCGTGCACCAGGGCGACACCGGCCGTACGCAAAAGCTCATACACATCGTCGACATACCACGACGGGTTGCGCACCTCGAGGGCGGCGCGGAGATCGCGTGGGAGTGACGCGAGGAATCCAGCGAGGCGTTCGTCATCGCGCTTGAGCCAGGGCGGCGTCTGGAACAGGACCGGGCCGAGCCGATCGCCGAGCGGCCGCGCGCGATCGAAGAAGATCGGAAGCGTCTCGGCCGGGCCCTGCAGCTGGCGCACGTGCGTGATGTGCTGCGACGCCTTGAGCGCGAAGAGAAAATCCGGCGGAGTCGCCTCGCGCCAGGCGGCGATGTTCTTCTCGGTCGGCAGGTGGTTGAAGGTGTAGTTGATCTCGAGCGTCCCGAAGCGCGTTGCGTAGTAGCGGAGGAAGTCCTTTGGCTTCACCTCCGGCGGATAGAAGACCGGCTTCCAGGAGGTGTACGACCATCCCGACGTGCCGACGAAAGCGTGCCCGCTAGTCAAAGGGTGAAGGAGACCCGGCTTTGCCGGGCCGACTGAACACCACGCGCCTGCGGCGTGTCTCGGACGAAGTCCGAGATTGATATTCAAAGCGTGAAGGAGACCCGGCTTTGCCGGGCCGACTGAACCCAATGCGCCTGCGGCGTGTCTCGGACGAAGTCCGAGATTGATAGTGATCAGGCATCGTGCTGACCGAGCACCGCGTAGGCGATGCCCGTCACGAGCGAGTTCGCACGCTTGAACGACGCGAGGAGGTCGAGATGGATGCTCGAGGTGTCGATCGATTCACGCAGGCCCTCGTGCAGCCGCTGGATGTGCGCGGCGCGGAGCTGGCGCTCCATCGTGTTCACGACGGACTTGTGCCTGATCACTTTCTCCGCGACCTCCCGATCGCCGGACGCGAGCGCGCCCATCGCGAGCTCGAGGTTCTCGACCACCTTCGCGTGCAGATCCGCGATCTCGCGCCAGCCCTGCGCGGAGAAAACGTGATTGCCCCGGATCTTCTTTTCGGCGAGCTCCATGAGGTTCTTGTCGATGACATCGCCGATCTCCTCGAGATTCACGATCACGAAGATGAGCGCGGTCTCGCGCTCCGCCTGCTCCTCGGTGAGCGAATGCTCCCTCAGCTTCACGAGGTACTGCTTGATGTCCTCCTCGAGCCGGTCGATGAGGTCGTCGCGCGCGATGATCTCGCGCATGAGCGCGATGTCGTCGCGTTCGAGTACGACTCGGGTCTCGCGGAGCGACTGAAGGACGACGTCACCCATGCGGAGGACTTCGCGGAGGGCCTGGCCCAGCGCGACTGCAGGCGTGTCGAGGACCGCCGGATTTAGATACATCGGCCCGGTGGCGGCGCGACGAGCTTCGGGTATGAGCCGCGTCACGACATCGGCCGCTACGCCCGAAAACGGCAAGAAGAGGAAGGCCAGGGCAACGTTGAAGATCGTGTGCGCGTTCGCGATCTGTCGTTGCACGTCGGGTGAGGTCGCGCGGACCAGATCGGCGAACGGTCCGATGAACGGAAAGAAGATCGCGACGCCGACGATCTTGAAGGCGGCGTGCGCAGCGGCCACGCGACGCGCTTCGGCGTTCTGGCCGACCGCGGCGATCACGGCTGTGGCCGCCGTGCCGACATTGGCGCCGAAGATGATCGGTATCGCGCCCACAAGCGGCATGAGCCCGGAAGACGCGAGCGATAGAGCGAGGCCGATGACCGCCGCGCTCGAGCGCACCAGCGCGGTGAACACCGCGGAGATCAGGACGAGCAGGAGTGGCTGGTCGGTGAGGGCGCCGAGCAGATCCGCGAACAGCGCGTTCGTGGCGAGCGGCGCGGTCCCATCGTGGATGAGCTTCATGCCCAGGAACAGGAACCCGAAGCCGAGGATCGCCTGCCCCACGTAACGCACGGTCCCGTGGCCAGCGACGTAGAGGACCCACCCGACGAAGACGACGAGCGGCGACAGCTCGAGCAGGTCGAAGGCGAGAAGCTGCACGGTGACGGTCGTGCCGATGTCCGCTCCGAGGATCACCCCGATCGTCTGCCGAAGCGTGAGCAGGCCGGCGGAGGCGAACCCCACCAGCATCACGGTCGTCGCGCTCGAGGACTGCAGCACCGCCGTGACACCCGCCCCGACGAGGAGGCTCTTCAAGCGGTTACCGGTAAGCGTGGAGAGGATGTGACGAAGGCGCGTGCCCGCCGCCCGCTGCAGGCCGTCTCCCACGAAGCGCACTCCGTACAGAAGGAGCGCGGTGCCGCCGAGCAGGGAAAACAGGACGAGGTTCGCGTCGCTCACGTTCGCGCGAGTATCGGCTTCAGCGCGCGCTTACGGTAAGTGAGGCCCTTCCGGATGAGCCGGCGGCGAGCACGACGATGTTCACATCGCCCTCCGCGGCTGGCGCCGCGAAGGCCGCGCGCGCCATGCCGGTGCTGTCGGTCACGGCGGTGCCGATCTGGAGAACACCGACTGACAGCGTGACCAGCACCCCCGCGCGCGGTCCGGTGGTGCCGCTGACGAAAACCGTCGCGAGCACGATCTGACCAGGACGAGCCGTCGTCTTGTCGAGAGTGACGGTGACGGCCGCCGTGGTCGCCGATGGCGAGACGAGCTGCGCTACGACCGTGACCTTCTGGGTCGTTTCGTTCCCCGCGCGGTCGCGCGCCACGATGGTGATGGGGACCGAACCAGCCGATGCGGTGAAAGAGTCCGTGAATCCACCGTCTGGAGCAGGCACGACCATGCGTCCGTTCACGGTGATGGTCGAGCCGACCTCGGTCGTTCCGGAGACGATGACGTTTTTCGCGTCGACCGTGCTGCCCGCCGCAGGCTGCGCGACCGTGAGCGTCGGGGGCGTGCGGTCGAGCACGACCGTGTACGAGGAGGCCGCGACCACGTCGCGATCGGCGACGAGTGCGATGCCCACCGCGTTCGGGCCATCTTTCAACGCGAGCGTTGCGCTGAATGCGCCGCTCGCGTCGAGGGGCGTCGTCGTGATGACCGCACCGTTCAGCACGATCTGCAGGCTGCGGCCCGATTGCACCGCGAACGATGGGACCTTCCCGGTGAGCTGAAGCTGCGGGTCGCGCGTGTACGCCGGTAGTGAATCGGCGATGGGAGCGGCGCCGACGCTCGAGCTACCGCCCGCTGGAAGGTCGATCGAGCTGCGTCCTTGGAGAAGCGGGATGGCCGATTGGATCGACGTCAGGACTTGCTCGAAGCCGGCGCCGACCGCCGCGGCCGCGCGCGGAAGTGCGATGAGCAAAGTGATGGCGAGCGCGCCGACGAGAGCCGCGTCGATCCATCGGGGACGCGCCGGAGCTCGAACGCCCGCACCCCGAGCGATCGCACGGTACCGATCGCGTGAAACGGGGTCTCGGCGACGAGGGCCCATGCGCAGGCGTGTGATCAGCGACGCACCCTTCCTGTTCTCAAAAGTAAGGCCCGAAACCATAGCGAAAGGGCGCCGGCCTTCCGGCCGCCGCCCTCCGCTGGTGGGTGGGATGAGGGGCTAACAACTTGAGCGCGCGTCAGTCCATAACGCGCGCGCCTGACGAATGTTTCGTCCTCCCCGGGCGGTTTAGCCTGCCTGACCGTCCAGCGGGGACTGTACCGCCGGCCGTTTGGAGTGGCAAGTCCTAGTCCTCGTGACCTTCGGTAACCCAAAGAGGTCGAAACGGTTGTGCGACACTCGGTTCGTGGCCGTCGAGCGGGAAAAGGTGGCTCCGCGCGGACTCGAGGGCGTGGTCGCGACGACGACGGCGATCTGCTCGGTCAGCGATAACTTCCTTCAGTACCGTGGCTACCGCATCGAAGAGCTCGCCGGCAAGGCCGAGTACGAAGAGGTCGCGTATCTCCTGCTCAATGGCGAACTTCCGAACAAAGTGGACCTCCGCGACTTCAAGGCCGAGCTCACCAAGCACCGCAGCTTGTCACCGTTCCTCCGCGGGATCCTCCAGGAAATGTCCGAGACCGGGACGGGCATGGACGTGCTCCGCACCGTCGTCTCGGCGTCGGCCGCCGAAGACCCGGCCGAGGGCGATAACTCCCGCGAGGCCGAGTACGCGAAGGCGATTCGTCTCACCGCCAAGCTGCCGACAATGCTCGCGACCTACATCCGCCGACGACGAGGCGAGCAGCCGGTCCCGCCGGATCCAACGCTCGGCCACGCAGCGAACTTTGCCAAGATGGCCGGCCTCGACCATCCCCGCGCGGCCGAGGTCTTGAACACCTGCTTCATCCTGCAAGCCGAGCACGGTCTCAACGCGTCGACGTTTGCTGCGCGTATCGCGGCCGGGACGAATGCCGACATGCATGCCGCGGTGACCGCGGGACTCGGCGCATTGAAAGGACCCCTGCACGGCGGCGCAACCGACGGGACGATGAAGATGCTTGATGAGATCGGTGCGCCCGAGCGCACGGAATCGTGGGTCGAAAAGGCGATCGCCTCGAAGTACAAGTTCTCCGGCTTCGGCCATCGCGTCTACAAGACCGAGGATCCGCGCGCCAAGTTCCTCCGAAAGTTCGCCCAGGAGCTCTCGAAGGATTGGAAGGGGCCAAAGTATTTCGAGATCCAAGAACGTCTCGCCGCTGAGATCGAACGGCAGCGGCCCAAAATGTCGCCTGCGGCGGCGGCGAAGGTCAACGTGGTGAACGTCGACTACTACGCGGCGACGACCTACACGTTCCTCGGGATTCCGGCCGACCTCGGGACCTCGATCTTCGCGGTCGGCCGGATGGCCGGTTGGTGCGCGCACATCATGGAGCAGCATGGCGACAACCGGCTCATCCGCCCCGAATCCGAGTACACCGGCCCGTCCGGGAAGCGCTGGGTGCCGATCGCCGAGCGGTAGCAGACGCAGCGCCAGCGCTAGTAGTTCGATCGGCGACAACTCTGACGACGCATTAACACCGGTGGCGCACGCTTATGAGCGTGCGGCACCTGCTACCGATCGCGGCGACACTACTTTTGGCTTCATGCGCGGCTGCAGTCGCGACGACCCCAATATCGACGCCGTCAATCGGCGGAACTCCGGGTGGCGCCGACGGCGGCACAGCTCCGAGCCTGTCCACGTCCGTCCCCACCCCGACCGCAGCCGTCGTCCCGACGGCGAACTCGTCACCGGTCGGCGCGAGTCTCGCCTCGGCTCAGGCGGACTTCGACTGCGACGGCAAGGTGGACCGGCTGCAGTTCTTCGCGCGCCCGCCGGGCGCTCCTCGCGACGCGATCATCCTCGCGCGACTCACTCTCGCGAGTGGCACCGTCCATGACGCCACGCTCGGATCGAACGACGTCTCGGAGGCGAATCCGCTCATCGGGATCGCTGACGTGAACGGGGATGGCTGCGACGACGCGATCGTGACGGTCGGACGCGGCGCGTCGACGACGTGGACGAGCTTCCTCGTCTACGACGACAACGATCTGCGGCGTGTGGAAGAGGATGGCAAGCCCGCGATGTTCCTCTTCGGCGGCTCGGTCCGCCACGGGAACGCGATCGAATGCCGGACGCGCAAGGATGCGACCGAGCTCGTCGCGCGAGCCGTGTCTGATTACACCTCGGACTTCCAGTGGGACGCTGTCGAAGACGTCCACCACTGGTCGACAAGGTCGCGGCTCGTCCTGTGGTCGACGTCGCGATCGGTGATCGAGGTTGGCGTCCGCTACGCGATGCCCGCCGACCAGGAGCATTACTGGGGACTCTCCTGCGGAAGCGTGAAGCTCGCCGGCTAGCAGCTCTACGGGTCGTAACTTGTAAGGATCGCGTCCCACATCGCATCCGACGCGAGCTCACCGAGCGTGACCTCATCGAGATCGTCGTTCGCGACCTCCTGCGTCGACACCATGTAGTTCACGTCGCCGTCCCAGCGCGTATGGAACGGCTGTATCCCGCGCGCCATCGAGGCGTGCACCTGCCTGCCGATCGACTGAAGCTGTAACCGATCGAGCTTCTGGTTCGTGAACACGACTGAGAGCGTCGTGTTCGCCGAACGCGGCACGCGGCCGGGCACCGGACCGGTCGGCTTGCCGCGGACTACCCTCCCGCCCCGATCGACGATGCAGCCGTACGCGTTCACCACCACGAACGCGAGGATCTTGGTGAGCCCCCTCTCGCGATACGCGCCGCCCTGCCCCGCGAGCTCCGCACCCGTCCAGTGGCTCGCGGTCGCCGACCGTCCCGCGCCCCGAGCGCCCAGCGGGAATCGGCCCGGCCGCATCGCGCGGACCGCGGCGCGGCCCAGCTCCTTGTCCGGATAGATGGCGTTCGCACGCGTCCCGAAGTCGAAGATGATCGCGCCGGACACGAGCGCGATGTCCATCCACTTCGTCGAGTAGCCGCGGATCTTGAAGAGCTCCGCGGCAACTCCGGTCGATGCCTCGAGCCCATAGAGGGATCCGCCCGCAAAGCAGATCGCGTTGATCGCGTCGAGATGCTGTCCGTTCACGCCCGGCGAGCCTCCACGGACGTCGATCGAAAGCGATGCCACCTTCCGAAGGTGGAACATCGTGCAGCCGGTGGGCCCTTCCTCGTACTCGGCGATCCCGATCTCGAGGCCCGGGAAGTCGAACTCGAGCATGCGTCCTTTGGGAAGCTCCGTGCGCGGCACCGGGTGGATGAGATCGTTGGTTGCTGGGCCGCTCACCGCAGGGCGCGCTCGATGTCGTCGAGGTGCTCTTTCCGGTGCAGCGACCGATCCAGGAGGCGCGGCCGGTTCAACGTGCGGATCTCGTCGAACGTTGTAGCAGGAAGGCTCTCGATCAGGCGATCGATCGCCGCAGCCGCGCTCGTCGCGAAGTCGGCAGCCGCGGCGATCGGCGTGGCCCGCCACTGCGGCAACCCGCCCGCGTTTATCAACTCGGTCAAGGCGTCGCTTCCGAACTCCATCGGTTGCCGATCGCGAGCGAACTTCTCGAGCCGAGCCGCGCCGAACGCGTCCCAGAATGCGAGATGCGCGAGGAGACCTGCCGCAGTCCAGCCGCCCGGCAGCTCGACGCTCCGGCCACCGAGACGCGCGATCACCGCCGCCAGCCGATCGCGCGACGCGCGATTGCGCGAGCTCACATCGCTCGTCACTTCCGGAGCGACTCGCGGAAGGTCTTGTCCGTCGCGACCTTGAGCGCCGTCGCTGCGAGTGCATCGATGACGACGAACGCGCTCTCGTGGGCGTAGTCGCTCACCGACGCCTCCCGCATGCGATGTGAGTGTCCGGGGATCTCCTCGGCGCTGACCGGAAAGCCGATGTAGTCGGTGGGCACTTTCTGCGACACATTCCCAATATCGCCGGAAGCGGTCACCAGGTGCCCGCGGGACGGCGATTTGCCGTGGCGGACAAGCTCCCGCGCCAGGGCCTCACCGAGGATCGGGTTCGCCTCGACCGGAAGATACGGCCGCATCTCCTCCTCGATCTTGACCCTCGTGCCGGTCTGGAGCGCCGCGCCTTTCGCCATGTTCTCGAACATCTCGACCATTTCTTTCAGTGCGTTCATCTCCGCCGCGCGGATGCCGAAGTCCCCCACCGCCCGCGACGGGATGATGTTCGAGGCGACCCCGCCCTCACGAACGATCCCGTGCACCCGTGCCGTGGACGGAAGGTGCTGGCGCCAACCGTCGACGGCGACGAAGAGCGCGATGAGCGCGGTCAGCGCGTTGCGGCCTTTCTCGGGTGAGACGGCGGCGTGCGATGCGAGGCCTTCGTAGATGACCCGCTTCACCGAGATCCCGAGAAGCCTCTCGCTCACGCTCCAGTGTCCGCCGGCGCCAGGATGAGAGAAGAGCGCCGCCACGGTGTTCTTGAATACGCCTTTGTCGAGCAGGTCGATCTTCCCGCCGCCGCTCTCCTCCGCCGGCGTACCCACGAGCTCGATGCCGGTCTCGAGGTCGTTCGCTCCGGCGGCGGCCGTGAGGAACGCGCCGACGATCGTCATCGAGATGAGGTTGTGACCGCAGCCGTGTCCCACGTCGGGAAGGGCGTCGTACTCGGCGAGGAGCGCGACCGCAGGCCCCGGCGGGCCGACCCGCGCGCGGAATGCGGTCGGGAGACCGCCGAGATTCCGCTCGACCTGGTGGCCGTTCTTTTCGAGCAGCGCGGTGATGCGGCCGACCGCGCGCTCCTCCTTGTACGCGAGCTCCGGGTCGGCGTTGATCTCCCGCGAGAGCTTGATCAGGTCGCCGCGGAGCGTGTCGTTCATGCGGCGATCCTCTCCCGCAGCGCCTTATCCGTCGCGATCCGGACGGCGGTCGACCCGAGCGCCTCTGCGGTGATCATCGCGTTGTGGTGCGCGAGGTCACTGATGCTGGCGTCGCGCATCTCGACCGAGTGCCCTGGGACCGGCTTCGCACTGACCGGGAAGCGCACCCAATCCGTCGGTACTTTGGTCGAGACGTTGCCGAGATCCGTCGATGCGGTGACCAGGATGCCGCGCTCCGGTGTCACGCCGTGGGTCGCGAGCTCGGCAGCGATGACGTCGCCGAGCACCAGATTTGCCTTCACCGGCTCGTAGTAGGGAAGATATTCGGCGATCTCGACGTTTGTACCCGTGAGAAGGGCCGCGCCTTTCGCGATCTCCCCGAAACGCTGGACCATGCCGTCGAGCGTCGCGCGCTCCTTCGCGCGAAGCCCGAAGATCGCTTCGGCTCGCGCTGGCACGACGTTCATCGCCTTCCCGCCGTCGCTGATGTAGCCATGCACGCGTGAGTCGACCTCGAGCTGTTGGCGCCACCCGTCGATGCCGACGAAGAAGCGGATCACGGCATTGAGCGCGTTTCGTCCCTTCTCGGGCGCCGAGCCGGCATGCGCCGCAACGCCTGTGAAGGTCACGCGCTTTCCGACCACGCCGAGACCCGTGCCGCTCACCGCCCACCCACCCTGCCCAGCGGGGTGAGAGGAGAGAGCGGCCACGGTGCGATCGAAGACGCCCTTTCGTAACAGATCGATCTTGCCGCCGCCGTTCTCTTCGGCCGGCGTGCCGATGAGCTCGACGGCCACTTCTAGCCGCGCCGCATTCGCCGCCGCGATCAGATAGGCCCCGACGTTGCTGATCGCTATCAGGTTGTGACCGCAGCCGTGCCCCACCTCAGGGAGCGCGTCGTACTCGGCGAGCAGAGCGACGGCTGGACCGGTCGCCGGACCCACTCGCGTGCGAAATGCCGTCTCCAGCCCGCCGATGTCCCGCTCGACGCGGTGGCCGGCGCGCTCGAGGAATGCGACGATCGCCGCCTGCGCGTGGCGCTCCTGGTACGCGAGCTCGGGATGTCCGTGGATGTCCCGCGAGAGCAGAGTCAGGTCGGCAATCTGCCCCGTGGTGAGCGTCGGCATGCCGCTGTATACTGTCTTAAGCAACCTTTCCCCTTCTCACCAGCCGGATGCGCGCGCATCTAATGCGCCCACCGGACCCACGAAGCCAGAGACCTGGGCGACAAGGCCGCAGGCAAACTAAGGAGCGAACACACCGCTTGGACAATCCAGAACCCACCCCATCGGAGACACCCACGACCAAAGACACCCCCGCCACAAACGCGTCGAACGGCCCCGCCACGAACGGTCCCACCACGAACGGAGGCACCGCCACAGCGACGGCCACACGGCGCGAGGCTCCGCCTCCCGCACCAAGTCGCAAGTACTACACGATCACCGAGCTCAACGAAAAGAAGCCCAAAGAGCTCACCGAGATCGCCAAAGAATTCAACGTCGATGGCGCGGCCGGGCTCGGCCAGCAAGACCTCATCACCCGCATCCTGCAAGCCCAGACCGAGGCGCAGGGCGCGATATTCGCGCAGGGCATCCTTGAGATCGTCGAAGACGGTTTCGGCTTCCTCCGGCGCCGCTCGCTCCTGCCCTCACCCGAGGACGTGTATGTCGGCTCGAGCCAGGTCCGCCGTCTCGGTCTTCGCACCGGCGACTTCATCACCGGTCAAACGAGACCGCCGAAGGACAGCGAGAAATACTTCAGCCTGCTGCGCGTCGAAGCGGTCAACGGCATCGACCCAGAGCAGGCAAAGCGCCGACCCGTGTTCGAGAACCTTGTCCCGGTCTTTCCGGACGAGATGTTCGACCTCGAGGTCGACAGCGCGAACCTCAGCCAGCGCCTCATCAACCTCGTAAATCCCCTCGGCTACGGGCAGCGCGCGCTCATCGTGTCGCCGCCGAAGGCCGGCAAGACGCAGCTGCTGAAGGACATCGCAAACGGCATCTCTGGAAATCACCAGGACGTCCACATCATGGTCGTCCTCGTCGGCGAGCGACCCGAGGAAGTGACGGACATTCGCCGATCCATCAAAGGCGAAGTGTTCTCGTCCACGTTCGATGAGCCGACCGAGAACCACACGCGCGTCGCGGAGCTCGCCCTCGAGCGCGCCAAGCGCCTCGTCGAGACCGGCCGCGACGTGGTCATTCTCCTCGACTCGATCACCCGTCTCGCGCGGGCGTATAACCTCGCGGTTCCGCCGTCCGGCCGGACGCTGTCCGGTGGCATGGATCCCGTCGCGCTCTACCCGCCCAAGCGTTTCTTCGGCGCCGCGCGAAACATCGAAGGCGGCGGATCGCTCTCGATCTTCGCGACGTGCCTCGTCGACACCGGGTCCCGCATGGACGACGTGATCTACGAGGAGTTCAAGGGGACCGGCAACTCGGAGATGATCCTGGACCGCAAGCTCCAGGAGCGGCGCACCTTCCCCGCCATCAACATCCCGGCGTCGGGCACCCGCCGCGAGGAGATGCTGCTCGCCCCCGAGGTCATGCGACAGGTCATCCTGCTCCGAAAGATGCTGTCAGCCGTTGGCCAGATCGAAGGCACCGAGCTTCTCCTGCAGCGTCTCGGCAAGACCAAGACGAACAAGGAGTTCCTCGCAGCCATCGCGAAGTCGATGGAGGAGAAGTAACAGGCGAAACGCGTTAGGGACGACAGCACCCACGTCCGGAACACGGCGTTCCTGTTCTGGATCTTCGCCTTCTTCGTCTGTCTGGCTGTGTTCGGCTTCATCGCATTCGGGTACATCGGCCACGCGCTCGACGGTCTGCCGAAGCTCGGTTAACTGAGACCTTCGCCCTGTAGCCACGGGAGCCGCAGCAATCGTTCGCGCACGTAACGATCCGGCGGTATGAACTGCGGGTTCTCGCGCAGGACCCCGTCGCACAGCACGAAGGGGTGGGTCTCGAGGGCCCCGTACGCGATCCCCCGAGCTGGTATGCGCGCGAGGTCATAGGGGCAGAGGCCGACCACCGGTAATTCGGCGATGACCTCGTTCATCTTCGACTCGAACCAGAGGAAATCCTCTGGTGGCGGGAAATGCCGAACGTCCCAGGCGACGACGCCGACGAACCGCACGAGCGCGAATCCACGCGCGCGGAGCTCTTCGAGCGGGGCGATGAAGTTCTCGAGCTGCTGGTCCACGTCCGAGTGGGCCTCACCGACCATGATTCGGCCCGCTCGGCGATCGGCGGTGAACTCGTGACCCATGTGCGCTTCGAGGTCGCGCAACAGGCGTTCGCCCACGCCGGGCTCGCCGAAACAGAGGAGGGCTTCGTTCGGACGATCCACCGCCTCCCGCATGAACTCCAGAACCGCGGGCCGCATCTCCGCTTCGCCATGATGGAGAAGGCAGACGTGACTCGGAACCGGGTACACCGGTGCGGCGCGCTCGTCTCTTCCGATACTCACCCCTTCGGCACCCAGCCGTTCCGATACGCACGAGCGACCGCCTCCAGGCGCGAGCGCGCCCCGAGCTTCTCGATCACAGCCCGGACGTGGCCGCGAACGGTCGTGTACTCGATCCGTAGCTTCGCTGCGATCGCCCGGTTGTCGAGCCCCATCGCCATCAGATCGAGCACTTCGCGCTCTCGCGGCGTGAGCCGTTCGCCTTCGTGGCCGAAGGGCGCCCCTCCGCTAGCCCTTACCACCGTCGGTCGATGACGCTCAGACGGCTCGCGTCCACCGACGACTTTGTCGATCACCACCGCGCCGGCACCGCTGCCGCGAAGGGCCGCCACCGACGTGAGAAAAGAGGGGCTGTCAGGGTCCGAGCGGTGCTCGATTTCGAAATAGGTCACCTTTCCCTCGAGGACGGCCGCGATCGCGTTGGCGATCGCCTGCGCTCTCGGGTCGGAGTACTCGCGATAGGCCTCGAGAAGATTTGCGCCAATTGGCACTCGCGGGAGGCTGGCTTCGCCGTCATCGGCAGCCCACGCTTCGTCGGTCCACGTGACGGTGCCGTCGGAGTCCACGACGGCGATGCCGGCGCGCTGTTGATCGATGGCCGACCGGGCCACCACTTCGCCCCCCATAGTGCGAGTCTGCGCTCCCCTTCCAAAACTGCCGTTGCACGGGCGCGACTCCCCTACAAATGAACGGGGCAACACGGAGGTTGCGCGCTACGTTCGGTCCCTACACATTTGAACCATTGGCCGAACGACTCACCGGACGCTCGCAGAGGCGCCCTGCAGAAAAGCGCGCACGGCTCCTAGCCGCCGGGCGGACCGCGTTCAGCCAGACCGGCTACGGGGCCAGCGTCCACGAGATCTGTCGGGCGGCAGGCGTGGGCATCGGCACCTTCTACCAGCAGTTTCCGGACAAATCCGACCTGATGCGACTTCTGATGGACGACGAACACCAGTACCGCGTGAGCGCGTTCGATGCGCTCGCGGCGAAGCCGCCCGGCGACCTCGCATCCGAGGTTTCCCGTGTCCTTGCGGGATCTGACCCCGCGTTATTGCGAGCGATGATCGAAGGGTGTGAGACCGACGGCCGGCTTCGCGATTTCGGACGCGATCTGCGGAAAGAGACGCATGAACGGCTGGTGGCCGCGCTCGCGCGGGCTCGCGAGTCGCGCAAGATTCGGCGCCCGGCGCTCGACGCGAAAACGGCCTCCTGGGCGATGCTCTTGATGGGCGACGCAGCGAAGGACCCGGCACAGAGCGACGACGTTCGCAAGGTGATTGACATCCTCGCGTTCGCCGGGGACGACACGATAGAGCCGGGTCGGGCCTGAAATCCTGGCGGCACGCGAACTGCCGCACACGCGCTTCATGGATCGCATACGGCTCGACATGCACATGCACACCGAGTATTCGCGCGACAGCCGGGTCGCTCTCGCAAGCTTCGCCGAGCTCGCTCGGAAGGCGGAGCTCGGCGCGGTCTGCATCACCGATCACGACACGATCGAGGGTGGACTTCGGCTTCGCGAGATGAACACTGGTCTTCAGGTCATCGTTGGAGAAGAAATCACGACCGCCGACGGAGAGCTCGTTGGCCTCTACCTCGAGAAGAGGGTCGCGCCGGGTCTCACCGCCGATCACACCATCGACCTGATCCACGAGCAGGGCGGCCTCGCGTATGTCCCTCATCCCTTCAGCCGGAACCGGCGCCGGCACCTTCGCCGGCCGGTCCTCGAGCGCGTCGCGCCGATGCTCGACGTTGTGGAGGTATTCAACGCCCGCGAGGTCGCATCGTCGAGCAACGTGCGGGCCCTCGAATTCGCGCGCGTGCATGACCTCCCCGGCGGTGTCGGCAGCGATTCGCACCGCTCGATCGAGATCGGGCGGGCCTACGTCGACGTCGCGCCGTTCGTCGGGCCGGAGGAGCTGCTGGTCGCGCTCCGGGAGGGCAAGGTGACAGGAACGCTCTCCGGCTTCGCGATCCACGTGCGCACGTGGGTCGACATCGGCCGCAAGTTCATGCGAACACGCGTAGCGCGCCTTCGCAGCACCGCACGGTGACAGGAAGCCTGCCCGCGATCTGACCGTCGGCGTGGACCGGAAGGGCCTCGGACGACGCGATCTCGATGACTTTTCCACGCAGCACTCGGGGCGGCCTGCCGGGACGGCCGGTGTGCCAGATGGTCGCCATCCATCTGAAGAGGTCGAGCCTTCCTTTTCGCGGGAAGATCGCCACGTCGAGCAGGCCGTCGGTCATGTCCGCCTTCGGCACGACTGGCAGCGCCCACCCGTAGTACGGGCTGTTGACGACGAGGATCTGAAGCACACGATGGCGCTCTGTCTTTCCGTCGACGGTGATGTCAACGCGATGCGAGCTCGCCGTGGCCCAGCGCACGATGCGCCGGAACGCGGGCCCCCACCGTCCCCGCTCCGCCAGTCGCGCGGCGCCGAACATGTCCGCGTCGATCCCGATGCCGCACGTTTCGAAGAACACCTTTCCCGCGACCTCGCCGACGTCCGAACGCTTTACCTTTCGCTCGGCGATGACCCGCGCGGCGTCGATCGGCTTGAGCGGGATCCCGAGGCCGTTCGCGATATTCATGTAGCTTCCGAACGGAAGGATTCCCAGCGTCGCGTCGGTGCCTAGGAGAGCGATCGCGGCCGGCGCGACCGTGCCGTCGCCGCCGGCGACGAGGACCACACGAAAGCCCTCGGCGAGCGCGCTCTTCGCGAGGTCGGCTGAGGTCGGGCCCTCTGTACCGGTCTGGCGACGATCGATATCAAAGCCCGCGGCGGTGAGCAGGCGGACGCAGTCCGCGAGGTCGCCGTCCTCGGCGTGCCGCTGGCCGGCCGCGGGGTTGACGATCAGGACCGCGCGCTCCGGTGCGCCCATCGCCGCGCTTCATGGCACGTGACGGGCCATCTCAAGGGGGAGTCGCTCTTTCTTGTGCCTTCGGAGGGGAGATGGTCCGCCCCAGCTCGACCGGCCTCGCGACCGCGTTCTTCCGTCTGTATCTCTTGGAAAGCCTCGTCTCGGGTCCGGCTCGGCCGGCGGCGCTCCTTGCCGCGATCGCGGCGGAGCGGCTGCCCTTTGCCTCGGGCGCGTTCGGTCGCGCGCTGCAGTCCCTGATCGAGGGCGGCTATCTCGCACCGGCTGCCGCGGCGACGGTCTGCCTCACGGCGCTCGGCGCAGCCGAACGAACCGCGGAGCGCGAACGATGGTCGACCATGCTGCCGACGCTCGTCCGGCTCCTGGGAAACACCGAGCCACGACCGTTTCCGATCGTCGCAGAGGTGCCGCCGCCTCGCGAGCGTCCGGTCGCCGAGGCCTATCTCGATCGTGTCCTCGTAGCGTCGGTACGCGAGCGGATCGCTGCCGCCCGCGATGGGGGCCCGGCCTTCGCCGTCGTGCTTGCCCAAGTCGATGTCGATGCGGTTGGCGAGGCCACCCGCCGTGCGATGGTCCATCGCGCGATCCGCGCGACGCTGGGAGCGACAGCGACTTTGTTCGGCGGCGACGTCTCCGCCTACCGCTACGGCGAGTGCGGCGTAGCGGCGATCGCCCCAGTCGGGCGCGACACCGATCGGGGAGAGCGGCTCGCGGCGCTCGTCCGGTCCCGACTCGACGAGCTCATGCGCACGATGACCTCCACCGTCCGCGCCTTCGGAAACGCCCGGTGGCACGTTAGGGCCGGCGCGGCCGCGTGGACCGAGGAGCTGGCGACGACCACCGTGCTGCTTCGACGCGCGGAGGAGGCCCTTTCGATGGATGGCGATCGACGCGACGCCGCCTAATACAGCGTCATTGCGGAGCCTGCCTAGAATATCTAGGTAACCGTGGTCAAAGCCGTCAATAAACATAGGAATTCGGCGCTGCGAGTTGGCGAAGCGGCGGAGCTTCTCGGGGTATCAGTCGACACGCTGCGGCGCTGGGAAGCCGAGGGCCGACTGCCGGTACGTAGGTCGCGCGGCGGACAGCGCCTCGTGAGCCTCGCCGATGTCCGCCGATTGCAGGCAAAGAGGCGAAAGCGCGATCAGAGGACCGTCGCCCAATCCGCGCGGAATCGCTTTCCCGGAGTCGTAACCCGCGTCGAAAAGGACCGCGTCGCGGCCGTCGTCGAGGTCCAGGCGGGGCCGCACCGACTCGTGAGCCTCATGACGGCGGAGGCCGCGACCGAGCTGGCCCTGGCGCCTGGCGCCGCGGTCGTGTGCGTGGTGAAGGCAACGAACGTGGTGGTCGAGATCGCGCAGCGCACTCGTGGCTCGACCTAACCTGCGCGCGGTCTTCGCGCTTGGCCTCGCGGCGACCTTCGTAGTTGGCGCGTGCTCTCAGAGCTCGACGGGCGTCGATGCGCCACTCGCCGGCGAGGTGACGGTCTTCGCGGCCTCTTCGCTCGTCGACGCCTTCGGAAGGATCGGGAACGAGCTGAGAGAGGCGAACCCGGACGCGCGAATCAATCTCAACTTCGGCTCGTCCTCTACCCTCGCGACGCAGATCACGAACGGCGCGCCTGCGGATGTATTCGCGTCCGCCGACGAGATCAACATGCAGAAGATCGTCAACGCGAGCCTGGCCAACGGGGCTCCCACCGAATTTGCCAGCAATCGGCTCGAGATCGCGGTAGCGGCCGGCAATCCGAAGAAGGTCTCTACCCTCGCCGACCTCGCGCGCCGGGATGTGGTCCTAGTGATCGCGGCGCCGTCCGTACCCGCGGGGCAGTACGCGCTCCAAGCGCTGGCCAAGGCCGGCGTCGCGGCGAATCCGGTGAGCCAGGAGATCGACGTCCGCGCGGTGCTGAACAAAGTGATCCTGGGTGAGGCAGACGCGGGGATCGTCTACGTGAGCGACGTCAAGTCCGCCGGAGCTCGCGTGACGGGAGTGGACATACCGGATCAGCACCAGGTCATAGCGCACTACCCGATCAGACTACGTCACCTCGCCCGCGGGGCAGCAAGCGCTCGGGGACTTTGGTTTCTCGCGGCCGTGAGACCCGAGCGCCCGCCGATTCTCATAGCGACGCTCGCGATCGTTGCGGTCGGCTTCTTCGTCCTGCCGCTCGTCGGGCTTCTCGCGAGGGCGCCCTGGCAGACGGCCATCAGCGATCTCACCACGACCGAGGCGCTGACCGCGCTGCGACTCTCGTTCGTCGTCTCCCTCGCAGCGACGGCTCTGTTCGGACGGCGCGGCCTCTTTGGTCCCGTACTCGAGGCGATAGGTATCCGCGTCCCCTTCACGACTTTCGGGGCGATCCTCGCGGCAACGTTCGTGGCGATGCCTTTCCTCGTCCTCACGGTGGAGGCCGGGCTGCGGTCGATGGATCGGCGGTATGAAGACGCCGCGCGGACCCTCGGCGCAGGCCGGTGGCTCGTGTTCCGGAGGGTGACCTTGCCGCTGATCGCACCGTCGGTCTTCGCCGGTGCCGTGCTGTCCTGGGCACGAGCCCTCGGAGAGTTCGGGGCGACGATCACGTTCGCGGGGAACCTTCCGGGGACCACGCAGACCCTTCCGCTCGCCGTGTACATCGCCCTCGAGACGCGTCCCGAGGTCGCGATCATGCTGAGCCTCGTCCTGCTCGCGGTGGCGCTCGCGATCCTCGTCGTCATGCGCGACCGGTACCTGCGCGCGTTCTGATGTTGACGGCCAGAGTCGCGGTTCGGCTCGGCACGCTCGACCTTGACGTCGCGGTCGACGCCGCGCCCGGGGAGATCGTGGCTCTGCTCGGGCCGAACGGCGCTGGTAAGACAACGTTTCTTCGTGCGGTCGCGGGACTCGTCGCGCTGGACCGCGGACGTGTCGAGCTCGACGACGTCGTCCTCGAAGATGCGTCGCGCGGCTTCCGTGTGCCGCCGGAACGCCGGCCGATCGGCGTGGTCTTCCAGGACTACCTGCTGTTTCCCCACCTCACCGCGCTCGAGAACGTCGCGTTCGGCCTTCGCGCGCGCGGGGCTTCGGGGCCCGAGGCGCGGGTGCGGGCGGCATCCTGGCTCGATCGGCTGGGCCTCGGCGACTACGGGGAGTCGAAACCGCGGGGTCTTTCCGGCGGCCAGGCGCAACGCGTCGCGCTCGCACGAGCTCTGGCCATCGACCCGCGCGTGCTTCTGCTCGACGAGCCGCTGGCGGCGCTCGACGCGTCCGCGCGCGGATCGGTCCGGCGTGACCTACGGCGCCACCTCGGGTCGTTCGCCGGGATCCGCATCGTCGTCACCCACGATCCGCTCGAAGCCGTCGCACTCGCCGACCGTCTGGTGATCCTCGAAGGCGGTCGTGTCGTTCAAACGGGTTCTGCAGCCGAAGTCACGCAGCGGCCACGGTCGCGATACGTCGCCGATCTTGTCGGCGTGAACCTCTTTCGGGGAGTCGCGACAGCCGGGCACGTCGCGTTGGTCGGAGGCGCCGTGGTCCAATCTGCCGACGGGGTCGAGGGCGAGGTCTTCGCCACGATCCATCCGCGCGCTGTCGCGCTCCATCGCACGCGCCCGGAAGGCTCACCGCGAAACGTCTGGCGCGGTCGTGCGTCGGCGCTCGACTTTCAGGGCGACCGCGTACGCGTGGGTGTCGAAGGCGAGATGTCGATCGTCGCCGAGGTCACGCCGGCCGCGGTTCACGACCTCGATCTCGCCGAGGGCGGCGAGGTCTGGGTCAGCGTGAAGGCAACCGAGATCGGCGTCTACCCGGCCTAAACTCGCGCCATGCCGAAGAGCGCGACGAGCGCGAGGCCCGCGCCGAACCTCATGAGCGCCGACGACGCGCTCGCGCGCATCCTTGATGGAGTACCGCGGGTTCCCGCGGTCCAGACACCGCTCCTCGATGCGCTCGGCCTCGTGCTCGCCGAGGACATCGCGGCCGACCGCGACGTGCCGCCATTTCGCAACTCCGCAATGGATGGGTACGCGGTTCGCGGTGATGACGTCGCGTCGGCTCCGGTCGAGCTGCGGGTGGTCGGCGAGGTTGCGGCGGGAGGCTTCCCCGATCGGGAGGTCGGACCCGGCGAAGCGATGCGCATCATGACCGGCGCGCCGATGCCCGATGGCGCGGACACCGTGGTCCGGGTCGAGGACACCGACAATGCGAGCGACGTCGTCACGATCGGGGCCGCGACCCCGAAGGGGATGTCCATCCGTCAGGCCGGCGAGGATCTGAGGAAAGGCGAGCGCGTCCTCGAGGCGGGGACCGTCCTGCGCGCCGCCGAGATCGGTCTTCTCGCATCGGTCGGGCGCGCTCGCGTCCGGGTGCGCAAGCGTCCGCGGGTTGCGGTGTTCTCGACGGGCGATGAGATCGTTGACCTCGACGCGCCACTCGAGCGCGGACAGATCCGCGACTCAAATCGCTACACGCTCGCGTCGGCGGTCCGCGCGGCCGGCGCCGAGGCGTGGGTCCGTGGCATCGTCCCCGATTCGCCCGACGCGTTGCGGACAGCGCTGCGCGAGGGGCTCGCGGCGGACGCGATCGTGACAAGCGGCGGGGTCTCGGTCGGCGATCATGACCATCTGAAGCCGGTCCTCGCCGAGCTCGGAACGATCGACTTCTGGGCGATCGCCATCCGTCCGGGACGTCCCCTCGCGTTCGGCGAGCTGACAGACGGCGACCGTCGTGTGCCGATCTTCGGACTGCCGGGCAACACCGTGTCCGCCCTCGTGACGTTCGAGCTCTTCGTCCGCCCGGCGCTGCTTCGGATGCAGGGACGCGCGAACGTCGCGCGGCCGAGGGCCAAGGCGCGACTGGACGAGCCCGTCGACAAGTTGGGATCGCTTCGCTTCTTCGCTCGTGGCATTCACGACCCAGAGGGGGGCACCGTCCGGCTCACCGGACCGCAGGGCTCGGGAATCCTTCGCTCGATGTCGCTTGCGAACTGCCTCATCGATCTGCCGGTCGGGCCATCGCGCTTCGAGAAGGGCGAGGTCGTCGACGTGATCCTGACGGAGCAGCCGGAAGCGACAAGATGAGCGAGGAGCGATTCAGTCGCGACGAGCGAAAACAGCAGCGTGAGCATTTCTCCGCGGGTCGCTCTGCGCCCAGGGGCCCCTGCCCCTGGCCGCGAGATTGAGCAAGATGACCGCAAGAAAAAAGCTCACGCACCTCGACCGCAAGGGTGCCGCTCGCATGGTCGACGTCGGCGCGAAGGCGGTGACCGAGCGGCGCGCCGTCGCGCGCGGGCTCCTCCGCGTGTCGGCCTCGACGATCGCTCTCGTGCGCGACGGTGCGACGCCGAAAGGCGACGTGCTCGCGGCCGCGCGCCTCGCGGGGATCATGGCCGCGAAACGCACGAGCGACCTCATTCCACTCACCCACCCGCTGCCGCTCACGCACGCCTCGGTCGAGCTCGTCCTCGGTAAGGAGGCGATCGAGATCGAGGCGACGGTCGCCACGAGCGCGCGGACCGGCGTGGAGATGGAAGCGCTCACCGCGGTCTCGGTCGCCGGGCTCACGCTCTACGACATGCTCAAGTCCGTCGAGCGCGGAGCGATCCTGACGGATGTGCGTCTCGTCGAGAAGACCGGTGGAAAGTCGGGGACGTACCGAGCTTCGTGACTCTCCGCGCGGGGATCATCACCGTGAGCACGAGGGGCGCGGCCGGCGAACGTGCCGACGAGAGCGGCCCCGCCATGCGCGAGGCTCTCGTGGCCGCGGGAGCCGAAGTCGTCCACGAGTCTGTTGTGCCGGACGATGTGGAACGCGTGGCCACCGCGATCCTCGGCGCGGTGCGGGCCGGCGCCAACGTCGTCCTCACGACCGGGGGCACCGGCCTCTCGCCGAATGACGTCACGCCGGAAGCGACGCGGCGCGTGATCGATCGCGAGATCCCTGGGATCGCCGAGGCCCTGCGCGCGAAGTCGCTCGAGAAGACCCCGCACGGGATGCTCTCGCGCGGCGTCGCAGGCGCGGTGGGGTCGGCGCTCGTCGTGAACCTCCCCGGCTCGCCACGCGCAGTCCGGGAATCGCTCGAGGTCCTGCTGCCGGTCGTCCCCCATGCCGTCGAGCTCCTCGCGGGAGCAAGCGGCGAGCAGGGTCACGCCTCGGGCCGGCGATGAAGCTCTCGGTCGCACCCGAGGTCGCGAAAGCGCTCGAAGCAAATGCGCCGGTGGTCGCGCTCGAATCGACCGTCATCGCGCACGGGTTGCCGCGCCCGCGCAACCTGACCACCGCGAGGGCGCTCGAGACGGAGATCCGCGCACTCGGGGTGGTGCCCGCAACGATCGCGCTGCACGACGGTGTCGCGGTCGTCGGCGCGGGCGATGTGCTTCTCGAGCGGCTCGCGAACGAGACCGGGGTGGCCAAGGTCTCGATCCGCGACATCGCGCCCGTCCTGGCCGCGCGTTCGCTCGGCGGAACGACCGTCGCCGCCACCGTCGAGATCGCGGCGGCCGCCGGCATCCAGGTCCTGGCGACCGGCGGCATCGGCGGGGTCCACCGCGGGGCCGAGCAGAGCTTCGATGAGTCCGCGGACCTCGAGGCGATCGCCCGGCACGCGGTCGTGGTGGTGAGCGCCGGCGCAAAGTTCGTGCTCGACCTTGCCCTGACCTTGGAGCGGCTCGAGACGCTCGGCGTACCCGTCCTCGGGTACGGCACCGACGAGTTTCCCGCGTTCTACGTACGGTCGAGCGGCCTTCGGCTGCAGTACCGCGTCAACGACGCCCTCGGCGCGGCACGCATCGCGACGGAGCAGCTCGCGCGCGGCGCGGGCATGCTCCTCTGCGTACCCGTGCCCGCCGAATCCGCGCTCGAACGAGACGAGGTCGAGGACCAGGTCCGCGCAGCGATCGCCGCATCCGACCGCGACGGCATCCGTGGCGCCGACCTCACCCCGTATCTGTTGCGCGCACTCGGCGAGGCTACGAACTACCGCGCGCTCGACGCGAACATCGCGCTCCTGCGTGCCAACGCTCAGGTCGCCGCGCAGCTCGCATTGACTCTCTGCGCGTAGGGGCCCGCGCCGCTAGATTCGTCGCCGCCATGCGCACGCTCACCGTCCCGCCATCGCAGGACGAGGTGGCTCAGGCGGCCGATGAGATCTCGGGCGGCGCGCTCGCCCGCGTTCGCGTCGAGTCCTGGCCGCGCGGGCGCTCGCATCACGCGTACCTGCTCACGACACCCGGCGGGGAGCAATTCCTCTTCAAGGTCCACCGCCGCCCGCATCCGGGCCGGATGCGCCGGTTCCTGCACCTCGCCGAGCTCCTGCAGGAGAAACACGTCCCCCACCCGGCGGTGCGCTGGTACGACGTCGAGAAGCGCACGCTCGACGTTCCCTATTACATCCAGGACTTCATTTCAGGCGAGGATGCCGCGCGCTCGCTCAGCGCGCTCTCCTTCACCGACCAACACCGGGTTGGCGAGGAGCTCGGGGCGGGCCTTCGGGTGATGCATCGCGTCGAGTACGTCGACACGCCGATGCCGTGGTCGACCGAGCTCGACGACCGGCTCCGCACGCGCGCCGCGGAGTGCCGCTTCCTCGACGCGCTCGATCAGGGATCACACGAGACCGTGATCCAGCATTACGAAGAGCGGCGCAGCTCCCTCGAAGGCGTCGAGCGACGTCTCACGCATGACGACTTGAACCTCGCCAACCTGCTGCTCCAGCGGCGATCCGACGGCTGGCACTTCGTCGCGTTCCTCGATTTCGAGCGCGCGCGCGGCCGCGATCCGCTGCTCGACCTCGTACGCATCGAGAGCTGGACGCTGCCCGCCTGTCCGGCGATGATCGCGCCGTTCCGCGATTCGTACGCGCGCGTCGAGGACGACGCGAGCCGTCGTCGCGCCGAGATCTACGAGATCTACCTGCTCCTCGCGGGCATCGTCTGGTACCGCTCGAACGAGCTGCCGGAGCGCGAGCGCTTCTGCCGCGAACGCCTGGTGGGGTGGCTCGCGCAGCACGCCTGACGTTTCAGCACGCGGTCCTACGCCGCGACGTCCGCTGGTCGACCACTCTCGAACGACGCGACTCCAGCGAGCGCGGCTGCGACGGCTGCTCGACCATCCCGTCCGGTGACCGCCGGGGGGCGGCGCTCGAGGGCGCCGTCGATAAAGTCCGCAAGCTCCGCGCGGTAGGCCTCGGCGAATCGCTCGAGGAACCCCGGAAACAGGTCGTGCGTCGCGCCGGCCGGCGTGTAGACGGCGAGTCGGCTGCGCTGCTGATGCCCGATCAGCACGGCGCCGTTGGCGCAGACGATCTCTGTTCGAACGTCGTACGCGTACCGCGCTCCCCAGTACGTCTCGATGTCCGCGAGCGCCCCACCCGCGAACCGCACCGCGTTCAGCGCGGCATTCGGCGCGTGTCCGTGCGCGCCGCGCGTGTGACAGAGCACGGCAGCCGTCGTCGTGACACTCGCGATGTCGTCGCCGAGGAGGAACCGAGAGAGGTCGAAGTCGTGGATCGTCGACTCGAGCATCATGTCCGTGACGCCGCGCGATTCGGGCAGGTCCGGCGCCTCGCGGTCGCGATGGACCGCCCGGACGAGGAGCGGTTCGCCGAGCACGCCGGAGACGACGAGTCGTTTTGCTTCGGCGTACGCAGGGTCATAGCGCCGCATGAAGCCGATCTGAAGCCGGGCCGATCCGCGCTCCGCCGTGGCGAGGACGCGATCGCAGTCGGCGAGCGAGAGCCCCATCGGTTTCTCAAGCAACACGTCCCTGCCACGGGAGAGAGCCGCGACCGCTTGCTCGGCGTGGAACTCTCTGGGCGACGCGATGACGACGACCAGGATGTCGTCGCGGCCGAGTAGCTCCTCGAGCGATCCGCACGTGTCGGCGTCGAGGTCGCGGCCGACGCGCGCGGCGAGAGCGCGATCGGCATCGAAGACCGCTGCGAGGCGTGCGCCAGGGATCCACTGAGCGGCGTTCTCAGCGTGCCGGCGGCCCATCATGCCGACGCCCACGACGCCGACACCGATGCGGTCGCGGGTCATCCGATCGCCGCCGCGACGAACGATCTGCTTGTAGCGGCGTCGAGCTTCGGCTGTCGTGCCGACCCGGGCGCGATGCGGATGTCCTGTTCGACGATGAGCCATCCATCGAACCTCGCCTCGCGCAGGATGCGGAGGAGGAGCGCCATGTCGATGGCGCCGGATCCCACCGGCGCGAAGACGTCCTCGCCGACAGCGGCGGTGAAATCCAGCTTCTGCGCCAACGCACGCTCGTAGCGATCGCGGTACACGTCCTTCAGGTGCACGTGCCGGATGCGCCCGGGATCGCTGCGCGCGAGGGCAACCGGATCGCCACCGCCGTAGTACACGTGTCCGGTGTCGAGGCAGAGTCCGACGAGCCCCGGGTCGGTGCGCCGCAGCAGCTCCTTCGTCTCGGCCGGCGTTTCGACGTACGTCCCGGCATGCGGATGGAACGCGGTCACGAGGCCCATCTCCTTCGCTCGGCGCGCGATCTCGTTCGCACCCTCGGAAAAGCGCTCCCACTGGTCGTCCGAGAAATGCGGATCGCTGGCGCGCACGCGACCGGCGATGCGCTCGCGTTCCGCGTCACCAGCCTCCGCTAGTACGAGGACGGGCGCACCTAGATCGGTGAGGAGCCGGCAGGTCTGCATCGCGTACCCCATTTGCGCG
>VBDV01000009.1 GCA_005882765.1 Chloroflexota bacterium | reverse complement strand
CGACGGTCACACGCGGCGCCTGCGATTCCATCACGGCAGGGCCTCCCGGTCCGCGCGCGCGAGAAGCATCTCGTCGTCCGTGACCGGGCGCTGGTGATGTCGCGCGATGAGACGCACCACGCGCTCCGACGCACCGTCGTCGCGTGCCATCTCTGCGCCCCGGCGCGCGTGATCGAGATAGCGCGCGAAGGTCGAATCGCCACGGGCGAGTCGGGTGCGCACGCGCGGTGTTATCCCGAGCAGCACGGCGGCGATGCGATGCCAGAGAAGCGTGTGCGCGGGTTTGGCGGCGTCGTGAAGGATGCCGGCGACGACAAGCTCTTCGTCCGCGCCAAGCTGCCGAAGGATGCGTGCGGTCTCCATCGCATGGCGGTCATCGGCTCCGGGCGAACCCAGGTATCGCGCGGTCTGCTGCACCCGGTGGAGCATCTAGAAGTTCGGCCCCACGAAGAGTCGCGCGAGAAAGAGTGCGGGCTGGAAGACGATCGTCGTGAGGATGCGCGAGCCGAAGAAGAAAAGCAGAAGCAGCAACATCGGACCGTATTGCTGGAACGTCCGCCAGGTGTACTTCTGCTGCGGAGGCAGCAATCCGTACACGACATTCGAGCCGTCGAGCGGCGGGATCGGGATGAGGTTGAAGACCGCCAGGATGCAGTTGTAGAAGACGATCTCCTGCAGAACCGTTCCGTAGGCTCCGTCGAGCAGGTCCGCACCGCCAAAGCGGAGCGGAATGGCGCAGACCGCGGCAAGCACCAGGTTCGCAAACGGCCCGGCGAGCGCGACCGCACTCACTCCAAGCGCCGACCGAAGGCGCGACTCGTTGAACGGCACCGGCTTCCCGTAACCGAATCCGGCAAGGACGATCAGGAGGGTGCCGAACGGGTCGAGGTGGGCCATCGGATTGAGGCTCAGCCGGCCCATGAGGCGCGCGGTGTCGTCGCCGAGGCGCGTCGCCGCATACGCGTGCATGAACTCGTGGACGGTGATGCCGAGGAGGATCGCGACGACGAATCCGACGAACGCGATGGGGTCCTGCGCGGCCCGCTGGATGGGCGCCACGAGCCCGCCGGTGAACCACCCGTAGAGCAGCAGGAGAAGGCCGATGAGGAGGAGCGGGTTGATCCCTCCGGGTCCGGAGCCGCGGACGCCTCGAGCGATCACTCGCGGACGAGTTTAGGCGGTGGCGCTCGGTTTGCTGAGAGAATCAGGTCTGGCGCTCCCGATTGGAGCGTGGGGGCAGGCGATGAGTCAGGCGGTTTGGACCGGCGGCATCAGCTTCGGGCTCGTGAACATCCCCGTGAAGCTCTATCCGGCGACCGAGCCCAAGGACGTTCGTTTTCACCTCTACGACCGGCGCACGGGCAAACGCGTCCGATACGAGCGCGTGACGAAGGACACGGACGCGCCGACATTCGAGCCTGAGCTGTGGTCAGAGCCGCCCGAGGGGGAGGACCGAATCGACACCCCAATCGAGGGCGATTACGAAACGCGCTTGCCCGAACCGAGCGCGGCGGCCCGGCCCGTCGAGCGCGAGGACATCGTGCGGGGCTTCGAGATGCCGACGGGCGACCTCGTGACCGTCACCGACGACGAGCTCGTGTCGATCGCTCCCGAGCGGAGCAGGACGATCGAGATCGAGGAGTTCGTGAGTCTCGCCGACATCGACCCCGTCTTCTACGAGAAGAGCTATCACGTCGCACCCGCACGGGGTATGGGGGCCGAGAAGCCCTACGCGCTGCTCCTTCGGGCGATGCAGGGCGCGGGTATGGTCGGGATCGGACGGTTTGTCCTCCGCACCAAGCCGCACATCGTGGCGATCCGCCCGCTGAGCGACGCGCTCGCGCTAGAGACGCTGTTTTTCGCGGACGAGGTGCGAAGCCCGGCCGAGCTGATCCGCGGACTCGGCGACGTCGCGATCTCCGACCGCGAGGTCAAGACCGCCCGGCAGCTCATCACCGCGATGGCGACGAGCTGGGTCCCCGAAAGGCACGCTGACGAATATCGCGAGGAGCTGCTCGACCTTCTCCGAAGCAAGCCCGCCGCGAAGCCGTCGGAGGAGATTCCGACGGGCAGCGCGAGTCCCGTGGGCGACCTGATGGCGGCACTTCGCGCCAGCGTCGAAGCCGCGAAGCGCAAGGGAGCGAAGAAGACTGCGGGTTCGAAGCGGGCCGGATAGCCGAGCACTCATCGTGTCTCCTTAAGCCATGCGCTCACAAGTGACTCCAGATCTTCCTGTCCGACTTCGGCCGCAAACACGCGGATGATCACAGTGGCCTTTCCCTGACTGAAGCGGGCGGTGCGCTGAGTGCCGGCGGTGCCGATCTGGACCGGCACACCGTCAACTGTCGTGGTCTCGATATGCTCGGTCGTCGGATTCACGCTGATCCCGTCCGACCAAACGCCGATGCCCATTCCGTGCGAGCCAGCACGGCCGTACTGGAGATCGACGGAGCGCCACCCCTCAGTCAGCGTGAGTTCCACCTGCTTGACGTTCCAGCCACCTTCAAGCTGCGGTGATCTGGGAAGCGGGAGCTGCGCGACGCGTGCGCCGTCAAGGGTGACAGTTCGGCTTCCGACCACGGACACGTTGCCGATTCGAAAGACCTCGCTGAACAGTCCCGTTGCAAGGGCCGCCCCGGACGCAAAGAGCACAAGACCCAGCGCCGTGACGACCACGAGAGTGCCGCGGGGCGGGCGTGTCGGGGCCGCGGCCGGCGCGCGGCGACGGAGCGGCGGCACGGCGATCTCCGCGACGGCGATGTCAGCGAACTGTTGGAGCTTCGGATCCAGGTCGTGCGACTGTTCCATCGATTCGCCCCCTTAACTTCCGTGTCGCGTGGACGGTGGCGGCCGCAACCGTTCCGACGGCCATTCCGAGCGTCTCAGCTGTCTCACGCTGCGTCAGGCCAAGGATGTAGCGGCAGGTGACTACCTCGCGCTCGCGGCGAGGCAATCGTTTCAGTTCGGAGATGAGTACGACCGCGTTTTCGCCTGGCGCTGGTGTGGTCGACTGGTCACCCAGAGAGTCGAGCCGAAGGAAAAGCCGCGTGCGCCACCGATGCGTGCGCCAGCGCCGGAGCGCTACAACGAAAAGCCATGCGTCAGGTCGGTCGATTGGGTGCGCGCGACCCCGGCGCAACCCTCGCTCGAACGCGTCTTGTAGCGCATCCGCAGCGTCCTCCGGGGACGCTCCAAGCGCCACGAGCGCCCGATACACGCGCGGATAGGCGGTTTCTGCGACTTCTTCCCATTGCTCCTGCGTCATGACTCTGCCATGCGGTGCTCTATTGAGAAGACCCGCGGAGGCGGCAATTCGATTAGCGAGTTCGTGCAACTCGCGAGATCACCTTCCGCCACCGGACCTAGCGGCTGGCGATCCGGCCGAGGATGAGTCGGCGTCGCGGCACGCGGCGGGCGCTCCAGCCGAAAGCCCCACGGATCAATGCGATGGCGTCGGCATCAGCCGGCTTCCCCGAGACGTGAACGTCCGCGTACGGCTGGCCGCGTTCGACGCGATCGCCCACCTTCGCGTGGAGGACGATGCCGGTGCGGTGATCGATGGGGTCGCCCTTTTTCTCGCGACCGGCGCCGAGGCGGACAGACGCGATGCCGATCTGGTCCGCCGTGATCGCCGACACATACGCGGTTCGCGTCGCGCGCAACGTCTCGACCCGCGGCGCGCGCGGCAGCTTCGCGGGATCGTCCACCTGGGAGATATCCCCGCCCTGCGCCGCGACGAGCTCGCGAAACTTGGCGAAGCCGCTCCCGTCGGCGAGCGCGCTATCGATGCGCGCGACTGCCGACTTCCGGTCGCGCGCCTTGCGGCCGCGGACGAGCATCTCTGCGCCCGCGGCCCGCGTGAGTTGGACGAGGTCCGCCGGCCCCTGCCCGCGGAGCGTCGCGATGGCCTCCGCGATCTCGAGGCTGTTGCCCACCGCGTTCCCGAGCGGCTGCTCCATGTCGGTCAGCTCGCACGTCACCGCAAGGCCGTGCGCGACGCCGATCGCCACCATCGCGCGCGCGAGCTCGCGCGCCGAGGCGATGTCCTTCATGAACGCACCGCTGCCGACCTTCACGTCGAGCACGACCGCGTTCGCACCGGCCGCGATCTTCTTCGACATCACACTCGAGGCGATGAGCGGGATCGCCGGGACCGTGCCGGTCGTGTCGCGGAGGGCGTAGAGCTTGCCGTCGGCCGGCGCGAGGTCGCCGGTCTGCCCGGTCACCACGATCCCGATCCGCTCGAGCTGCGCCAGGAACTCGGCCGTCGAGAGATCGACGCGGTATCCCCGGATGGACTCGAGCTTATCCAGCGTGCCGCCCGAGAAACCGAGCCCGCGACCGCTCATCTTGGCGACGGGCACGCCGCACGCCGCGACGAGCGGCGCTACGACGAGCGTGGTCTTGTCGCCGACCCCGCCGGTCGAATGCTTGTCGACGACACGACCGAAACGCGCGAGGTCGAGCCGCTCGCCGGACCGCACCATCGACGCGGTCAGCGCGGCGGTCTCCTTCGCGTCCATCCCGCGCCACACCACGGCCATGCAGAACGCCGACATCTGGTAATCGGGAACGTCGCCCTTCGTGTACCCCTGGACGAGAGCGTCGATCTCGTCAGCGGTCAGCTTGCCGCCGTCGCGCTTTCTCTCGATGAGCTCAACGACCCGCATGCGGTCTACGGCTTTCCAATCGTTTTCTCCAGCAGTCGCTCGTGCTTGTCCACGCACGCGACCATGCGAACGAGCGCCTGCGGATTCTCCATCGTGATGGGGTCCGCGGCCTCGTAGTTCCGCATCCGCGAGCCGACCACGCTCACCGTGAGGCGCTTGTCCCCACGCACCAGCAAGAAGTCCCGCGACTCTCCGAAGTTCGTCACGACCGGGTTGTCGCCGCTGAACGCTTCCACATTGGTGATCGCGGTGTGTCCCTGGCCCTCGACGATGACCGGATGCACGTCCGCGAGCCTCGGACCGGCATTGGCCGTTATCGACCCCTGGGCGATCTGCCAGTTCCGGTTGAAGTCGCGGTCCCCGAGCTTGTGAATTCCGACGGTCACGCAATCGAAGTCAAAGTTGGTGAGCTGCCCGTAGCTCGCGGCGCCGAGCCGGATCCCGCCGCCCGTGCCGAACGTGAACACATCGATCACCTGCGCGTTGTCGGTGTGATCGATCGCGTACGCGAATGTCCCGCGTGCCACGACAGCGTCGACCACCCTCTTTGAAAACCCGCTCGCGAAGAAACGCATGTTCGCAGGGTTCACGTGACAGTGCACGATGCGCGGGACGTCGTAGCAGTGGTCGATCCGCACGAACTCGCCCGAGAGCGGATACCCACGACAGTGCTCGATCACCAGCTGCTCGCAGATCACGCTCGGCGAGCAGTTGAAATCCATCGCGATGTACTCGCCGTAGAACGTGAGCGCCGAAAGGGTCACGCCTTGCGCGCTGTTCGTGCGAGACGCCTGGATCGTCGGAGGGTACGCGATGATCTTCTCCGGATCGGACAGGGTCTGCTTTGGATACCAGAACTGGATCCCGCGGACCTGCGTGGCGTGCTCCACGATCAGGAGGGGCTCCCCCAGGTCGTCGGTCGCGAAGACGCTCCCGACGGGCTGCGCTTTGGACGAGTGCCTGGTCCCCCGCCCCACTGGACCGTGCGCGCCGATCAGGGACGCGTTCATTTTCAAGATCACCCCGCCGGTCAGGCGATACGGCTCCGCGTCAGGCTCGACATAGAGCGCAGCGCCGCGCGGCGATGCCCAATCGATCGCGGTCTGCAGATTCGTCGTGTTGACGTCCGCCACGTTTTCCGGCAGCACGCCAAAGTCGCGGATGCTTTTCATCGCGTTAGATCTTCGCGATCACACCTTTGATCACATCGGCGAGGCGATTGCCGGCGCGATTCGCGACCTCAAGCACGGCCTCGTGGGTCACGTGCTCGATCTGACCCGGGATGCCCGTCGCCATGTCGGTCACGGTGCTGATCGCGAGGATGTCCATTCCCATGTGGCGCGCGACGAGGACCTCCGGGACCGTGCTCATCCCGACAGCGTCGGCGCCGAACCCGCGCAGCATGCGCAGCTCCGCCGGCGTTTCGAAGTTGGGTCCCGCGACGGCGACGTAGATCCCCTCGCGCAGGTCGCCGTCGACGGAATGCGCGAGCTTGCGCAGACCTTCGGTATACGTGCCGACCATGTCGGGGAAACGCGGGCCGAGGCTGTCGTCGTTGGGACCGCGGAGCGGGTTCACACCCATGAAGTTGATGTGGTCGCTCAGGACCATCAGGTCGCCCGCCTTGAACGCGGGGTTCAGTCC